>JBPCNK010000070.1:0-16610 GCA_051001345.1 Acidobacteriota bacterium | reverse complement strand
GTTGATGGCTGGCCCTCGGGCATGTGCGGGAACTTGGATCGGTTCTGCATTTTGATCACGATTCCGTAGAATCGACTGAGTTCAGGCATCGACTGGAGACGGTTTCAATTTCGGGAAGAGTTCATCAATTGGCTTGCCGGTCAACCGCAGATACAATGTATCCGGACATAAATCAATGTCTTCACTCCATGCGATCGCACCGCTCGGGTCGACGTGAACACCTTCAAAAACTCTTCGATCCGCCCAGACCTTGAATACGCCTCGACCAGCCAAGTGGCTGAGATCGACTTCGCCCGTTTCGCCGTCGGTGTACTTCAGCCAAATTCGGTAGCCACTTAGCGGTCTGACCTCGATTGCCTTCTTCATCGTGAAGTCTCCGTCTGATAAATCAATCTTATGACAAGCCCGCCGCGAACTGCCGTAGTTCTTTAAGCACTTCAGCGGCTCGGGTGAGAAAGACGTAGTGAGCTGCCCCTGGCAGATCAGCGAAACAAGCTTCGGGCACTCCGCGCTCTGGCGAAAAGTCTGACGACGAAAATCTGCTCGGTCATTCCGCCGTCGCCGTCTTCGCCGAGCCGATGATCTCGCCCAGCAGACCCTCGGTCTCCTTCTCCAACGCCAGGATGTCGGCACGGATCTCTTCCAGCGTACGCAGCGGCTGGGGTTTGTAGAAGTAGCGGGTGAAACTGACCTCGTAACCAGTCTTGACGCTTTCCGGGACGTACCAGGCGTCGTTGGCGTGCGGCAGCACCTCGCGGCGCAGGAAGGCCTCGATGCCGCCCTCCTCAAGAAGCGGCACTTGTTCGGTGTCGCGCAGGTCGGGGTCGGGTTCGTACTCTACGACAGCGGACTTACCCTCGACGGTAGTCGCAAACAAGCCGCGCAGGGGGTCGGGGGCAGTGCCCCTTTTGTGGATCTTCTTGATGACGGCCGGCGCATCCTCCGCGCGCTCGGCGCTTTCCTTGAATGACTTAATTTCCTTGGCCACGTAGGCGCGGTCCGGGTCGATTCCCTTGAGACGCAGTGGCCGCTCGACGGTCACCTTCCAATAGCCGAAGGCGGCGTTGGGGAAGATTTTGGACTGCTCGGTCTCCTCGAAGGCGAGGAAGGTGTCGCAAACACGCTGGATGTCCTCGTCCGACAGCTCGCAGTTCTTCTTGCCGAGGTTTTTGCGCAGCGGCTTGAACCACTGCGTCGCGTCGATAAGCTGCACGCGGCCGGCGCGGTGCTCGGGTTTGCGGTTGCTGAGCACCCAGATGTAGGTGGCGATGCCGGTGTTGTAGAACATGTTGAGCGGCAGTGCGACAATGGCGTCGAGCCAGTCGTTTTCGATGATCCAGCGGCGGATGTTGCTCTCGCCCTGGCCGGCGTCGCCGGTGAAAAGCGAGCTGCCGTTGTGCACCTCGGCAATGCGGCTGCCGAGCCTGCTGTCGCGCTTCATCTTGGAAAGCATGTTGGCCAGGAAAAGCATCTGGCCGTCGCTCGAGCGGGTAATCAATGAGTATTCCGGATCGCCTGCGTGCTCGATGACGAAGCGCGGATCCTTGATGCCCTGCTTGCCGCCCATGCGCTCCTGGTCGCTCTTCCAGCTCTTGCCGTAGGGCGGATTGCTGAGCATGAAGTCGAACTCGCGCGAGGGGAACGCATCGCTTGCAAGCGTCGAATGTTCCGGGCCGCCAATGATGTTGTCGGCCGCGTCACCCTCGCCCTTG
The DNA here is from genome assembly GCA_051001345.1 of Acidobacteriota bacterium. Lineage (GTDB taxonomy): Bacteria > Acidobacteriota > UBA6911 > JACQSX01 > JBPCNK01 > JBPCNK01. Next base: position 14,898 of record JBPCNK010000070.1, on the reverse strand, counting down.
AGAAGCAGGTCGGCTTTGCAGATAGCGTAGGTCTCGGCATTGATCTCCTGGCCGTAGAGATGCGTCGCTACCTGCTTGCCGTGTGCGGCGGCGAGTTGCTGCAATGTCTCCTCGGCGACAGTCAGCATACCGCCGGTGCCGCAGGCGCCGTCGTAGAGCAGGTATGTTCCCGATTCGATCTCTTCGGCGACGGGCAAGAAGATCAGCTTCGCCATCAGCTTCACGGCGTCGCGCGGCGTCCAGTGCTCGCCCGCCTCCTCGTTGTTATCCTCATTAAAGCGCCGGACCAGCTCCTCGAAGACGGTGCCCATGCCGTGGTTGTCAAGGCCGGGGTGCTTGACCGAGCCGTCGCCGTTTGCGACCGGGTTGGGACTCAAGTTGATGTCGGGCGACAGGAGTTTCTCGATCAGCGTCCCGAGCGCGTCGGCCTTGGAGAGGCGCGGGATCTGATTGCGGAACTCGAAGTTTTCGAGGATGTCCTGCACGTTAGGCGAGAAGCCGTCGAGGTAGGCTTCGAAATCGGCCCTGAGCTGCTGCTGGCTGGCGCGGGCCTTCAGGTCTCGGAGGGTGAACTTGGAAGTGTTGTAGAACGCCTGGCCCGCCGCCTGCCGCAAAGCCGGGTCCTGATGGACGATCTTCACCTTGTCGAGCGAGGCCTTCGTGTCGAGAACGGCCTGCTTGGTTGGCTCGAGCACCGCGTCGAGCCGGCGCAGGACGATCATTGGAAGGATAACGTCCCGATACTTGCCGCGGACGTATAGATCCCGTAGCACGTCATCGGCAATTCCCCAGATGAAGTTGGCGATCCAGCTGAGTTGGCCTTGCTCCATGTGACTCCGCGTTTGTCGTGAGGCCTAACGGACTGCCGCTCAGCCGCGAGCGGCGCTCACGATTGTTTCGCATCTACTCGTTGCGCCCTCGCAGTTCGCCGGTCGCGATGCTCGCTGGGGTATGCCTGGACTGTGTGCGGCAGGCTGATGTTGTAGCGATTCAGCTGTCCGCTATCCGAATTGGAGAGTGAGTTCAGGTACTGAAGCACCACGCCGGCCAATTCCTCTGGTGCTAAGGCCAGAAGCGCCTCGGAATCCGGCACTAGCGAATGAATGCTTACTTCAGACATGTCGTTCTGCGGCGGTCCAACGTCCGGCGTCAGCCGCGCGCCAGGGAATATATCGAACAGAAGGAATCGCGGTGGCGCGTCCGCTGGATGCGCTTTCTAAGCGGCTTCCCTCCGCGACGTCACAATGTAAGCATGCCTTATTGGGATGCCAAAAAAAACACTGTCCTGGAGGTCCGCCAATCCATGCTCGATGTGAATCGCCTGCTGAACCGCCTCGAGAGCCGGATTACTACGGTCGATTAATGCGATCCGGGAAAGCTTCGTGATTTCGTCCAGCGATAGCGCTTCTCCTACTTTCGACGCGATGTAAGCAAGAGCTTGTCCTTTGTCAGCCTCGATCCAGGGAGCCGACACGACCAGATCCCAGAGGTCGGGAGCGTCCTCCCGTAGAAAGAGAGCAAAAAGCAGGAACGGCCCCTTCTCGGTAGCCATCTCCTGCTCTTTCGTTCGTAGGCGTTCGGCGATGTCCTTCATACCTTCCTTAAGAGTAGTTCCGCGGCCTGTATCATGAGCTGCGCGTCCCCAGCCGTGGCTTTGCCGACAGGCTGGTACCGGGACTCAGGGTTCCATTGTGCCACAGCTGACCATTCCGCAAGATAGGTCGCCCTTGATGATCTGCTCGCGACCGCCGAGACGGAGGAGGAGATCAAGGTCATGGGTCTTGAAACTCTGCAGGCCCTCGAACTCCTTCCTTGACTCCGGGTAACCCTGCCAGTTTAATGCGCGGCAGATTCGGGTCTTGAGGCCCAGTTCGATGGCATAACCGCAGAGGTAAATGGCTCCGTCATACCTCTTTCCGGCGAAGAGAACTTTCGCATCCTTCAGGCGAGCATGGGCGATCCTTCGGACGTCAGCGGTTGTGATCATCTTGTCCCAAGCTCGAGTCTGTCCCCCAAAAACTGCTTGGTGTTCAGTCGCGGCACCACCAGCGAGGCGCAACCCACGTCATCGCCCGCTTCAAGTGGCGACTGCCGACTGGCGACGGAGGCTCTTAGTTGCTCCTGTGGCGACGAACGTTCATCCAGTTGGTACCCAAGAAAAGCGCACAGGGCTGGAGCCCTGTGCCACTCCTACTGAACCGCCTTCACGCGGGCCTTGGGATCGCCGACGCTTGACCAGTGCACGGCTTCGAAACCATGGTGTGCCAACAACTCTAGCCAGACTGCGGAGAGGTTCATGTCCACCAGGACCTTCATGAGGAATGAAGTGGGAGATCAACCTCCTCTGCGCGCCAAGCTGCGTAAGCGAGAGCGGCCGGCACATCTTCTCTCTCGAGGTACGGGTACGCCTCCAGGATTCCCTCGGCGGAGTGACCCGACGCAAATAGGCCAACGATCGTTCCGACCGTTACTCTCATCCCGCGGATGCACGGGCGGCCGCCCATCACCTGGGGGTCGTGTGTGATCCGCGCGAGCAAGTCTGTTGCCATCGCCGTAGTCTACTCCAGAATGCCCGCCTGCTCGCAATCTGCGCTTGTGAAATCATCCGTCTAACGTTGAACGAAACCGCAACAAGATGATCCGAGATCTAGCTTGCCTTCGACAATACCAAATCGCCAGGAGCACTTGGCTCTCTGGCAACTTGAAGGTGACGAAATCAAGCAACGGAGCTGACCCGCTCGCGTCGCTCGCGGCACTGTTAATTTCGGCACGGATCTGACCTCCTGAAATTACAACACGGGGTGGTGCAAACAAAAAAGCCCCGATGCTCTTGCCAGCACCGGTTGCGGCACCGCCAGCGCGGCGCAACCGGCATCATCGCCCGTTTCAACTGCGACTGGCGCCGATTAGGGGCTCCATTGCCTTGTCATGTGCCGTCACGGGAGAGGGGCGATCTTTTCAGTGGCTTCCAGGTTCTTCGCCTTGAGCCAAGCTTTCCGCAAGTCTTCCTGATGCAATGAAGCCCACTCTGCCACTAAACCCAAGGCTCTCGGTCGCAGGCGGCCGGCGATTACTGCCAGGGTTTCAATGCTGATGACCGCCTCGTCTTCGGCGTACTCCGCGTGAAAGTGGGAAGGGTCGTGGTCGTCGAAATACATTTTGATGACGATTCCGTAGAATCGACTGAGTTCAGGCATCGACTGGAGCCGGTCTCAATTTCGGGAAGAGTTCATCAACTGCCTTGCCGGTCAACCGCAGATACAATGCGTCCGGACATAAATCAATGTCTTCACTCCATGCGATCGCACCGCTCGGGTCGACGTGAACACCTTCGAAAACTCTGCGATCCGCCCAGACCTTGAATACACCTCGACCGGCCAAGTGACTGAGATCGACTTCGCCCGTTTCCCCGTCGGTGTACTTCAGCCAAATTCGGTAGCCACTTAGCGGTCTGACCTCGATTGCCTTCTTCATCGTGAAATCTCCGTTTGATAAATCAATCTTACGACAAGCCCGCCATGAACTGCCGTAGTTCTTTCAGCAGCCTGTCGGCTGAGAAAGAGGTAATGACCTGTCCGCCCCTGGCAGATCAACGATACGAGCTCCGGGCGGTCCGCGCTCTGGCGGAAATCCGGCGAGATTAGCTGGCACGGAGCGACGATCATTTCAGAGGGCACGGAACAACCAGCATGTGCCTAGGCCTAATGCCGCCAGCGTTGCCCAAAAGAAGAGACGTTCCTGCCAGGTTGTGTACTTTGGCCGCTGGAACACACGGTAGTGTCCGAATTCTGTCAACATGTACCCGAACACGCCGACGGTGGCGACGCAGCTTGCGCGGAATGGCAGCCTGTACGCCAGATTCTCAACTGACAGACGCCAGAGTGGCACCAGAATGCCAAAGCCGGCAACCACAGCCATCGTCAGGAGCAGCAGGCAGTACCCTAACTTGAAGTGGCGCTGTTCGGGTTCGAACTTGAGTTCGCGGTCAAGAGCCCACCAGAAGCCAGTGAACAGGAATCCAAATAGCAGGCTCGCTGCCGTGAGCGAGGTTCCGGGATCGAAAGAGGGTGACGCGGGATTCATCGGCGCGCCGGCTCCATTCGGCTGCTAGGCGGCGCGCTCCGCCTTCCAAGTCGAGCCAGCACGTATCCCTGGATCTTATCATCTGCTGAATCGATGCTGCTCATACCTCGGCTCCCCACCAAGCTCATGCCCTTTCAAGAACTCCCATGCACTCCGATTGATCTCTGATGCGCGGTCATAATACCAATGCGTGTGGCCTCTTATCTCCGTAAGCTCTGACTTAAAGCCGCGGGCGTTCAGAGCATCACGGGTGGCTCGGACCACCGACAGTGGGAACAATTGATCGTTCGTCCCGACAAAAATGGCAATCGGGATTTTGCGCTGCGCCCGTTCAATGAATGGACCATCGTCCGTGCCTAGTGCTCCGGCATGAACAGCCGTCGCGGCGAAATACTCGGACTCAAACAACGAAAGGTACAGAGCTTGTCCGGCCCCTGCCGAGTGCCCGAATAGGTACACCCGACGCGTGTTTACCGGGTATTTAGCTTTAAGCGTCTCGATGAGTTCATGAATAAAATCTGGCCCGTCCTCCGGTATCTTCCATCCCTGTGAGTTTAGAGAGTCTGGCCCCGCAATAATGATCCTTTCTTTCTTCGCAAGCTCTTTCCACTTCTCGACGAGCGAGAGGCCATTGCGCCCTGAACCGTGCAGCAGGACGATCAGAGGGGCGGGCGTCGCCGGGCTGATGCTGTCAGGAACGAAAAGGTAGTAGGTCCGCTCTACCTCTTGTGAGCGGATTGATTCCTTCACAATTTTTCCTGCCGGGGCCGGGGATGGAAAAGAGGACATCAACGTCGTTAACAGAAATAGGATGCAGAGTTTCATCGATTATCTCACCTCAGTGGAATCAACCAGCGGAGCTGACCCGCTCGTGTCGCTCGCGGCGCTGTTAATTTCGGCACGGATCTGACCTGCGAAAACTACAGCACGGGTTGGTGCAAACAAAAAAAGCGCCGATGCTCTTGCGAACACCGGTCGCGGCCCTGCCAGGGCGCGCAACCCGCGTCATCGCCCCTTTCAACTGGCGACTGGCGGCCGGCGGCTTTTGGTTGCGGCTGTGGCGACGAATGTTCATCCAGTTGGTACCCTAAGAAAAGCGCACAGGGCTGGAGCCCTGTGCCACTCCTACTGAACGGTCTTCAAGTCACTGCTGAATCGCTTCGCGGTTCTCGCGCGAGCCTTCGCTGTCTCGGCCTCGCGATCGTGTGGATCGGCGGTCGTCACCAGAGAAGCGAGAAGCATTTGTGCAACCTCCGAGACTTGATTGACGGCTGAATTGAATGCGGCCTCGTTGGCCTTCGAGGGCTTGGTGAAGCCACAGAGTTTTCTCACAAACTGAAGCGACGAAGCTCGAATCTCCTGTTCGGTCGCCGGAGGTTCGAAGTTGAAAAGAGTCTTGATGTTTCTGCACATCGGAACGGTCCCCTAACGTTGTTGGCCGATTCGAAGAAAAGCCACTGGCTGGAAGCCGGTGCCACCCCTGGCGGCACCATTATACTTATCGGACTGCTGAGACTGCGGACTGAGTGGCGCGGGTCGTTTGTTCTTTGCACGGAACGTTACACAGCAGGCTTCACACCGGCCTGGCGACCGGCGCCACTCTGCTCTGTCAGGAACCTGCGTCCGGGGATCCAATGCCACTCTCCCGATAAAACTTAATCAGATCCATGCTTGCCGGCGGCGCGGCTTTGAGCTGACGAAGCATCGTTGTTACTTGGCCGCGGTGATACGATGCATGGTTCACTACGTGTTGCAGCATGTGCCGAAACACCTGCCTCCATTCCTGACCGCCGGTGGTTCTGTACTCAATGATGCGATTGACTCCGTCCTGGCCGAGACTGTCAAGAAACGAGCGCATCTTGAGTTCGTGCTCGCCCCAGACCTTGCGGAGCGCAGCCAAATCCGGAAACATTTCCGGCGGCAACATTGCAGCAGGCAACTCTCCGTGCCAACGCGAACACCAGATCCATTCGGCAGAGTAGATATGAACTAGGGTGTCGCGGATCAACCGGAAGCTGTTGCTGAGATCCTTGGTGTACTGCTCTGGCGACAGACCGTCGACGGCTTCAAGCAGGCGGTCACGCGCCCAGTAGTGGTAGTTGAGTAATACCCGCAGCTCTTGAAAATTCATCGCGTTCTTTTTCCGAAGTTGGTGTGCCCTGCAATCCACGCCACAGCTTATACACAGTTGCTGAAGCCGCAAGATCACCGCACCCTTCCGGGTGCGCACTGACATGGCGGCGCATCCGCAGTATCCGCTCCGTTGACCCTGACGCCCGGTGTAGGGGGCGGCGCGTAGTTGGGCCGCACTCAGCCTTGGCTAAGGAATCCTTCCAGAGTGAGACCAATGTCACGAGCGATCTTCCGGAGAAGCGTTGGGGATATGTCACGGCCTGCGTGAAACGGGATAGTTGTCCCGCGGCCGTCAGGATGTCGATACTGGCAGTGTGAACCACGCTGCCGAACCTCGATGAACCCCAACCGAAGCAAAAGCGCAGCAGCTTCACGCGGCTTGAGTACAGGTACCGAGCCCAAACTCAAGCCACTCGAATTGTCTGGACCCCTACAAACTCAGATTCGAACTTCGGATCGCCGTCTTCGAGCAGCATCTCGACGACCTCACGAAGGTTCTTCTCGAGTTCGTCGAGCGTAGCGCCCTGCGTGTGAGCACCAGGCCAGCCGGGCACATGGCCCACGTAGAACCCCGTGTCGGGGTCGCGTTCCACAACAAAGTTAAACGTTTGCACAGTGCATCTCCAGAAGTGACTCCTCCAAGGCAGCTTGCCGGCCAGGCTATGTCTAGTCGGCCCAACGTACAGTTCTTTCCGGAGTCTCTGACCGGGTGGTTCACTCCGGCGAGATATTCGAGAGATTCCAGAAAGAAACCGTGAACAAAACCGCAACGAGATTATACAAGATTATGGGGATTGTACTTAACAGGATGACTGAAGCTGGCGCAAGGACGCTCGGATGAAGAACTGCGTGGGACGGGTTGGAGAATTAGGAGTGGGCTGTCAGGAAGCGTTGTGAGGGGCGGCGGACGCGGGTATTGCCATGCGTGGGAGCGGTGCCGCCGGGATTGCCGCTGAGGCAGATGTCTGCCTGCTACTAATCCAAATCGGGAAGCTGGTCTCGCGAGAGGAGCACCTGAATGGATCGGCCCTGCCCTGGCACTCTCGTGATAAAGCCGTTTCGTTCCAGCGCCAGAATCATTTGATGCACACTTGGAGGTGTGACCTGGAAATACCGCTGCATTTCAGCCTCGGCAGGCGGACGCCCGTTGAGCTTTGTGTAGTAGTAGATGAAGGCGAGATATTGGCCTTGTTTCTGCGTGGGTTGTTTTTTCACGGTTAGAAGAAATGACACTAGCAGCCGGACATCCGGCTTCGGCCGCGCGCCAGCCAATGTATCAATCCAAGGGAATCGCGGTGGCGCGTCGATTGATGGTTAGGCATTATTCGGCGGGCCGGAACCGCCACCGGACTTCCGCCACGTAGCGATGGCGAGGACCAGGCAGAGGGCGCCGACACAGAGGAAAACGACATTAAGGGGCTGCTCTTTGATTACGGGTTTCAGTGCTGCGAAGAGAAACAGCACGCTGGAGATTGCAAACGAGACGGGGACGATCTTGCTCTCCCAAACCTTCATGCATTGGCCTCCCGATCACAAACGCTGCTGAGGTTGATGCTGCCCCGATCCCTCGTTTTGGAATCGGACGACCCATTTCCCTTGGCCGTTTCAATCCATCCTTAAATCACAACTTGAACGTTTTCCAAAGCCCCGTGCGCGGATCCTTTTGATACGCGCGAAACGCGGCGCCCTCGTCAAGTGTGTTCGTCCGTCGCATTCGACCCCCTTTTAGCCGTCCTTGTATGGGATCTGCACTTCTGTGTAGCTTCCAGGCACGGCTAAGGCGCTCCGTGCCGCGTGATCGAGGACGGCACGGACCTGATCCAGCTTGACTCCGGGAAACCACTCCACAAACTGCGGCGCAGAGGCGCCGTCTTCCAGATTTTCAAACAGGGCAGCCACCGGAATACGCGTACCTTGGAACACCCAGGCTCCGCTGACGCGCTCCGGGTCGCGCTCGACTGCGGGACAGGAAGACCAATCGATCATGACCAAATAGTATCACCATAACATTCTCTGGGTTTTCGTAAAGGCAGTCATGAATCCGGGGGTTCACTCCCACAGATGAAAATTGGGAGCCTGTGCCCGCGCTCTCGGCAAGTACTTATCAACGGCTCAATTCGTGACGGAGATATTGCCGCCAACCACAGGCGACGGTAAGTGGCATCCCTGCTGAGGGCCCGCTTGCTTACGCGCGCGGCACCGCTACCGGCCGGGCGGCCGGTGCCACTGCTGCCGACTGCCTACTGCCTACTGTTCTTTCAGCGGCTGCCGGTGTGATCGTTTGCTTTGCGGACGCGAACGGACAGGGCTTCGGCGGGATTGTCGACCAGCAGCGTCTGGATTGTGGATTCCGTAATTCCCTTGCGCCGCAACGCCGGCAGGAAACGTTCGAACAAAAACGTGTAACCGCGGAATTTGCCGCCGCCGGCTTCTCCGACTCGGTACCAGCCGGCATCTTGCGAAATCAGCACGCGCCCGGCGTGGCCGCGCTCGCACAATTGGTGGACGGCATCCACGTGCTGCCGCATCGTCTCGGGGCCAATGCCGTCAAACTCGATCCACGCGCCCTGCTCGGCAGCCTTAAGATGGACCGAGCGTTCCTTCTCGTTTTGCGCGTGCACCCAAACATATGCGCCTGGCGCCACATCGTGGCTCTGTAGCGTCTCGAGAATATCGAGGGCAGCCCGGCCGTCGCCCGTGTGTACGTGAATGGTCAACCCAGTCTGCAGATGACACCGTGCGCCAGCCACAATCAGCTTGCGGTCCACGTCCGACAAGGGCCCGGCGTCGACGCCGAGCTTCAGAAATCCCGGCCGGATGGCGGTCTGGCCGATGCCTTCGCGGTATTCGCGCGTCCAGCGCGCCGCCAACTGATCGGCCGACTCTGTAAAGGCGTGCGTTGGTAGAAACTTGTCCTGTGCGGCTCCGTAATAGCCCGTGTTGGTCAGGATGGCCAGACCACTGGCCTCCGCCAGTCCTCGCAGCAGCTCGGGGTCGCGTCCGAGATAACTCGGCGTGCACTCCACCAGCGCGCTGCACCCTTCCTTGCGGAGCTCCTGCAGATGGGGCAACACAACCTCGAAAGCCGCGTCGCGGTCATAGCGATCCGGCGAGACCTTGTCGGCGCCGATGAAATCGACCAGGACGTGCTCATGCATGAGCGTCATGCCCAGCTTCTCGGGCCGGATTGCACCGTTGACGGTGACAATCCAGGAGCGTTGGGCCGGACTGGGAGAAATGATCAGGCCTTCGGACTGCCTTGCGGCCAGGCGCGCACTGGACACGGGCGCCAGCGTTGCGATCAGGCTTAGAGCGGCGCGGCGGCTCAGGATCATGGGTGGGAATCTACCATGGATTCTAAAATTGGGGACGAGGTACAAAGGACAAAGGACTAAGGACGAAGGACGAAGTACGAAAAAACATCCCACGGCGCGCCCTCTCTCCGTGGTCAAATTTCATAGGAAAACTCCGACCTTGTCCTTAGTCCTTAGTCCTTATCAGTCCCCAATTGTAGAATTCAAGAACCTCTTATGACATGATACGAGCGTTCCCTTACAACCAAGAGGTGCCACCATGAATCGACGAGCTTTCCTGAGCGCCGTCGGCGCCGCTGCGATCCTTCCTTCCCTGCCTGAAGCCTGGAGTTTGAAGCCTGAAGCCTGGACCGGCGTCACCGATGCCCGCCACAGCGATCGGATCAAACTGGGAGTCGCGTCCTACTCTCTGCGCAAATTCAACCTGGATCAGGCCATCGCCATGTGCAAGCAGATGGGTGCGCGGCACATCACGCTCAAAGACGTCCACTTGCCTCGAACTGAATCGGCCGAGGCCATGCAGGCGGCTCGCCAAAAGATTACGGACGCCGGCATGACCCTGATGGGAGGCGGCACTATCTCGATGAAAAACGACGAGGCGCAAGTGCGGAAGGAGTTCGAATACGCGCGCCGCGCTGGATTCCCGCTGATGGTCGCCGCGCCCGACCCGGCTGCCCTGGACATCATCGAGCGGATGATTGGCGATTACAACATCGCCGTGGCCATCCACAACCACGGGCCGGAAGATAAGCATTTTCCCGCTCCGCAGGATGCGCTCAAGCTGGTGAAAAATCGCGACAAGCGCTTCGGCCTTTGCATCGACGTCGGACATACGCTGCGCGCCGGCGTCGATCCGGTCCAAGCCGTGGCCGAAGCCGGCAGCCGGGTGCTCGATCTGCACCTGAAGGATTTGCGATCGCAGGCGGAAAAGAACAGCCAGACCGAAGTAGGCAAAGGCGTCATCGATTTTCCCGGCCTCTTCCGGACTCTCCTGAAGGTGGGTTTCACCGGCCATGCAGCGCTTGAATATGAGATTAACGCTGACGACCCCCTGGTTGGCATGAGGGAATCGCTGTCCTACCTGCGAGGCGTGCTGGACGCAATCTAAGAATGCGTTCCTAGCGGCGCGGTCGGGTTATCCATGGCGAACCTCGTTCCAATAACTTTTGCGGCGGTATTGTAGTTGCGCCTTAGCGCGGATTAATCGGGTTAACACGGATTAAACGGATTAATCCGCGCTACATTGTTGTGGGCCATTTTCTAATTGCCCGAAGAACGATGATCACTTCAGCATCTCTGCTGAGGGGCCGCTCGCTTACGAGCGCGGCACCGCTATAGCCGTCCACTCCTGGAATGGAAGTCATTTTCATCGCAGAGACCCAGAGTACGCAGAGAACCTGGATATGCCCGTGGACGTGATCGTGCTCGTGGACGTGCACGTGCTCGTGGACGTGGTCGTGAACGTGGACGTGGTCGCTATGTCCTAGGTTCGACCCACCCCAAAGCTGCTGGAAGCCTGTCCCGCTCCGGCTTGTCAGGGATCGATTGTCCAGGGACGTTCCCACCACTTTAGCTCGCGATGCTTCTGGATAAGCGGAAGGTCCTGCCGCTGCAGTTCGAGCAGGATACGCACTTTCTCTGGCAGGGGTAGCCGCGCCTGGCGCAGATGCCAGATCCTTTTGGCCGCGAAAATCCGGTCGATTTCTGAATCAGGCATCGCCGCCCTCGAAATCCTCGCGCCAAAATTTCATCAAATCGTGTCTTTCCATAATGGCCCGTAAGGTCGCGGAGTCTACAGCGCCCGCTTCCATCAGAAGGCCGACGCGTTCACGCCGTCTTGCGCCGCCTGCCTGAAACGCGAGCGCAATGAGATGTTCTGGGCGAACAACGCGAACCGGGACTCCTTCATAGTTGTGCACGACGGCAGAGTTGATCGCTTCGTCGACGAGTTCAGTATGAGACGGGAGAAACTGAACGGGCACTCCGTAAACGATGATGTGCTCCATGTCAGCTTTGCCTCCCAACGCCTTCAGTCGATCGTATATGGGAGTAAGAATCGTAATCCCACTGGCAGGCGGAGGTAAGTCGACGAACACGTCCAGGGCATACGTACGTGCGGGTTCGGCGTAAAACAGTACAGCCATCGCACCACCAACGGCGTACTGGTTGATAATCCCTTCTGACTTCAGATCAATGACGACTTTGAATACGTCAGCAAGCGACGCCACTTTTTGTCTCCGTTCAAGTGGCAAGTGATCAGTGGCAAGAATACAAGGAAGACTACGTGTTGTCCCTTGTATTCCTGCTACTGATCGCTTGCCACTTGAAAGGTGTACAATCCTGGATACTCGATCCGGTCACAACCCGTAAGGAAGGTGCGCGATGCGACAGACGGTAGCGACGGCTCTGCTTAGTCTCAGTCTAGTGATCACAATTGGGGCGCAGACCAAGGCGCCGGTTACCCCGGCCGACTATGGCCAGTGGGAAACGCTCGCCATGGTTGGAAGCCGTGGCGGCTTGTCTCCCGATGGAAAGTGGCTGGCCTACGCAATCAACCGCTCAAACCGAAACAACGAGCTGCGTGTCACCAACGTGGCCGACGGCACCACGAAGACCGCAGCGTTTGGCGCACAGCCGGTCTTTTCGTCCGATTCGCGCTGGGCGGCGTACGCGATCGGCTCCTCCGAAGCCCAGGAAGAAAAGCTGAGAAAGGACAAAAAGCCCATCCACAGAAAGCTGGGATTGCTCAATCTTGCCAGCGGCGAGTCTACGGTCGTCGACGGCATCGAGTCGTTTGCCTTCAGCGCCAACGGAGCCTACCTGGCCATGCGCCGCTATCCACCCGAGGAGAAGGAAGCGCCGGATGCGGCGGCAACAGCCGAAACGGACGACGCGCCCGCTCCGGGTACGACGTTGATCGTCCGCAATCTTGCCACGGGCCGTGACACGACGTTTGGGAACGTCTCGGAGTTCACTTGGCAGGATCTCCCCCAGCGCGGCCGACTGCTCGCCCTGGCGATCAGCGCCGAGGACAAGGCCGGCAACGGCGTGCAACTCTTTGATCCAGAAACCGGCGTGCTGCGCGTTCTCGATTCCTCGTCGTCCAACTACAGCGGCCTGACCTGGCGCAAAGAGAGCGCGGATCTGGCTGTCCTGCGCTCAAAGACCAACGAAGGCCGCGAGGGCCCGATTCAAGTCGCGCTGGCATGGACACAGCTGGCCGAACCATCCGAGGCCCGGCGCGAGTATGATCCGGGCGCGGACGCAAAGTTTGCGGCCGATATGCGAACGGTTTCGTTCCGCAGGCCATCGTGGTCCGCAGACGGCGCCATCGTATTTCTCGGTGTGGCCCGATGGAACGACAAACCGGCCGACGCGAAACCGGCCGACGCGAAACCGGAGGCCAAGAAAACAGGTGCGGCCAATGGAGATGGCGACAAAGCGGACTCGACGGCCAAGGAAGAAGAAGAGCCGGCCGCCGTCGAAGTCTGGCACTCGCGCGACGTCGACGTGATGGCAAAGCAGAAGCTCAGCGCCAGAAACGATCGCCAGAGAAACATGCTGGCTGCCTGGCACGTCGAGACGGGTCGGTTGGTACGGCTTGGAAACGATCCCAATGAGCAAGTGACGCCCATCAGACACCAGAAGCTGGCCTACGCGACCAACTGGGCGGCGTACGCGATGGATCGAAGCATCGGCCGGCCGGCTGCCGATCTCTATCTGGTCGATCTCGGCACCGGTGAGCGGACCAAAATCAAAGAACGGCTCCTCGAAGATCGCTACGTGCAAGCCAGTCCCGGCGGGCGCTACCTTTTGTACTTGCAGGACGATCACTACTGGACGGTGGATGTGGTTACGCGCGCCGCCGTCAACATCACAAAGGGCGTGCAAGCGGCGTTTGTCGACCGCGAGTCGGACTTCACCATCAAACAGAAGCCGGCCTTCGGCGTCGCCGGGTGGACGAAGAACGACGCGGCGGTGATTCTCTACGACAAATTCGATCTCTGGCACGTCGCCGCCGACGGATCGCGCGCAATTCGGTTGACCGACGGCGCGGCCGAAGAAGTCCGTCATCGCTACGTGCGGGTAAATCCGGACGAGGAATGGATCGACACGGACAAGCCTGCGTATCTCAGCCTGTTCGGGATCTGGACGAAGAAGTCGGGCTTCGCGAGGCTCGCACCGGGCGCAACCGGCGCGGCGAGCGACGAGCATCTTGTCTGGCTGGATAAAAGCGTCCACCCTCCCGCCCAGCTCTGGGTCTCAAGCGGCGGCGGTATTCTCGCCAAAGCCAAAGATGCCGATGTCTACGTCTACACGCTGGAATCCTTCAACGATTCTCCGGACGCCTTCGTCGGCGGCGCAGACCTCAAGGAAGCCAAACAGGTCACTCGGACCAATCCATTTCAGGACAATTACGCGTGGGGACGCGCAGAGCTTGTCGAGTACAAGAGCGAGCGCGGCGAGCGGCTGCAGGGAGCGCTCTTTTATCCCGCAGGGTACGAGCCCGGCAAAAAATATCCGATGGTTGTCTATCTTTACGAGCGGCTGTCGGACGGCCTGCACCGCTACAGCGCGCCTTCGGAGCGTGATTACTACAACCGGGCCGCCTTCACCGCTCGCGGCTACTTCCTGTTCCAGCCCGACATCGTCTTTCGTCCGCGTGAACCCGGAATGTCGGTTGTCGAGTGCATCGGACCGGCGGTACGGAAGGTGGTTCAGATGGGGCTGGCCGATCCGCGCAAGGTCGGCGTGATGGGACATTCCTGGGGCGGTTTTGACGCGGCCTTTCTTGCCACGCACAGCGATCTGTTTGCGGCGGCAGTGGCGGGCGCGCCAATCACCAATCTGGTTAGCAACTACGGCAACCACCACTGGAGCTCCGGAATTGCCGAGACCGATCACATCGAGACCGGTCAGCAGCGCATGGAGGTGCCGCTGTGGGAGGATCTGCCCGCCTACGTCCGCAACTCCGCGGTGTTCAAAGTGCAAAGCATGAGGACGCCGCTGATGATCGAAGTCGGGGACGTCGACGGCACCGTGTTCTGGCATCAGGGCGTCGAGCTGTACAATATCGCCCGGCGTGCAAAGAAAGACGTGGTGCTGCTGGTCTACACCGGCGAAGACCACGGGCTGCGCAAAAAGCAGAACCAGGTGGACTACCACCGGCGCATCCAGGAGTGGTTTGGGCACTATCTGAAAGGTGAGCCCGCCCAAGCCTGGATCACCAGCGGCGTGAGTTTTCTGGATCGCGAGCGAGAATTGAAATTGCTCAAGGGGAGGAAGGGGAAGAACTGATGTTGTGTTGTGGCGAAGTCGAAAGCGCTTCACCACAGAGACACAGCGCGGCGTAGGCGCAACCGTATGC
>JBPCNK010000069.1:0-7681 GCA_051001345.1 Acidobacteriota bacterium | reverse complement strand
CCCGTCTTCTTTGTGTTCTTTCTAGGACCCCTTGGCTACTTGAAGGATCACTTGGCCCTGGTCTATGGCCCCTGAACGACACGGCGAGGTCGAGCGACTTTATCACGCTGCGTTGCAACGCAGCGTGCCCGAGCGCGCTCGGTTTCTCGCCGAAGCCTGTGCCGGAAACGACGCGCTGCGGCGGGAAATCGAATCGCTGCTTGAGACCGGGGAGATCCCGGCAGTGAGTTCAGAGCTGTCGGTGATCGGCAAGCAGATCGGCGTGTACCGCATCCAGTCGTTTCTGGGTTCGGGCGGCATGGGCGAGGTGTATCGAGCACGCGATACGAAGCTGGGGCGCCAGGTCGCGATCAGAATCCTGCCGGCGGCATACACAAATGATGCGGAGAGGCTGGGGCGGTTCGAACACGAAGCGCGCGTGCTGTCCTCACTCAATCACCCCAATATCGCAGCGATTCACGAGATTGAAGAGGCCGATGGCTTGCACGCATTGGCCCTGGAACTGGTCGAAGGAGAGACGCTCGCAGAGAGACTTGCCAAAGGCAGTGGACAAGGGGCGCAGAGCTCGAAGCGCTCTGCCTTGAGCGCTCCCTTCGGCGGTCTTCCGATTTCCGAGGCCGTTGCTATCGCTCGGCAGATCGCTGCGGCGCTCGATGCGGCGCACCAGGAGGGGATCATCCACCGGGACTTGAAGCCCGCGAACGTAAAGATCACGCCTGAAGGCGTCGTCAAAGTGCTGGACTTCGGGCTTGCCAAAGCGGCGGCGAGTGAAGGCTCCACGCTAGACCTGTCACTGTCGCCGACAGCGACGCTTGCCGGCACGCGGGACGGGGTCATCCTTGGCACGGCAGCGTATATGAGCCCCGAGCAGGCGCGGGGCAAACCGGTCGACAAGCGGACCGACATTTGGGCGTTCGGCTGTGTCCTCTTCGAGATGCTCGCCGGTCGGCCCACCTTCGGCGGCGAAACGATTCCCGAAGTGATCGCCACGGTCCTCGAGCGGGAACCAGTTTGGAGCTGGCTGCCTGAACAAACGCCGCCTTCGGTGCGCACACTGCTTATGCGCTGCCTTGAAAAAGATGCCAGGCGTCGCTTGCGCGACATCGGCGATGCCCGGTTTGAGATCGAAGGCACGGAGGTGCAACCGGCGATCCCACACCCAAATGCTCCCTCCCCCTCTCCCTCTCCCCCTCCCCCTTTCGTACGCATTCTGGCTTCGGCGTTGCCTTGGCTGGTGGCCGCCGCCGCGATCCTCGTGGCGGCCGCGACGGCGCTGAAATTGGATGAACCACAGTCGGCTTCCGAACAAAACGGTCCGTTTCAATTCTCCATCGTCGCACCTGCCGGGACGACGTTTACCCCGCGGGACAGTACGTCACAACCACAGTTTGTCCTGTCGCCCGATGGTAGCCGACTGGCCTTCGTAGCGGCGCTTCGCGGCGAGCGCCCGCAGCTTTGGGTGCAGAGTCTCCAGTCGTCAGTAGCCCAGGCCGTGGCGGGCACCCAGGACCCAAAGGGACCGTTCTGGGCCCCCGACAGCCAGAGCGTCGCGTTTTTCTCGCGAGGCAAGCTGATGAAGGTCGCGTTGGATGACGCATCCCATCAGGATTTGGCCGACGTTGCGCCGGATATTGCAGCCGGTGCGTGGAATCTTGGCGGGATCATACTATTCGCGGGCCCGCCAGGGGACGGGCTGAGCCGCGTTTCGGCGCACGGCGGCCCAGTCACGCGCGCGACAACGCTGGAGGCAAGCAAGGGCGAGACCGGCCACGGATCGCCGCAGTTTCTACCTGATGGCCGTAATTTTATTTTCTATGTGAGGAGCAGCGTGCCGGCCAATAGCGGCGTTTATGTCGGCTCGCTCGACTCGGATTCGAAGCACCAGGTCCATGGTGCGAACGCGGTATATGCGGACGGGCACATGCTGTTTGAGCAAGACGGAAATCTCGCTGTTCAGAAGTTCGATGTCGCGTCAGGCTCATTGAGCGGCCAGCCCACCCTGCTCGGCCATAGCATCAGCGCGAACCCGCGCTCCGGGAGCCTGCCGCTGTCGGTAGCCCTGGATGGCAAGCTCGCATACTGGAACAGCCCTCTTCACGACGCAGATCCGGCAATCATTACCGTCGTCGTCAACTGGAAGGAGGAGTTGGGTCCTAAGCGCTGACTAAGGGTCAGGATTCAGGGGTCAGGGCCATCGCACTTGTATTCTTGCCACTGGTCACTTGCCACTTGAACGCTCTTGGCTCGGTGAGTGTATTACAATGGATATGGAGGTATCGACCGAACGCTGAATGAAACGCATGGAAATCCCTGAGCGCGGCGCTCAGATCCTCTTTGACCGCTACGACAATCACCTCAAGTTTCTGGAAAGTCTCTTTGATGCGACGATTACCGCCCGTGGAACCAGCCTTTTCATCGAAGGCGAAGAGAAAGACGTGGAGGCTCTCGAGCAGCTGCTCTCGGATTTTTCCACGCTGATCGAGCGTGGCCAGTCCTTCACAGACGAAGACCTCAAGCCGGCTTTCAAGCAGATCGCCGAAAACGCAGCCATACGGCTGCACGACATCTTTCCCAAAATGACACTCACTGGAAGTGGGCATCGCCAAATCAGCCCCAAAGGCGCCAATCAAAAAAAATATCTCGAAGCGATGCAGCAAAACGACATCGTCTTTGCCGTGGGGCCGGCGGGAACGGGCAAGACCTACCTGGCCGTGGCCATGGCTGTGCACTACTTGCTGGCCAAGAAGGTGGATCGCATTATCCTGTGCCGTCCCGCCGTTGAAGCGGGTGAGCGGCTGGGCTTTCTGCCCGGCGACCTGCAGGAGAAAGTAAATCCCTATCTTCGGCCTCTCTACGACGCGCTGTACCACCTGCTTGACGGCGATCGCGTCGCACGGCTGATGGAGCGTGGAACAATCGAAATCGCTCCTCTGGCGTTTATGCGTGGCCGCACGCTGGGGGATTCGTTCATCATTCTGGACGAGGCCCAGAATACGACCCACGAGCAAATGAAGATGCTTTTGACCCGCATCGGCTTCAACAGCAAGGCCGTCATCACCGGCGACGTGACCCAGATCGATTTGCCGGCGGGCACGCACAGCGGCCTGGTCGAAGCGGTAAGGATTCTCGGGACCGTGCCTGGCCTGTCCTTCTGCCATTTCAGCGATCAGGATGTGGTGCGTCACAGCCTTGTCCAACTTATCATCAAAGCCTACGAGCAGCACTCCAACGGCCACAGGAAAAAATAATCGCATGCGAAAGATTCGGATCATCGGCGTCCCGATGGATCTTGGTGCGGACCGGCGAGGTGTCGATATGGGGCCGTCGGCCCTGCGAATTGCGGGACTGAATCAGCGCCTGCGTGAGATGGGTTATCAGGTCCAGGACTTCGGAAATGTCCTGGTGGCGCTGGCCGAGGTCAAACCGTTCGGAAAGACCAAGGCGAAATACCTCAACGAAATCGCCGGGACGTGTCACGAACTGGCCGAAGCGGTGCGCAAGGCAGCCGATGAGGGAATTTTTCCGCTGGTTCTTGGCGGCGATCACTCGATCGCAATCGGTACGATCGCCGGAATTGCCTCCCACCACCGGAAACGCAACCAGAAAATCGGCGTCATTTGGCTGGATGCGCACGGCGATTTCAACACACCCGATTCCAGTCCGACCGGCAACGTCCACGGCATGCCGCTGGCCGTGACAACCGGCGTGGGTCCCAAGGCACTGACCGGCATCGAGGGGTTCGGGCGCAAGGTCGACCCCGCCAATATTGTGATCCTGGGGGCGCGCGATCTGGATGTCTCCGAAAGACAACTGATCCGCCAGGCCGGCGTGCGCGTTTTTACTATGCGCGATCTGGATGAAATCGGAATGAAAGCCTGCATCGAGCAGGCCATCGCAGCCGCCTCGAACGGGACGGCCGGATTTCATGTCAGTTTCGACGCCGATGCGATCGATCCGGTGCTGGCGCCGGGCGTTGGCACTCCGGTGCGCGGAGGCCTCAGTTACCGCGAGGCCCATCTGGCCATGGAAATGATGGCGGATTCCAACCGCGTGCTCTCGTGCGAATTTGTCGAGGTCAATCCGATTCTGGACCAGGAAAACAAGACGGCGATTCTGGGAGTGGAATTGATCAGCTCGCTGCTGGGAAAGAAGATTTTTTGATGCCACAACGGAAGGTCGTTGGCGTGATGTTTGGAGGTAGATCCGGCGAGCACGCTGTCTCACTGGTGTCGGCCGCCTCCGTCATACGGGCGATTGACCGCCATCGGTACACGGTTGTGCCGATCGGCATCCGTCGCGACGGTTCGCTGGCCAATGTGGCCCAGATGTGGAAGATGCTGGCGTTGACAGCCGGCGAAAAGAAGGAGTTGGGATTGGCCCCGGAGGGCAGCCGCCCGGTCGTTGAATTTCGATCCGGCCAAGGAAAGCCGCTTATCTCACTGAGCTCGCGCCGCTACTCGAAATTGGATGCGGTGTTTCCGGTGTTACACGGTCCGTTCGGGGAAGACGGTATCGTCCAGGGACTGATGGAACTGACCGGCGTGCCGTATGTCGGCAGCGGTGTGACCGGGTCGGCTGCCGGCATGGATAAGGAAGTCATGAAGCGGCTGTTCCGGGATGCCGGCCTCCCGATTGTTCCTTTTATGGTATTCAGCGCGTCGCAATGGGAAAAAGGGTCCGGGCAGTGCATGGACCGCGTCGAGGAGCGTTTTCAGAGCCCGTATTTTGTCAAGCCCGTCAACCTCGGTTCTTCCGTCGGTGTTTCCAAGTCGGCCGATCGCGCCAGCCTGCGCCGTCATATCGACTGGGCTCTTCAGTTTGACACGCGCGTCATCGTCGAGCAGGGGCTATCGGTCCGCGAGGTCGAGTGCGCGGTACTGGGCAACGACGAGCCCGAAGTTTCCGTTGCCGGGGAGATTTGCTCGCGCCAGGATTTCTACGATTACGACGCCAAGTACAAAGACGATACGCTGGAGTTGGTAATTCCCGCCGCGTTGAGCGAGCACCAGGCCGGTACGTTGCGCGACTACGCTCGGCGCAGTTTTGAAGTGGTCCAGGCCTCCGGCCTGGCGCGCGTGGATTTCTTCCTCGAAAAGGGAACCGGCCAGATTTACGTCAACGAGATCAACACGATTCCGGGATTCACGTCGGTCAGCATGTATCCCAAACTTTGGGAAGCCTCGGGAGTCACGTATCCGGACCTGATCGATCGGCTGATCCACTTGGGCATTGCCCGCTGGCGGCAGCGGGCGCGCTTACGCATGAGCTAAACAGTCGCCAGTGGCCAGTGGCCAGTTGAACGGTGAGATACCGCCGCGATGTCGGCGCTTGGGAGCGCACGCATCTTGCGTGCTGTGCCGTATTCACAAGCATGCTGGAAGCGCGCGCTTCCCGGGCCTGCGCCGGCGCTCTCCGCTAAGAGTTTGCCAGATTGTGCAATTACAAAAGCTTCCTTGTATTCCTGCCACTAATCACTTGCCGCTTGAACGCATCGGCACAAAGCGCACCGGAGTCACGTTGCGCGACCGTACGCGGCCGCTCTTATCCTTGGTTAGCACTTTCAGCCACTGGAGTTCGAAGGCCGCTCCGACGGGGATAACGAGGCGTCCCCCGGGCGCAAGCTCGTCGATTAACTCTGGAGGGACTTTTTCAGGGGCAGCCGTTACGATGATCGCCTGGAAGGGCTGCTTTTCCGGCCACCCCTTGTAGCCGTCCCCCTGGCGAACCACAATGTTGGCGTAACCCAGCAGCCCGAGACGCTGCCGGGCGCTTTCGGCCAGCGCAGGGATGATTTCGATGGTGTAAACCTCGCGGGCCAGATTGGACAGGACGGCTGCCTGGTAGCCCGATCCGGTTCCGATCTCGAGCACACGGTCGTCACTCTTGATTTCGGCCAGTTGGGTCATCAGCGCGACGATGTAAGGCTGCGAGATCGTCTGCCCCTCGCCGATCGGTAACGGGTGGTCCGCGTAGGCTTGGCCGGCCAGCCGAGACGGCACGAATTTTTCGCGCGGGACCTGCCGCATCGCCGCCAGCACGCGCCGGTCCCTGATGTCCCTCCCCTCCAGATCGTGCCGGATCATCCACTCGCGGCGTTCGGCCATCGGGTCCAATTTTGGCTCGCAGGCCAAAAGAGCAAACCCCAACACTGGTATAGTTACTAGCAGACCGCCCGGCGGCATGGAGATATTGTACCTGCCAAGGGCGATACGCCGGCCCAGTTTTCGGCTCACACCTTAGGACAACTTAGGCCGTCTGAACTGACGGTTCCCTCGGCTAATTTGGACGGCTGTGGTGGAAATGGAGGTAGAAAAGACCGTGTTCAAAGTGATTTGGCTGAAGGCAAGGGTTTTCGGGTATGTGCTGGTATGTTGGAACGTTGCGCTGTTGCTTCACGGTAGCTTAGCTCTTGCCCAAGTCACGAAGCTGACTGAGAAGGCCGCCTTTTCCAATACTCTCGTTCTCCATTTCGAAGATTTGCAGCGCACTAGCAACGCGAGCGATGTCTTTACAAACCTGGGAGTGACGTTCGCCGGCGAAGGTGGGGGCACGCCCACTGTTGAACAGATTCTCCTGTTCGATAGTACTACCCCTTTCAGAGGGGAATGGGTACTTCGAAATGAGCCTGGCGCGTCCTCGGCCAATCGCGCCTTGATTGTGAGATTTGAGCGTCCTCTCCGGAGGGTGGGTCTAACGCTGGGGAATGGCTCTGCGAACACACTGGCCGAGATCCAGGCGTTTACTGCTAAAGGTGAGTTCCTGGGTAAGATTCAGCAAGCGGGTATTGCGCGGCTCATCGGTCCGTTTGTTGGCCTGGAGACCTCCCACCCTTCCGGGATCTCGTCAGTGGTCCTGGACTACGGCATGGAGCAGGTTGCTGAACAAATCTCTGACGTGTGGATGGAATTCTTGTCTCCGCGCAATTTCAAGGTCTATCTCCCGCAGATCGTCCACGGAGGAACGGGAAATCTCTCCTTCCAAACCGTTATCCAAATTCAGAGCTTGCTCCGGGGGGAGAACCCCCGGACGGAAAACGAGGTTCGGCTGAGATTTTTTGATCAAGCTGGCGCTCCTTTGCGAATGACGCTGGATGGAACGGAAGGCAGCGAATTCCAGTTCAGGTTCGGTTCGTTCGGCTCGCGCCAGCTTCAGACGGCCGGGTCAAGCCAACGCGTCGTCATAGGCTATGCTTCCATTGAGTCCAGCCTTCCTATGATCGCGCATGCTATCTTTCGAGTCTTCCGTTCCGATGGATCGCTGCAGTCAGAGACTGGAACACCTTCCGGCGAGGGCAGAATCATTCATGTTGCGAAGGTAGAGAGGGACCCTCAGATCGCTTTGGACACTGCGTTTGCGATCGTCAACGTCGGTAACGTTGAAGCGCACCTGGAGTTCAGGCTGGAAGACGAGGCAGGGCAACCACCGAGAGATGGCAGTCAAGAGAGGTTCGTGCTTCGACCCGGTGAGCATCGGGCTTTCTTTTTTAGCGAGTTGTTCAATTTTTTCAACGACAAGAAATTTCGAGGGCACTTAGCGATCTGGAGCAACGAACCGGCGGTGGTGGTTGCGCTTCGTACCTTTGGAGGTCTACCTTCTTCAAGCCTGGCTATCGGCAGCACCCAGCGGTGATGTGTATTGGTCAGCGGAAACTGGAGAGTCTCGTTGGTCGATAGCTCTAACC
>JBPCNK010000068.1:0-5300 GCA_051001345.1 Acidobacteriota bacterium | reverse complement strand
CCCCTGAAGCCTGAAGCCTGGAGCCTTAAAAAAAAATGTCCTGGCAGCAAAACTACGACCCTCTGCACTTCTGGCAGGCATCCACGCTGGTTGCCGCGCTTCCGGTCCTGACGCTATTTGTCGTGCTCCTTGTCTTCAAACAGCGCGTCTGGTTGGCAGCCCTCTGGGGAATGATGGTGGCCATCGCGTTGGCCTGGCTGGTCTTCGGTATGCCGATGCCGCTGGTGGTTGCAGCCTGCCTGCATGGCTTTGTCTTCGGTGTATTCCGCATCGCCTGGATCATCATTGCGTCCATCTTTCTTTATAACGTCGCTGTCGAAACGGGACAGTTCCAGGTGATGAAAGAATCGATCGCTTCGCTCTCGTCGGACAAACGCCTGCAGCTGATTCTGGTGGCCTTCTGTTTCGGCGCTTTTCTGGAGGGCACCGGCGGAGGCGGCGCTCCGGTGGCGATCGCCGGATCTTTCCTGATCGGTCTGGGCTTTCCTCCCTTTCAAGCCGCCACGCTTTGTTTGCTGGCCAACACGGCGCCGGTGGCATGGGGCGGAGTCGGTAATCCCATCCGCGTGCTGGCGGGTGTGACGGCCTTACCCGAAGCCGCGTTGAGCGCGATGGCCGGACGGATTCTTCCGCCCATCTCACTGATTCTGCCCTTGTGGCTGGTGCGAAGCATGGTGCCGTGGCGCGAAACGCTGCAGGTTTGGCCGGCGCTGGCCGTCAGCGGTCTTTCGTTTGCCGCCATGCAGTTTTATTGGTCCAATTTTCAGGACACCAGCCTGGTCGACATTGTGGCGGCCATTTTTTCGCTGCTCGTAATGGTCGCTTTTTTGAAAGTGTGGAAGCCCGGCACTGTCCTCACCACCGACGGAGTCCGCAGCGGTGAACTCTCCCCTGTCGCGTTTCGGCGCCATTCGACCAAGACCGTGCTGAAGGGCTGGTCGCCGTTTATCCTGTCCTCGGTCTTTATTTTCCTGGCTGGACTGCCGGCGCTGAAACCGATGTTGACGTTTGCAGTATTGAAGCAGCCGGTTCCGTATTTGCACAATGCCGTTTTGCGCGTCCCGCCCGTGGCTGCGGTGCTCACGCCCGAGGAAGCCATCAGCGACTGGAATGTTTTCGCTCTGCCCGGCACGGCGATTTTCTTTGGAACGATTCTGGCGGCGCTGGTGCTCGGATTGACCCCACGGCGGACTTTTCAAATACTCGGCGCGACCTTCATCCAACTCATCCCCTCACTGCTTGCAATCAGCTTTATGGTCGGCCTCGCGTTTGTCACACGCTACTCCGGAATGGACACTGTCATGGGGCTGAGCCTGACACGTACGGGAGTACTGTTCCCCTTTTTCGGAACACTCTTGGGGTGGCTTGGCGTGGCCCTTACCGGAACCGATGCGGGATCGAACGCGCTGTTCGGTAATCTTCAGAAGGTTACCGCGCTGCAACTGGGCTTGAGTCCGATTCTCATGGCCTCCGCCAATTCAGCGGGGGGTGTGATGGGCAAAATGATCGACGCTCAGTCGATCGTGGTTGCCAGTACGGCCACGCAGCAGGTCGGAAACGAGGCGGCCATTTTCAAAGCGGTGTTCTGGCACAGCATCGTACTGGCATCTCTTGTGGGTCTAATCGTCATGCTGTATGCGTTTGTCCTTCCCGGATGGATCCCCGAGTAAATGACGGGTCCCTAAGAATTCGGCCAGGGCCCGAGCGGCCACCGCGTGACCGGCGGCGTTCCAGTGTGCGTCATCGGAGAAATACACGCTGCGCCCCTCCTCAACCTCTCGTTGCAACGCCGTTGTCAAGTCCAGAAACGGGACCCCGGCCTGTTGACAGAAGCGGCTGAGCAGACGGTTTTGGGCCAGGCGATTGGCTTCCATCACGGTGAGGTCGACGGGGGTGGAATCGTTTCGAAAATAGAACCGCAACGCACTCTCCAGGTCGGCTGGCGCGAAGGACTTTCGCAACAGCGGCAAATACACCTGACTTTTGAACGGAATGAACATCACTACCAGGTTGGACCCGGCTGCCTCACAGGCCTGCTTCATTTTCACATAGGTGGCACGGGTCGCTTTCCAGCCCGGATGACTTTCCAGTGTACGTTCCGAAAAGTTCAAAGTTTGAAGGTAGGGAGGCATTAGCGCAACCTGGAGGTTCCGGCCCGCCACGGGCACGGAAAACATCCCACGGTCAAACGAAGCTCGCAAAACGGAGGGCGCCTCCGGAATGTCAGTTGCGGGAAGCGCGTCGGCGTGCATGTCTTGCGCTTGAGAGTCCCAGAACTGTCCGAACGTTGTGCGGGCCAGGCTGAACGTGTACAGCATCTGGTATCGCGGGATCACGCGCTTGATTCTCCAACCCGGAGCTTCCTCGAGGGCGGCGCCCTCAGAATTCTCATACTGCTCGAAACTAGCGGCGTTAAACAAATCATTGCCGGCGAAATACGCCACAACGCTGATGCGCGGCCGATGCTTCAGAGCATAATCGCGCAGCACGTAGAGTTCCTGCTGTGGTCCAAAGGAAGCCGTACCGTAGTTCTGAACCGGAACTTTCAGCAGGGCCTCCAAACGTGCTGTCCAAACCTCGTCAACCGGAAGAGTCATCGCGTCGGTAAAGGAGTCTCCCAGCGCGGCGACGAAAATCGGATCCCGCGTCTTTGAGTTGCGAAATCCTTCGCTGTCGGTTTGAAACGGATATCGGGCCAGCACCCCGACCGTGACATCGTTTGGAATGAAGCCCATTTGGGCGATATCCCCATAACGCCACTGGCAGAAAGTGTCGAGGTTTGGTCTCAAACGCATCCCGTA
Organism: Acidobacteriota bacterium; assembly: GCA_051001345.1. Lineage (GTDB taxonomy): Bacteria > Acidobacteriota > UBA6911 > JACQSX01 > JBPCNK01 > JBPCNK01. The sequence continues at coordinate 2,499 of JBPCNK010000068.1, read as the reverse complement.
ACGTCGCGACGCTTCCCAGCGGGGATCCGGGCTGGCCATTCCAAGAAGCCGTCTTTCCGCCACAATAGAGGATGGCAGGCGCGCCCCCAGCAACTGCAGGGTTGCTTCCGTTAGCAGCACTGCGATCAAGACGGCGCCACCAACAGTTGCAAAACCCATCCACCGAAGTCTCTGTTGCCTCGTGTGCAGCGGATTCGTCCCGGCGCCGCGAGCCGGTAGGAAAGACACCAGCAGCAGGACGGCCACCGCGAGCAAATGAGGGACCAGGTCGAATTCGCTGGTGATACGAATGTCGGACCAAACGAGCGCTCCGTGACTGCTAAATTCGAGAACACCCGGCCTGCGCGGCAGTTCAAGGGATACGTACTGCGGCGATCTCACGGAGGCCGATGCCAGGCGGCGGGGGATCGAGCCATCAATGAAGTCGACCTGGTAGGATGCCTGCAGCGCCGGCAGAATCTCAACCTCCAGCCGGGATCGATGGTCGGAGCCGATATGAAACCGGAAGCTGGAGGTCTCCGGTGCGACGATTCGTGGAACAACCCATCCGCTCTCGATATCAAACTGCTGGCGGGGGACACCGACGGAGCGGGAATAATCGGTCCGATCTTCGAGAAAGAGCCGTTGGGTGGACACAACCAGCCAGTTCCTGGCCGCGATGATGAGGGCCAGAAACAGGCCTAATCGCGCCAGTCGCCGCAACCAGAAAATAAAGTGCGCAGACTTCATGGTTCTACCTCTGTTGTATCATGTGATGCGAGGCCCGCCGTTTTGCCATACCGCGGGCGCGGATACACCCCATGGAACAACCGAAGTCCGCTTTACCCTGGGTCGAAGTCATTGAAACGAATGACCTGACACGATTGGGCATGTTGCGTGACATCCTCAGACAGTCCGGCATCGACAGTTTTATCCGGAGCGAGAACTTTACCCGCCTGTATGGCTCTCTCCCGATTCTCGGCAACCCGGCTTTGATGGTCCAACCGGAGGACTACGAGCAGGCCTTGGAAGTTCTAGGTCCATTTCTGGGCGAAGGCGGCCTTTTTGAAGTGCCCGAAGTGCCCGAGGAAGAGTGAATACGCAATCGTGATTCGGATTACAGAACCCCCGGACGCCAGTCGTCATAATTATCTGCTGAAACCTGCGGAAGCTTTTCCGATCCGATGAGTTGCGAGGAGGCTCGGTGAGAATTTCAAATAGTTCGGTAGCGTTGGCTGGTGCCCTTGCGCTGTTCCTCGCAGTTCCAGCGCACGCACAGCAATTGGTTCCTTTCCGCGACTTTGTCGTGCCCCAGATCGCCGTCGGTGGCGGATACGAAACAAAAATCGTGCTGAGCAACCACGGGACGGTGCGCTACGACGGCACGGTCACCTTCGCGCGCCTCTCCAACCAGGCTTTCCCGGTATCCGTAAACGGCTCTGCGCCGCAATCGGTGTTTAGTTTCGACGTGCTTGCCGGAGAAACCTTCGTCATGAACATTACGGCGGATGGTCCTGTGCAAACGGGTTTTGCCCGCTGGGTAGCCAACAGCACATCGGTCCGCGACCTACGCTCCAGCCTGGAGATGTCGGTGACCTACCGGCTGGCCGAAGCCGGCAGCACGCGAGATGCCGTCGGTGTGATCCCGCCGACCGAGTTGCGCCGATTCTTCATCCACTATCAGCGTTCGGCAACCGAGGATGCGGGACTGGCGCTGGTGAACTTGGATCCATCCCAAAGCGTAACGGCGACACTGCGGCTGTTCGACGCGACCGGAGTGGTTCGCGATACACGCACGTTGCTGCTGCAGCCTTTGTCCCACAGCGCTAAATTCATTTCGGAGTTGATGGCGGCGCCGCTGCTGATCGACGGCAGGGTCGAGGTGGACGCCACTGGACCTATTGCGGCCGTGGCGCTGCGATCACAGGACGGCCAGCTTTCGGCGTTGCCCGTGACGGCGTCGACGGAAATCTGGGAGATCACGATTGCGGCGGGTTTCACCCGGCAGTTTCGCGTCATTCTCACCCGTGACGGATTCCACCAGACCGCCGCAGTTGCCTTCCTGCCGTCCTCCAATCCTTCCGACACGGAGCTCTATGTCGGGTCGGGACGCGTCATCGACCGGGAGTGGACCTTATCGTTTCGCTCGGCATCGCCCTTTTTGCGGCAAACGGTCAACTACCACCTGGTCTCGCCGACCTTTGGAATCGTTCCCGACACCTTTTCGGGCACCGTGGTTTACTACATCGACGGCGCCCAATTTGTGACCGGGATTTTTTCGGCGCGAAGGATCAACTGATTTCCGAACCAGCGCCACGAACCGTGAGCCCGGATGATTCACAAGTGAATTCACCACAGAGATCCAGCCCGGCATAGCCGCAACCGTATGCAGTATGCCGTATGCCGCAGGCCGGCGACGGAGCGCCAACGGAGCCGCGGCCGGAAGGCTGCGGGCCGGTAAAAAGGAAGCGGGATCAAAAATCTTGCTCAAATAACAAGATTTCACCAATTGGTAATACA
>JBPCNK010000067.1:0-22310 GCA_051001345.1 Acidobacteriota bacterium | reverse complement strand
CCCACTGAACATCACGCCAAATTCGAATTGTCACCCAATCAGGTTGCGCAGTTCTTTCGGTTCGGGAAAGCGGTCTTCTTTGAGCTTGGAGAAAATCAGCTTTCCATCGACACTGACTTCAAAACAGCCTCCGCCGGAAGGAACCAGTTTCAATTCGGAGGCCTCCTTGCGGTAATGACTCAACAGTTCGAGCGCCATCCAGGCGGCTCGGGGCGTGTAGTTTCAATCATCGCAGTAAACGATTTCCAGACGAATCATCAGATCTCTCCTTTTGGAACGACTGGCGCTTGAGGTATTGTACACAACTGCGCCAGATGGAAACCTTGCCGTTTGGCCGAAGGGATTGTCCTTGAAAAAAAGTATTCTGGTTTGCTTTCTTGCATTGTTTGCCGCAGGCCTCGACCTGGCGGCGCAAGCCGCCGGAAAAATTGTCAGCCTGCAGGGCCGGGCCGAGATTCGCAAGGTAGGCGCCGCTCCCTGGCTGCCCGCGGCCAATCTGCAAGTGCTGGCCAACGGCGACACGATCCGCACCTTGGCTCAGAGCCGCGCCGTGCTGCTTCTGGCCGATGAATCGCAGGTCAAGCTCAACTCCAACACAACACTCGAGTTGCGCAATATTCGCCAGACCAGCAATCTGCTGCAGCGCATCGTCCAGACCAGTGCCGCCCAGGGCGGACAGAGCCTGCTGGGTCTTTCCAGCGGCCAGGCCTGGCTGAAATCCAAGCTCCGCCCGGCCAACGTGACAGTAGCCACCCCGGCCGTTACCGCCGCCATCCGCGGTACGGAGTTCGATCTGCTGGTAGCTGCCGACGGTGAATCGACGCTGTCGGTACTGGAAGGACTGGTCGATTTTCGAAATGACCTCGGAGCCGTGCTGGTTGCAAGCGGCGAGCAAGGCCGCGCACGCATCGGACAGGCGCCTACCAAAAGCGTCCTGCTGCGCCCGCGCGACGCGGTGCAGTGGACGCTGTTTTATTCAGGCGCTATCAGTTCCGCGGACTATCCGCTCTTGAATGAGACGCCCGCCCGCCTCCGCACCATCGCGGACGCGGCCCGCACCCGGAGCGCGACAAACCCCGGTGACGTTTCCAATCTCCTGCTGCTGGCGCGGGCCGAGCACGATCTCGGTGACAAGAAAAAGGCAGAGGAAGCTCTCGTTGCCGCTTTGGCCGCCGAACCCGCCAACGCCGAAGTGCAGGCCGATCTGGCCTGGATTTACCTGGAAACCAACCGGACGGCCCAAGCCATCGAGCTGCTCGAGCGGATTCCGTCGCCCGGCGATCGCGCCACCGTGACGTTGGCGATGGCCTACTACAGGCGCGGCGAGGCCGAGCGCTTCTTTGACACGATCCGCAAGGTGGACCCGGCCCGTTCCAGTCTGGCCGCCACGCAGCGGGCGTTTTCCGAATTGCTCTACGGCAACGTTCCCGAGGCGCGGCGCCTGCTGGAGACCGTCGCGGCATCCGACCCCAACTACGCCGTCGCCCAGGGGCTGCTCTCCAATGTTCAATTGGCGCAAAACGAAAAGGACCAGGCCCTGGCCTCCGCCGAGCGAGCCGTTGCAAGCGCTCCTTCGGCGCCAAGCGCTCACCTGAACCTGAGCCTGGCGCGGCAGAGTTTCTTTCAGATTGACGAGGCTCTCGCCTCGGCGCGGCGAGCCCTGGAACTAGATCCAGACTTTGTTCAGGCCCAGGCACAGGTTGCTCGGCTGCTCTTTGCAACCGGCAACAGCGGCGAAGCAGAACGGATCGCGCGGCAGGGACTGGTCAGCAACCCGCAAGAAGCGGCGCTGACTTCGTTGCTCGGTTTTATCCTGCTTGGCCAGGCCAAGACCGACGAGGCGATAACACACTTCACACGATCCCTGACCCAGGATGGAACCCGCGGCGAACCCCACCTTGGAATAGGCATCGCGCTGATGCGGCGGGGCGAGTCGGAAGAGGCGGCCCAATCGATCTTGATCGCCTCGACGCTTGAGCCACAGATTTCGCTCTACCAGAGTTACCTCGGCAAGGCCTTCTATGAACAGCGCCGGTTTGAGATGGCCTTCGACGCGCTGTCCGACGCCGTTACACTTGACGTCCGCGACCCAACGCCGCATCTGTATTCCGGGATCTTTCACGCCGACCTGAGCCAGCCGGGCGCCGCCGTGCGAGCGCTGACCCGATCGATCCGCCTCAACGACAACCGCGCCGTCTACCGCAGCCGCTTTCTGCTCGACGAGGATCGCGCCACGCGCAACGTCAGTCTGGCCAACTCCTTCAATGATCTCGGACTCTCCGAATGGGCCAATTACGAAGCGCTGAAGTCGCAGCTGGCCGACGCCACCAACAGTTCGACGCATATTTTTTTAGCCCAGACTTTTCTGAATCTGCCGGGGCGCCTGCAGGCCGCAGGAAGTGAACAACTGCTTGCGCGGTTGCTTTTGCCCGTCAACGCCAACTCGTTCAACTCGTTTAACGACTACACCACGCTGTTTGAAGAGCCGGAGGCCAACTGGACCGTCGAGGGCCAGGCGGGCAGTTTTCGGCGGCGCGCTCAGACGGTGCTCGGCAGCGGTGGAACCTCGCGTTTCGCCTACGGCGTGATCGGCACGTCATCCCGCAGCAACGGATTCCGTCCGGTCAATGACGACCGCGAAAGCTACGATGCCGTCGGCCAGTTCAAGTTCGCGCTGACGCCGCACAGCGATATGCTCGTGCTGGCAAGCCACGGCCAGCAAAACGCCGGCAACATCGCGCGCGGCATCATCGACCTCAACAACGATCCGAACATCCAGGTTTTCGACCGGCGCAACCGCGTTGAGCTCGGCTACCATTCGCAACTCCGTCCCGGCTCGGATGCGGTCGTCTATCTTTCGGCCGAAACAAGCGAAGTCATCCTCAACGACGACGACGTACTCCACTTCGGCTTCCTCAAGGGGGGCCGGCGCACCTCTACGCGCAAGCCCAACGTGAATCTGCAGGCGTCTCATCTGCACAAGGCCGGACCCGTGCAGTTGCGTTACGGTCTGGACGTCTTCGAAGGGCGTAGCCGGCGTCGCGTGAGTATTACCTTTCCACCGGTCGGCACGCTTCCCGCTGACGAGCAGATCGACGATCCGGAGCTTCAAAAGGTCCGCTACAAGAATGCTTTCGTGCACGGCGACTTGACAGTCCATCCACGGCTGGTGGTGACCGGCGGGCTGCACTATGACTGGGCCAGCGACGACAACTTCAACGACCTGGATGTTCGGCGGCCGGTTTCCAAATGGAACCCGCAGGGCGGAGTTTTTTTTACGCCGCGGGACTCGACCACATTCCGATTTGCGGCCTTTCGCCACTTTCAAACCCACTTCCGCGAGCGGCTGGCGCCCACCAACCTGCACGGATTCGTTCTGTCGCAAAACGACCTCGAGTTGTCGCAGAACACGAGCTTCAACTTCGGCTGGGATCAGCGCTTTACCTCTTCGTCATTTTTCCGCGCGACTGCTTTCTGGCGCGATCGCCGGACACCTTTTCTGGAGATCGGCAACATCGCCTTGTCGGCAACCAATCATTTTCATGGCGGCCGCCTGGTCTGGAACCAGCTTCTCGGCGAGCGCTGGGGCCTGGTTCCCGAGTACAGCGTCGTCCGCAACGAAGAATTCGGCGGGGCGATCCGGCACGAGCACGATGCGCGCATCGCGCTGGCGTTTATCGACGCCAGCCGCTGGAGCGCCCGGCTGATCGAGCATTTCATCCACCAGGGAGCCAACACGGGAAGTAGCCGGATTGAAGCCAGGTTCTTCACGACCGACGCGGCCGTAGGCTATGAGCTGCCGCGCAAACTCGGGTTTTTCTCGGTCGGTGTCATCAACCTGTTCGATCGCGAGTTCGCGCTGGTGGTCGATCCGCTGGCGCTGGACGCGCGCGTCCCGCGCCGCCAGGTGGTGGCCAGCCTGAAGTTCAACTTCTAGCCCGGATTATTCTTTCAATCACCGCAGAGGCGCAGAGGACGCAGAGGGGGCGCGGAGAAGGACAAAAGGACAAAGTACGAAGGACGAAGGACAAAGGACAAAGGACAAAGGACGAGCTACGAATTACGAAACGGTTCTACAGTGGATTATTCAGGAGATTGGAGTTCGTCCTTAGTTTAGTCCTTAGTCCTTAGTCCTTAGTCCTCTGCGCCTTCTCTGCGTCCTCTGCGTCTCTGCGGTGATTGATGTTTAATCAGGATAGAAAAGTATGAAGCGCTCCGCAAAATTTGTCGAACGCGTGGCCATCGCGCTTGCGTTTCTGGGCGCCCTGGTGATGGTCGCACTGCTGCAGTTTTTCCCCTGGACTTCCGGACTCGAGCGCGTCAGCTACGACTATTTTCTGCGCATCCGCGGAAGGCAAATACCGCACCCCGACGTCGTCATTGTCAGCATGGACGAAAGCTCACAGAAGGAGCTCGGACTGCTGCCCTGGGATCGCCGAGTCCATGCCGAGCTGCTGAAGAAGATGAAGGAGGGCGGAGCGCGAATGGCCGTCTTCGACGTGCTGTTCGACTCCGAAAAGCCGGAAGCAGACCCGGCCTTTGCAGCCGCAATATCGAGCTTCGGTCACGTCGTTTTAGGCCAGGATCTCAACCAGACTTCGGACCCGCGTTTTGCGATGGTTCAGACGGTCGAGCCCGTGCCGATGTTCTTCGAGGCGGGAGCCACCGCGGGTTTCGTTTCGACGCCGATGGATGAAGACAAGGTCCGTCGCGCCAATTGGCTCGTGCGCGGCGAGCGGACCCTGGCCACCGAGGCTTTGTTCAGACTGACCGGGCAGGAACTGTCTATCCGTGACGACATCGCATATCTGGGCGATCAAAAGGTTCCGGCGCTCGGACCGCCCGAACAGCCCAGCTTTCTGATCAACTATGTCGGCCCGTCGCGCACCATTCCAACGCAGTCCTACTACCAGGTTCTCGACGGAACGATTCCGCCGGGGTTCCTCAAAAACAAGGTCGTATTCATAGGCGCTGACCTTGTCGCGGAGAACACGGCGGGGGGGCCCACAACCGACCGGTTTTCGACTCCTGTCGACAAAATCGACTCCAGTCCCGTTCTGATGCCAGGCGTAGAGATTCATGCCAATGCGCTGCAAACCCTCCTGTCCCGTAGTTTCATCCAAGAGTCCTCGGCCAGGACACTCTGGCTGCTAGTGTTGTTCTTTGGAGCCGTCACCGCCGTCTATGCGACCAAGCTTAAGCCGTTGTCGGCGGGCATGGCTACGCTGGCGACCTCAATCGTCTCGGGAATTATCTTTTACTGGGTATTTGTCCGCTATCGCGTCTGGGTGTCCCCGATCCAGGGCATTTTCATGATCGGGCTGACGTACACCGGCATAACGGTCGTGCGATTCCGTCTGGCTTACAAAGAGCGGGCTCAGATTCAGAAGGCGTTCAAGCACTATGTCTCCGTGGAAGTGCTCGGCGAGTTGATGAAAAATCCCGACTCGCTCGGTCTGGGCGGAACCGAGGTCGACGCTTCCGTGCTGTTCTGCGATATTGCCGGCTTTTCAAAGATGTCCGAAAAAATCTCGCCGACCGAACTGGTTCAAATGCTCAACATATATTTTGAAACGCTCGGCAGCTTGATCATGAAGGAGAAAGGGATGGTCAACAAGTTCATCGGCGACGCGGTGATGGCCATCTGGGGAGCGCCGCTTGAAAACCCGCGGCACGCCATCCAGGCCTGCCAGGCTTCTCTGGACATGCAGCGAGCCATGATTGTGATGGACCCGGTCAAGTGCCGGGTCGGACTCAATTCAGGAAAAATGATCGCCGGCAACATGGGATCAAGCGAGCGCTTCGAGTACACCGTCATCGGCGACACCGTCAATCTGTCGTCTCGTCTGGAAGGAGTCAACAAATCATACGGGACCGACATCCTGATCTCGGAGATGACCGAAGAGCGCGTGCGCGGCCACTTCCTGGTGCGCGAAGTCGACAGCATCCGGGTGGTCGGAAAACAGAAGCCGGTACGGATTTACCAGCTACTGGATTCGAGCGTCAACAGCGAAGCGCCCGAGCACGAGCGCTGGGTCGAAATGATCGCCTCCTTTCAACCCGCGCACGAGGCCTACCGGGCTCGCACCTGGCAGGAAGCCGTGGCCCTGTTTGCGCAGCACCTTGTCCTGTTTCCCGAGGATTCCGTTGGAAAAGTGTACCTGGAACGCTGCCAGTATTTCTGTGAACACCCGCCGGCGGAGGAATGGGACGGAGTCTATCAAATGGAGACTAAGTAGCTTTCAAGGATTGCGCATTTGGGTCGGCATCAATCCGCACTTCATCTTGCTATGGAAAAGCTTACGGCCGATTTTTCATTCGCTTCACCACAGAGACACAGAGGAACACAGAGAAAAAGCGGGCTCACGAGTCTTTTGTACTTTGATCGCAACACCGATGACGTTCGTTGAGATGCATACCTGGAATTAAGGATAGCCCCCCATTTACACGAAGTTTTTCTCTGTGTTTCTCTGTGTCCTCTGCTATGAAAATGACTTCCATTCCAGGAGCGGACGGCTATAGCGGTGCCGCGCGCGTAAGCGAGCGGCCCCTCAGCAGAGACGCTAATTGCCTTCATGTGCCGTTGCCACCGACATTTCCGCCAAGGCTTGAGCCGGCAGTGCCATGGGTTGCTGCCATTCACAGGCCATGCAGATTCAAAGTGGCGGAGTGGGCCCGCTTGCTTACGAGCGCGATACCGCTACATGCGCGCGAGACGTGCGCGCTCCCCAGGCCCAGGCCCAAAATTTTCATCCGGGGTGGTGAATCCCCGGATTCATAAACGCTGTGGTGAAAGCGCTTTGGACGGTACCGTAGAGCGTCACTGCTACCAGGGCACTATCGCGCTGCCGCCTTCTTGGTAATCTTCAACACTTTTTTCCGCACGACGCGCGCTATCCTTGAGCTTTCCAGTCTTTCGCGCAGATCTCTGATAACCCGGCCGACACTGCCACGGCTGGTTTCTTCGACCAACTCGACTTGTCCATCCAGCCGCCTTTCGTAGCGCTGGCTCTTTGCATTGCTCAGCATCGGCAGGTATTTCCCGTCCAAATCCACGTACAGATCGTATCGGGCCAGGATCGGCTCCGACCCGCAGTCGCCGTCGAAAGGAATTTCCAGACGGCCATTGCGATGAATCAGTTTGTATTTGCCGCGCGGAGACTCAAACCCCACGTAGGAGCGTGAAGTGTGTTTGACAAACAGATCGGCTGCATACGGGTGCAGGCGTTCCTCTCCGGGTTGCCCGCAGATTTCCTGAACTTCATCGTTCAAAAACAGATAACTCTTGCGCTCGCGGGCCAGCGGGATCTGCGAGACGAACCGGTCGGGGCTGTGCGTAAGCAACAGGCGCTCGCGCGGCAAATCTTTCAAAGCAGAATACGACGTATGGACGACGCTGCCGTCATAGTCGACATCGTGAACAACGCAGCCATCCCGGTAGGCGTCCAGCGCCTGTTCGAGCCGTTCCGCGCTCCACGTGCGCTCCAGAAATTCGTTGATGTCCCCATAGACGAGTGGCGACGATTCAAATTCCTTCCGCGCCATCCTGTAATTCGGTTTGCGCTTCTGTTCGGCCAGCGCGTGCCACAGAGCTGTGTCGTAGACGGTATCGGAAGTAAACAGCAGGCGTTGCTCGGGGGTCACACATTCGACCGAAAAGATGCTGGGGCCGTGCCAGGCGGGGCTTTTGATGGCCCGGATTGATAATCGCGCCTCGGAGTCGACGAAGACGTTCTGCTCGGCGTGATAGAACCGCTGGTCTTCGAAAGTGTAGAAGTACTCAGGCTCGATCCACTCCTCCGTCTTCTCGTCACAGAAGAGCATGCGCGGGCGATTCGCACTGGGATTGGAATTGATTACGACTTTGGCCCTGCTCGGATCGACCGACTCGTCATTCTCGTCGATGACCCTCCACTGTCTGGCCTCCGACCGCGCAGAAACCTTGACCGACGCTATGCGGAAGCGGGCCGACGGGCCCAGTTGGATTTTTTCGACAAAGCTGTCGTAGGGGACATCCACGACGCGGCGGCTGTCCCCAGTCAACGTACGCATCAGCGCGGCGCGTGAATCCTTTTCCCATTCCTCGTGGATCGCCGCGGTGGTCATCAGCCGCAGCGGCCGGGGGCATGCGGGCGAATACCGCATAAACAGCGCGACGTCGGTAAACCAGCGCCGGTGGTCCTCGTGCGAATGCGTCGCGATGGCGCCGCGAAGTTTGCAGAGCCCTTCCGGACCCAGCGCCTTAAACAGCGGCCCGCCCAAGTCGATGATGTAATGCGCTCCCCAGACGATTACCAGATGACTGGTGCTTTTGCCCGTGCGCGAAAAAGGTCCGGAGGCCCCAATGAAATCAACTCGTATCCCGCCTCCGGGATGAAATGGTTTACTCATGATTGTATGGTTATTTGAGCAAGATTTTCGATTTAGCCTTCTGTCGGCCGGCCGCTCCCTATCGGCAGAGGCTCGGACTTAGGTTGCGGCCCCCTCGGCGCCATGTTGTTCTCCTGTGCATCATACAGTAAACATCCGCCAACAGTCCTCATGGAAAACTACACACGGCTGCGGCGCAGCTTCAGAGTCGATGACCTGCGATGCCCTTACTCCGTGTCAATCCGCGCAGCAAAATCCCGAGCGCGGATTAGCCGGATTCACACGGATTAGACACGGATTACGGCCTATTGAGTTTTCGCCCTGTTAGGAAGTAATCCGTTTAACCCGTGTCAATCCGCGCTGAGGTAATCCGTTTAACCCGTGTCAATCCGCGCTGATGTAATCCGTTTAATCCGTGTCAATCCGCGCTGAGGTAAGGAATCCGGCTTTGTCCGGCTGTCCCTTTGTGGTTCAATGATTTGCCTGCATGGTTCAATGCATCCCCATCAAGACTGTCCGGCTCGGCCTGCTGGGCTTCGGAACAGTCGGTCAATCTCTCGTCCGGCTCATCCAGGGCCAGTCGACACGGCTGCGGGAATCCCTTGGCCTGGATTTCCAATGGAGCGCCATCGGCAACCGCGCCATCGACCGCAAGGAGACGGCATGGGTGGCCGGTCCGGTGTGGTGGACTTCCGATCTGGAGAAAGTCGCCTGCGCGGCCGATGTCGACATTCTGGTCGAATTGTTGGGTGGCCTGGAGCCGGCCCACCAGCTGCTGCGCGGCGCCATCCAGTCGGGCAAAAGCGTCGTGACGGCCAACAAACTGCTGCTGGCGCGCCACGGCGCCGAACTGGCCGACCTGGCCCAGGAGCGCGGCGTGGCCCTCGGACTGGAGGCGTCGGTAGCCGGCGGCATCCCGATCCTGCGGGCCGTGCGTGAAAGCTTCGCCGGCGACGAGCTGAAATCGGTTGCAGGAATTCTCAACGGCACCTGCAACTTCATTTTGACGGAAATGGAAACTACGGGGCGCGAGTACGCCGATATCCTGGAGGACGCCCAGCGGCTGGGTTACGCCGAAGCGGACTCGTCCAGCGATGTCGAGGGCGCTGACGCCGCCTACAAGCTGACTCTGCTGTCGCGCATGTGTTTCGGACAAAGCGTCGAATTCGAGCAGATTTTCCGCGAAGGCATCACCCGGCTGATGCCCTGCGACTTCATCTACGCACGCCAGTTGGATCGCACGCCGCGACAGCTGGCCAGTTGCACGCAACTGGCCAGCGGCAAACTGCTGCTGTCGGTGCGCACGCACATGGTGCCCAATCAGTCGATTCTGGCCAAGGTCCAGGGGCCGTTCAACGCCGTGCAGGTCAATGGAAAGAGCGGTGGGGAGTTCGTCTTTTACGGCCGGGGCGCCGGAGGAGATCCTACGGCGGTGGCCGTGCTGTCCGACATCGTCGAGATTGCCAGATCGGGCGCGCGGATGATGGTGCCGCCCTTGGGTTTTTCGCGCTTCGCTCCGTTTGCCCCGGCCGGGCCGGCCGATTTCGTCGCACCCTTTTATCTGCGTTTTGTGGTGCGCGATCAACCAGGTATCATCGCCTCCATCAGCCGTAGCCTGGCCGACCACGGCATCAACATCAATGCCGTGCTGCAGGCGCCGTTTGCCGACAAGGAAGCCCTGCCCTTCGTCATCACACTTGAGCCCGTCTCGCAGTCCCAACTGCAGGAGGCTCTCGGCGACATCGGCAAATTCGGCTTCCACACGCAACCACCCTTGGCCTTACCGATGTAAGTTCAAGTGGCAAGTGACAAGTGGCAGGAATACAAGGGAGACCTATAAAGTGCCCTAGAGCGCAGTCAAAAGCGCTTCACCACAGCGTTCATGAATCCGGAGGATTCACCACCCCGGATGAAAATTTTGGGCGTGGGCCTGGGAGCGCGCGCGTCTCGCGCGCAACTAACGGAGTGCAAGATTCTGGGGGCGGGGCGCCCGCGCTCCCAGGCACGCATTTTCATAGCAGAGACACAGCGCGGCAAGCCGCAACCAAAGTCGGCAGTAGGCAGCCGGCAGTAGGCAGCGTCCACGGAGCGCCAACAGTGCCGCGGCCGGAAGGCTGCGGGCTGGTAGAACGAAGGCGTCATGGAGAATCGTCGCGAAATGCGAAGGTTTCACTCATCAGTACTACAGAGGACACTGAGAAAACACAGAGAAAAACTTCGTACAAACGTCCGGCTGTCCGTAATTCTAAGTATGCAACTCAACGAACTTACGGAGGCAGTCATCGGTGCTGTGATCGAAGTTTATAAACCCGCTTTTCTCTGTGTTCCTCCGTGTCCTCTGTGTCTCTGTGGTGAAGCCAGTGAAAAATCGGCTCCAGTTTTTCCATAGCCTGAAGCCTGGACCCTGGAGCCTAGACTTTCAGCTTCCAGGGCTTCCGATACTCAACTGACAAGAGCCGCGCGGCCGATCGATTGTCGACGATCTCACCCTTTTCCGCATTCCATTGGAATTTCTCGCCGGTCCGATAGGCCACGTTTCCGAGCAGGCAGAGCGCCGTGGAGTTGTGCTCGACGGCGATGTCGCAGATGGGCGCCTGGCGCGATTTCATGCAATCGAGAAAGTTGCGCGTATGCGCCTCCCCGGGGTCGTTGGAAGACTTGCCCTGCTCGGCTTCGGTGCGCGGGATGTTCTTATTGTCAACGCGCCGGTTTTCCGGAAACACTTCGTAGCCGGAGCGGTTGACATAGAGCGATCCTTCCGTGCCGTGAAACTCAGTGCCGTACCCCTGGCCTTCGATCCCACGGCCATTGCACGACCGGTGCTCGAAGGTGCAGACCAGACCGGGAAATTCATAAGTGACGGCCAGCGTGTCGGGCGTCTCCGAGTTGTCCTTCTGGCAGAACTTGCCGCCTGTGGCGCTGACAGTCTGCGGTCCTTTTGCTCCGATACCCCACAACGCGATATCCAGAACATGCACCCCCCAGTCGGTCATCATGCCGCCCGCGTAATCCCAGAAGTAGCGAAACGTGGAGTAGCGATCGGACCGGACACCGAAACGGTTTTCATTGTAGGGTCGCATCGGCGCCGGGCCCAGCCAGGCATCCCAATCCAGGCCCGCTGGGGGCTGGCCGTCGGCAGGATTGCCGATGCCGTCCGGTGTCGTGTTTCCGAGGTGCCACGTCCGGACAATTGTGATCTTGCCGAGCCGTCCGCTGCGCACCACGTCTATGGCCTTCTGAAAGTGAACGGAGGAGCGTTGCTGCGTTCCGACCTGCATGACGCGGCTATAGCGCCGCGCAGCCTCAATCATCTTCTGACCTTCCTCGACGACAAGGGAACTCGGCTTTTCAACGTACACATCCTTGCCGGCCTGGCAGGCCATAATGGCGTGCAGCGCGTGCCAGTGATCCGGGCTGGCCACAACGACGGCATCAATGTCCTTGCGGTCCAGGATCCGGCGGAAGTCGGCCACCTGCTCGGGTGGCGAACCCTGCAACCCGCGCCGCGCCAAAAAGGCGGCGGCTTCGTCGAGATTGGGTTTGTAAACATCGCACAGCGAAACAATCTCGGCGTCGGGGTGTTTCAGAAACGATCCCATCAAGCCGCGGCCCTGCCGCCCGACACCGATAAAAGCCAGGCGAACACGGTTACTGGCCTGGGAGGCGCGCAGGCTGCGGACGGCCAAGCCGCCCGCGACTGTCCAAGCGGTACCGGTCATCAAGAATTCGCGTCGATTCATATCGGAGTCCTTAGGTTGAATGCGTTTATTATACTAGTCGCGAGTCGCGAGTCGCGAGTCGCGACTCATGGGCTGGAATTGCCGATGTCGACGACGACCTTCCAGGACCCATCTGCCTGTTTCTTCCAGATCGAAACATACTTTCCGCGCTGTGTGCGAGGTTTCCCGTCCGGTCCAGTGCCTTTTACCTCGTAATTGCCGAACGTGAAGCCCAGCTCGCCCGAATGGGCCACTTCGGCTCGTGCCGGTGTCCAGCTGAACACTGATTTGTCGCCTTCCGAAGCACGCGCCAGAAAAGCGCTGATGGAGTGTTTGCCCGATACCGGTTCAGCCCGGTCCGGAAAAAGCGTCGCATCGTCGGCAAAGTACTTTTGGAATCCTAAACCCATCCCATGCTCGGCGGTAAAGGCCGAAAACTCGGCATCGATTTTCATCAGCGCGGTCTGCTCGGCGGCCACATCGACCCTCTTCAAGCCGGTCTTTTCCTGACCTAGGACCAGCGCCCATGACAAGCAAAGGACAGCGGCAACCAGCAGGCTTTTTGAAGCGTTCTTCATAGCTCCCCTTTCGGTACGTGCCTGGTAAATTGGCAGAATACATCAGGTCCCTTCCCAGCCATGCTTCAATTAAGGAGGAGGAACAAAAGAAGCATATGAAGCAAACCGTGAAATTGATGCTCTGCCTTTCGCTGGCCCTCGTGGTGGTTGGCGCTGTCGGCTGCAACAAAGCCGACGACCAGGTGGTCGTTCGAGACGACGGCTCGACCGTCGAGATTCAAACGGCGCCCGATGGCACCAAGACGGAAGTCCGGACCTTCAAGTCGGGCGACGTTGTGCGTGTTACTCGTACCACGCCGACGACCGGCAGAAGAACAGCCCGTGTGGAGCTTCGCGATAACCGCACCGTTGACCTTGACGACGACAGCGCGATTGAAAATGCAATGGAGGCGACCGGCGACGCCATCGCCGCAGCCGCCGTCAAAACGTGGGAAGTGACCAAAAACGTCGGTGCTGAAGTTGCCGACAAGAGCGAAGATGTCGGCGAAGCGGTCGGGAAAGGCGCAGTAAAAGCGGGTAAGGAAGTGGCCGACAAGACCGAAGATGCCGGGGGAGCCATTGGCTCAGGCGCCAAGAAGGTCGGCCGGGGCGCAGTTACAGTGGGCAAGGAAGTTGCCGACAAAACGGAAGATGCCGCCCAAGCGACCGCCAAGGGCGCCAAGAAGCTCGGAAGGAAGATCAAGAAGGCCGTCGACTAGCACAGTCGCCGGTCGCCAGTCGCCAGATGAACGGCGCGCCAAGGCGGACCTGCGACGCGACCGCGGCTGTGCCGCGCGCGTAAGCGGGCAGGCCCGGCGACTACCAGTTACGGGCAGAGATTGCGAAGAAGTTAGCGCGGATTAACACGGATTAAACGGATTGACCTGGATTCAACGTTTTTGCAAAATAATCCGCTTAGTCCGTGTCAATCCGCGCTTGCGAATGGGTGAAACAGGCTTCTAGCTTGTCAGTTTTTGGGTGGGTCGGTCCTGGGACGTAGTGACCACTTCTACCATAACGTCGACGACTACGTGCACGAGCACGATCACGAATTACGAGTTATGAATTACCGCGTTACGAATCAACACGCACAGATTTCATTTTTCGTAACTGGTAACTCGTAATTCGTAATTGTTGCCTGTGATTGCCCGCTCCCTTACGGTCGCGGCCCTGTTATTCCGTCGAATACTGGTGAGTATGCGTTTCCGCCCTGTCGCGATTATCGTCCTGCTGCTAGTGGCCGCCGTCGAACCGGCTGCGGCGCAGTCGCAGGAGCTGATCGTCCCGGTTGTGGTCTCTGGTACAGTCAAGTCTCCGCTGCATTTTCAAACGATCCTGAGGATTCTCAATCCTTCGACAGAAGCCCGGACCGTCACGGTTCGCATCTATGACGATGCCGGTACCCAGGTGCGAGTCGACCAGGTCTTCTGCGTCGCGGGTTCACCGCTTCTGGTGCTCCCGGGCCCGGAACTCTCACTGCAGATTGCGAGCAACGGCTCTTCGGAACTCTCCAGCCTGGGAAACCTGGCGTTGTTTACCGGATGGGCCAGCATTCGTTTCGAAGGCGCGCAGACCATCCAAGCCAGCAGCGAGACAGCACTGATCGATGCACCACCGGCGCCTTGTATTCAGCCGATCTGCGCGCGTCCTTCCACCGAGATTGTAACCAGCGTGCAGCTCGGCGCCACGGCGGCAGCCACCGAGTTTCGCGCGACCGCCTCCATCACCGACAAGCGCGAGAGCGCCTATGCCCTGGTCAACCCATCGGCCACACAGACTGCGACCATCGAGCTGGACGCGTATAACAGCTCCGGCATGGTGGTCGATCAAAATACGTTGAAGATCCCGCCGCTTGGCAGGATCAGCAAGTTTTTGTTTGAGCTCCTCAACCTCGGCAAAGTGTTCATCCAGACCCCGCAACGCCCCACGGCCTATCACGGCTCGGTACGTTTCCGAAGCGACATCCCGATTGCTGTCGCTGGCTTGAATGTTTTGTCGCCTGAAGGAAAACTGGTCAACCTGCCTACCAAATAGGGGTCAGGCTTCAGGGGTCGGGGGTCAGGAACGCGATCGTGGTCGTTGACGTGAGCGTGCTCGTGGACGTGCACGTGCTCGTGGTCGCTATACTGCAATATCCTTGGGACCGCCCACCTAACAGCGGTGCCGCGCGCCCTGGCCCGCTCGCTTAACGCCCTGAGCTTTTATTCTTTCGCCCCTGCGGGGCTCGTCTTGATGACGGACCTCTGATCCCAGGGCTTGCGCCCTGGGCCTTATTCTTTTGCCCCATCGGGGCGACTTTTCGTTTCGACTCCTGCGACGGCCCAACGTCTCACCGCTTCGATGCGGAGGGCGAATGACGTGCCCCCGAAGGGGGTTGAGCCCTGGGTTTAAGGTTCGTCGCCTCCATGAGCCCCAGAGGGGCGAAAGAAAATGGAGTGGTTTCGATTTTTTTTCACACGTTCTTACGCGCGGGGCACCGCTCACCTGCTAGGCACCCGTGCTAGACTAGACCTGCTACCAAAAGAAGGGTTTGAACGCACATCCGATGCCGTTTGCTTTTCGATGTTGCTGCACATTGTTTGCCCTCATTTTCCTGTTTTCGACGCCGCTGGCCGCCGAAACGCGGCTGATATTTCCACGCATCACATTCCAGCAAGGGCGCTTTGCCGGCATTGCCATCGCCAATCCGACGCCGACCGCTGCAACGGTCACGTTTCGTGCCTACCGATCTGATGGAACGCTTCTCGCCGGAACCGGGGTGGTCAACCCGCGGCCCGTCGTCATTGCGGCGGGACAACAATATGCGCGCGTGGCGACGGAGATCTTTACGCCGCCCGCGTCGATCACAGAAAGCCCTACTCCTCTGCGGCTCTGGATGGAGGTGACGAGTCCGGTTGACGGGCTGACCGGCTTTTTCCTCGAGGGCGACAGCTCGACCAACCTGGTGGACATGGACGGCGCCGACCTGGTCGGAAACGGCACCGACGTTGTGTTGCCACTCATCGAGAACTCCGGTGCAAGCACCACCGAGATCACCGCCCTCAATCCGGGCAGCGACACGCTCACCGCCGTTTTTGATTTCCTCGATGTCAATGGCACCGTCGTGGTCAGCCAGACCAAGACACTTTTGCCTCATGCGGCGCTATCGGGACCCTTAGCCGGCTTTTTCGCCAACGTCGCATGGAACACCGTCGTGGCCCTTCGCGTTCGCAGCGATCGCGCCATCGTCTGCTTCGCCTTTGTTTTTCGCAGCTCCGACAAAACTATGGTGGCGCTGGCGGCGCAGAATTCCACGCTGGCTGCCAAGACGATCTTCTTCCCTCAGTTGGCGCAAGGCGACGACTGGTCAACGTCGATTGGATTGTCGAATCTGACCGACCAGATGGCGCTGGTCAACATCACCGCTTACAAACAAGACGGCACTCCCTTCGGACCGCCTCAGGTCTCTTCCAATCCCGTCACGCGCGCCATCGCGCCACACGGCAGCCTGCGCTCCAATCTGCGAACGCTCTTCGGATTCCCGGCGTCGCCGCTGCGGATCGGCTGGCTGAAAGCCGAAGCCCAGGCGCCGACCCTTGGTGGCTATGTCGAGTACGGTACTGCTACCAATCGCGCATTGGTCGCGCCACAGCTCGAACCGACTACGCGCGCAATCTTCTCGCACCAGGCGATGGTGCCCCCCTACTTCACAGGCCTGGCCGTGCTGAATGCATCGACATTGTCCACCAACGTCGAAGTCGTATCGCTGACCAGCGACGGCACGGTGACCGGCAGTACTCAGCGCGTGCTCAAGCCGGGTCAGCACGAGTCGATGCTCATCCAGGAGTGGATTCCGGCGGCTAACGGCAAAGCCGGAGGTTCTGTCTTTGTAAAGTCCGATCTGCCGATCGTCGCCACGCAGTTGTTCGGCACAAACACTTTTTCTGCTCTGGCCAACGTTCCTCCGCAACGGGTGACGACGGCGTTCGATCCGACCACGCAGCTTGCTAAAGTTGTGATCACGCCCCGCATCTCCGTCGTGGAAACGGGAAAGACGCGCAAGTTCGACGCCACGGGATCGAACTCTGTAACCTGGTACGTCAACGACAAGGCCGGAGGCGACACCCAGACTGGGACGGTTTCCGCAATTGGACTGTACACGGCGCCGGCCACCGCGCCGCAGCAGCGCACCGTTACCGTGCGTGCCGTCGATACCGCAGGAGCGCTGGCGGCAGGCGCTAGCGTCGATATCGTCCAGCGCGAAACCCTGGTCGGCGGGCTGACGCTACTGACGGCGGTTGCTTATCTTGAGAATCTGCACCGTTTCTTTATCGCCGAGCAGCAGATACTGACTTCTGTCATTGCCGCCGGCGCGCCGCCGCGGGCGACCACCACCAACACGCGCCTCTCCGAGCAACTCCCGACGGGAAGCCGCGTGACACTCGCGGATCTGCCGGCCGACACGGTCAGCAAGATGCTCCCGTTTGCCGACTTGTTCGGCGGATCCTATTTGCTGGCGGCAGGCCGCGACAGCGGGAAGATCTATCGCGTGCAGGTCCCCGGTGGCTCAGTCGCGACCGTTGCGACCGGATTGAGCCGGCCAACGTCGCTGGCACTGGATGTGGTTACCGGAGACCTTTTGGTGGCCGAATCGGGAGCCGGTCGCATCAGCGTCGTTCCGCGGCGCCAGTTCGATCCCAGTGCGTTCGCGGCGACGCCCGGACGTCCCAGCCAACCGGGCGGGCGGAAGAGCGTCGTCATTGGAGCGGCGCCGCGCGGCATCGCGGTCGATGAATGCAGTGGCGCCGTCTATGTCACT
Source organism: Acidobacteriota bacterium (assembly GCA_051001345.1). Lineage (GTDB taxonomy): Bacteria > Acidobacteriota > UBA6911 > JACQSX01 > JBPCNK01 > JBPCNK01. Next base: position 4,866 of record JBPCNK010000067.1, on the reverse strand, counting down.
ACCGATGCGGGGAGCCTGGTGGAACTTCTCGGCGGCCGTATCCGCACCGTCGCCACGGGCCTGAATAGTCCCGGTCAATTGCTGATTCTTTACCGCGAAGGGTTGCGGTGCGGCGACGGAACGACGGTGCTGGTGGCTGAGACCGACCGGGTTCTGCAGTTTACGCCGCGAACCGGAGGACTTGAGACATTTGTGTCGGGCGCAACCGGAGCGCAGGACCTCGCCTTCTTTCCGCGTGGTAACCCGTTCTTCCCCGGCGGCGAATCGGCCGTCGGCGTCGGCCAAGGCCCAGCGGGCGCCGGCGCCAGTCAGGTGTCGGCCGTTCGCGTCGGGACGCTCTACGCCGAACAGCCCCCTACGCCAACGACTCCGTCCACGCCAAGCGGCGGCCTGCTTCCCTTCCGAGATCCATTGGGCGACACATTTGCGACGGCCGTGACTCCCGCTGGAGTGTCGGTGCCCGATCTCGTCTCGATCGACGCGCATCGAATCGGGGATACTGTCATCGTCACGCTGGTTTTCTCCAAGCCGCTGGTCGCCGCCGCCGCCAATGCTCCGAACAGTCTGCACGGCTTCGTTGATTTTGGCCCGACTTCGGGGGTCGGCGCCGCATCGCATGCGCTCCCTTATCAGCCGTTCGGATCGGATCCTTTCGGCGTCGAATTCTATGTGGATCTGTCGACGTCCAAGTTTGTCAACACGGCAAGCGGCAAGCAGGAGCCAGTGTCGATTGAATTCCTCGGCGAGCAGGTCACAATATCGTGGAACGACACCGACGACACCGTGACTTACGCATCGATGGCGGCCGTCGTAGGCAACCGCTTCGAAATGACCGACGTCGCGCCCAACTCGGGAGCCATCCGGTTCAACGCTCCAAACATCGGCGGCTTCGGGACGGCCGTGTCGGTCGGTTTCTTCTTAATTCCAGAATTCCCGCTGCCCGAGGGCTTCGGACCCATAGATTTGCCGGTTTTTCTTCATAGTGCCGACAATGGCCTGGCGGTCTCCAGCCTGCCCGTGACGGTGCAGTACAGCGTGACTGGAGGAACAGCGACGCGGGGAGTCGACTACCTGATCACCGAAGGAACGATAACTATTCCAGCGGGTTCCCCACTCGGCTTCTTCACGTTGACCCTCCTCAACGACACCGTTCCGGAAGGTCTTGAGACGATCATCATCACACTCTCGTCTCCGACCAATGTCTCGCTTCACGCTGTCAATAGCGTGACGATTACCATCTACGACGACGACTAGTAGGACAGGCTTCCAGCCTGTCAGTTAGGCCACGCCGCCACGACGACGTTCAGTAGGACAGGATCCCAGTCTGTCAGTTAGTGGTCTGGGATACGACCACGAGCACGAGCACGGTCACCACCACGAGCACGTGCACGAACACGCTCACGATGCGTGGTGATTTCCTGGCGACTGGCGACTGCAACTGGCGACCGGCGACTGGCGACTGGCGACTTTTTTTGCCAGCGGCTTCCGATTTTGTAATAGTATTCCCCTTTTGCACGTGGGCCGTTAGCTCAGTTGGCAGAGCATCTGACTTTTAATCAGAGGGTCGGTGGTTCGAGTCCACCACGGCTCATCTAACAGTAAAGGATGAGCCCGCGCCCATTTTGATCGTCCCGCTCAAGGTAGTTTTTTGCGCGTCCCCATCGTCTAGCCCGGCCTAGGACACCGCCCTTTCACGGCGGCGACACGGGTTCAAATCCCGTTGGGGACGCCAAGTCTTTTCCGTTTGTTATGAAATCAGGAAGATATATAGTCTCGAACTCGTGCCTGCCGACTGCTTGCTGCCGACTCCCGCTGCACTAGTCTCCGGACACTAACCCGAAATGCCGTCTTCTCGAATGAAACTCTGGCTGCTCTACGTGGCCGCTTTCTACGTTTTGTGGATCGTCCTCGTAGCGGTGTTCGGTTTCTGGCGGCAGGCGCTGGCGCACTGGCCGATCTCGGTGGCCATGACGTTCGGTTCGGTCGTAGCCGGATCGACGCCGCTCGGCGGAGGTACGGTTGCCTTCCCGGTGCTGGTGCTGTTGTTCGGGCAATCACCGCTGCTCGGCCGGAATTTCGGGATGGCCATTCAGGCGCTGGGCATGACCTCGGCCATGATCTTCATCCTCTGCCGCCATACTCCCATTCAGAAACGCATGCTCGGATGGAGCGTCGCAGGAGCGGCTGTCGGGCTTGCGATTGGGACGTTTGGTGTAGCGCCATACCTTTCACCGACTGTCGTCAAACTTCTCTTTTCATGCCTCTGGGTCAGCTTTGGGATGCTGACGCTGGTAAAGAACCGCGAGATTTGCGGACTGAACCAGGTCGCCCTGCTGGACGCTCGCAGCGACACCGCTGTGGCGCTCGCAGTTGGAGTACTGGGCGGCATCGTCAACTCGATCATCGGAGTTGGAATTGAGATGATCGTGTACACGGTGCTGGTGTTGCGCTACCGCTGCGATCTGAAGGCCGCCATCCCGACGGCCGTTTCGGCCGGAGCGCTGGCGTCGCTGATGGGCATTGCGCTGCACGGCGTGCTGGGCGACATCGAACGCGAGGTTCTTTATAACTGGCTGGCAGCCGGGCCAATCGTCGTCTGGGGCGCGCCCTTTGGAGCTTTTTTGGTCAGTATCATCCCGCGTATCCGCACGCTGTACTTCGTCGCTGTCCTTTGTGTGTTGCAGTTTATCTGGACGCTCTATCTGGTCTCGCCGCGAGTCGGCGAGTGGATCTTTGTCGCCTCCACGCTGCTGGTCGCCACAACCGGCTTTTATCTGCTGTATCGAAGTGGGCGAGAGTCAGGGGTCAGGCTTCAGGGTTCAGGGGTCAGGACGTGACCGTGCTCGTCGACGTGCTCGTGCTCATGCACGTGGACGTGCTCCTGGAGCCGAGGCAAGGTTGGCGCGGATTAATCGGAGTAACACGGGTCAACACGGATTACCTGCAAAGATTGGCGCTGATAAGTGCAGCTCCAATCCATTCCACCTAATCCGTTTGATCCGTGTTAATCCGCTATTAATCGCGCTGCAACGGTTTATGGCTGGATGATTGAAAAGAAAAGCAAAAGCTAGTCACGAATTAGACGAATTAACCCGAAATTCGCTGATAGGGATTTACTCTGGTTCAAAGGGGGCGTTACCAACCGGGTACGATCGACCTACGAGCGTTCGGGTCATTCGGGTTCATCCGTGTAATTCGTGACTGCTTTTGCTTTTTCTGCAATAGGTGCTGCGTCGTCTGGGGTTGCCATTCAACAATCTTTCTGCATGCTTCGTTCATTCGCGATAATTCGTGACAAAACTTTTCAAATACCATGAAGGCTGCGCGGAAATGAGCGTGGGCCTGGGAGCGCGCGCGTCTCGCGCGCATTCAACCGAGAGCCAGATTCTGCGGGCGGGACGGCCGCGCTCCCAGGAACGTAAATGAAATCCTTCCTCTCCAACCGGCATCTCGGAGCAGCAGCCGTTATCGGGCTGGTGTCCGGAGTGGGGGCGACGGGCTTTCACTTCCTGGCCGATCGTTTCGGCGAGGCGATTTTCGCGTGGGTCGATACCCAGCCGTGGACTCTGCGCCTGCCCCTGGTCGTCTTGGTCCCGACCTGCGGTTTGTTCCTTGTCGGCCTGGTGCTGCAGTATTACCCTTCCAGCGCGCATGGCGGCGTTCGCGAAGTGGCCGAGGCGATCGACGATCACGAAGGCGTCATTCCCGGCGACCGCATCATCAACGTCATCCTAAGCGGGCTGGTGCTGGCCTTTGGCGGATCGGTCGGGCCTGAAGGACCGATGGTTCAGATGGGCGCGCTCATCGGCAGCAAGGTGGGCACGCTGCGGCGACTGAGTCCCGATGGCGTGCGTACGCTGGTGCGTGCCGGCGCGGCCGCCGGAGTCGCCGCGGCGTTTCGGTCGCCGGCCGGAGGGATCCTGCTGACCGCCGAGGTTTTCGGGGCGCGCTTCGACCGCCAGCTTCCCGCCATCGGTCTGGCTGCCAGCATCGGCTATCTGACTCGTACCTTTCTGATTGGAGGAGAGTATCCGTTCGCGCTGCCTTTCAAACCCAGTCCTATGCCGTTGGCAGGATTGCTGCTGATTACGCCACTGATGGGATTACTCGCCGCTCCGGCCGGCCACCTCTTCATTTGGATGTTGGAAACGGCCCGGCGTCGCTTCCCTAAAAACATGCCGCTCTCGGCGCGCGTCGCTTTGGGCGGCTTTCTGGTCGGATGCATCGGCATTTTCTACCCACAGGTCATGTCGGCCGGATACCGCGTCGTCGAGCGCGGGCTCAGCGGCGAAATTTCGTTTCAGCTGTTCGTCATTCTGCTTCTCTTGAAAATGGTCGCCACGTCGCTGACATTCGGATCGGGAGCCGTCGGCGGCTTGTTTGCTCCAACGCTCTTTATGGGCGCGATGTTCGGTGGCGCGTTCGGCTACGGCTTCAACTGGCTCTATCCGGCGGCCGTTCCCGAGCCGGGACTGTTCGTTCTGCTGGGAATGATTGTGATGTTCGGATCGATCGTCAAAGGATACTGGAGCGGGCTGTTACTGGTTGCGGATATGAGCGGCTGTTACCACGCCCTGCTGCTGCCCGGCATTATCGCCGGCGGCATCTCGTACTTGTTGAGCTGGCAAATCAACAATCGTTCGGTGTTTGGGATGCCTCTAAAAGAGTAGGGGTCAGGGGTTAGGGGTCAGGACGTGAGCGTGCTCGTTGACGTGCTCGTGGACGTGCTCGTGCTCGTGGATGTTACCGGTAATATCCTCAAAATAGCCGTGCACACGCCAAGCAGCGGCATGGACCCGCTCCCTGCGGTCGCGGCACTGAACACTTCCTTGTGATCATGCCACTGCTCCCTGGCCACGTGAACGG
>JBPCNK010000066.1:0-7255 GCA_051001345.1 Acidobacteriota bacterium | reverse complement strand
GGCTTACAACGCGCTGTCGTTCCTCCGGGGTCAAAACCAGCGCCGGGAGTTTGGACTTTCCAGCCACGCTCCCAACGATAACACCTCAAAGACATTCTGTAAATGTTTTAATGAAACGATATACTAGCTTCTAACCCCTAACCCCTAGCCCCTAACCCCTAACCGATGGCCAAGGATGCCTGGACTTTCATCTTCCCGCTGGCGTTGGCGATGGTCATCGCGTCGTTCTGGTCGACTCTGTTGTCGGCGTTTTTCCTGCTGCTGATTCTGTTTGTTGTTTACTTCTTCCGCAACCCCGAGCGCCATCCTCCCGACGACCCTGACGCCATCGTCTCACCGGCTGACGGCAAGATCGTTCTGATCGAGCCGTCCGGGGAATTCCAGCGCGTCAGTATCTTTCTGTCTCCCTTCGATGTCCACGTCAATCGCGCTCCGATCGCCGGGCGGATGACGCGCGCCGATTACCGAAAAGGGAAGTTTCTGGTTGCCAGCAACCATCGCGCCTCCGTGGAAAACGAGCAGTGCATCCTGACGGTCAACGATGGCCGGCGCGAATTAACATTCGCGTTGATCGCTGGTATACTGGCCCGGCGCATCATCCTGTGGAAAAAGAAGGACGACGAGGTGTTGATGGGCGAGCGCGTAGCGCTGATTCGCTTTGGTTCGCGCTCGGACATCTACGTGCCGCCGTCGGCACAGCTTCTGGTCAAGAAAGGGGACCGTGTTCGGGCTGGCGAAACCGTAGTCGCCCGGTTCACGACGTGAGCGGATGGATACCAACCCTCCTTTGAAGCCTGCGACCGGCGAGCCGCGCAAAAAATTCCGGCGCAGCATCGCCATTCTGCCCAGTGTTTTTACGACTGGAAACCTCTTTTGCGGCTTTTTCGCCATCATGTCGGTCATGCGCGAGCAGTACGAACTGGCGCCGCCAGCCATTGGAATCGCCGTCATTCTGGACGCTCTGGATGGACGGATCGCGCGGATGGCCAAGAGCACCAGCGATTTCGGACTGCAGCTGGATTCGCTGGCCGACGTGGTCAGTTTCGGTCTGGCGCCGGCTGTCCTGCTGGCAGGATGGGGCCTGGCCCCGGTCAATGAGCTGGCTTGGTTTGTGGCTTTCGTTTATTTGACGTCCGGAGCGATGCGGCTGGCGCGTTTCAACATCCAGGCCGGTGGACTCAAACACTTTGTTGGTCTGCCCATTCCGGCGGCAGCCGGTTGCATTGCAGCCATCGTGCATGCGTTCCCTACGCCCATTCGAGATCCTCGCATTGCCGGTTTGCTGACGGTTCTCGGGCTGATGCTGGCCTTCCTCATGGTGAGCAAGCTGAAGTATCCGAGTTTCAAGAGCCAGAACTTGCAGCGCAGAAGGTCGCACCTCAACGTCCTGCTTCTGGCCACATTGATTGCAGCCGTCTGGGCTTACTCCCGTCCGGTCTTGCTCGGCGTGGCGCTGGCTTATTTTTCAAGCGGTATTGTCCTGCGGCTGTACTCGCTGGCTCGGCCACGGCCGGCTGAAGAACCGCGTACCATCGAATAACTCTTACACAGGTCTGGTAGGACAGGCTTCCAGCCTGTCAGTTTTTTGGGGAGCGGCCAATAGGATTACCGATGACGGCCACGAGCACGTGCACGAGCACGTCAACGAGCACGGTCACGTCCTGAACCCTGACCCCTGAATCCTGACCCCTGACCCATGAGCCTCATTCAGTCCGAAGCGCTGGTTCTTCGCACCTATCCGTACGCGGAGTCAGCCCGTATCGTCGTGTTGCTGACTCGGGAGCGCGGCCAGATACGGGCTATTGCCTATGGCGCGCGCAAACCCGGCACCGCCTTTGGCAGCAGCCTGGAGTTGCTGACGCATGTTCGGGCTACGTGCGATGTGCGTGAAAACAGGGACCTGGCCACGCTCAAGGATTGCGAAATCCTGAATTCCTCCTGGAGCAGGCTGGAGAATCACCTTGAAGCTTCCTTTTACTTCCATTACTTTAGTGAACTTCTCGCCGAGTTCTCGCAGCTGGGTGAAAAGCACGACGAGGTGTTTCGGCTGACGTTGGCGATTCTGGATCATTGCGCCGCAGCGCCGCTGGAATTCCTGGCGCGATATTTTGAGGTCTGGTTGCTGAAGCTCGAGGGGTTGTGGCCCGCCCTGGATTTTTGCAGCCGCTGCGCGGCGCCGCTTGCACCAGTGGGTGGCAGACTCGAAGAGGACGCCGGCGGGTTTATCTGTGCCCGTTGCGGCGGGGGAACGGGCATGCTGGTGACGCCGGCGGCAATCGAGGTTCTTGCAACCATTCTGCACGCACACCCGAGCAAATTGACCACGGCGCGATGGGCGCCGGCGGTGCGAAAGAATATCGAGGCCCTGAATTTGAAACTGCTTCACTATCACCTCGAAAAGCCGCTGAAAACGTACCATTTCCTCGCGGAATTCAAATCATGCTGACCTTCCAGGACGTCATTTTGCGCCTGCAACAATTCTGGGTCGACCAGGGCTGCGTCCTGCAGCAGCCCTACGACGTCGAAGTCGGCGCCGGAACGATGCATCCGGAGACTTTCCTGCGCATCCTCGGTCCGGAACCTTATCGCGTGGCGTACGTCCAACCGTCACGCCGCCCGACCGACGGCCGATACGGCGACAATCCCAATCGGGTTCAGAAGCATTTCCAGTTTCAGGTGATCCTCAAGCCGGCGCCCGCCGATGTACAGCAGGTGTATCTGGAGAGTCTCCAGGCTTTGGGCATCAATCTGGCCGATCAAGATCTGCGTTTCGAGGAAGACAACTGGGAGTCCCCGTCGCTGGGCGCCTGGGGAATTGGCTGGCAGGTGATGCTCAATGGACTGGAGATCACTCAGTTTACCTATTTCCAGCAGGCCGGCGGTCTCGACTTACACCCCGTATCGGCGGAGATCACGTACGGGCTGGAGCGCATCGCCACTTTCATCGCCAACGTCGAAAGCATTTACGATTTGGCCTGGAGCCGCGATGTCAGCTACGCCGAAGTCCGGCGCCGCGACGAATTGGAATTCTCGCGCTTCAATTTTGAGCTGGCCGATACCGCCCTTTTGGTCGAGCAGTTTGACGCATTTGAACAGGAATGCCGCCGGCTCATCGCCGCACAGGCCGTCCTGCCGGCCTATGACCTCTGTCTGAAATGTTCGCACGCCTTTAACATGTTGGATGCGCGCGGCGCCATCAGTGTTACCGAGCGCGTCGGCATGATGAATCGGGTGCGCGCGCTGTCTTGCGCCATCGCCGCCGGGTACCTGAAGTCGCGCGAGGAGCAGGGCTTTCCTCTGCTTCAATCCGCCGCTCCGGTTTGAGCCATGGCTTCTTTCCTCTTTGAATTGGGCTGCGAAGAAATCCCGGCGTCGATGGTCGCCGCCGCCGTGGCCGACCTGGAACAGGCTGTGCGCGCACAACTGGCCGAGCAGCAGCTGCACTTTGCATCCCTGGAGTCCTTTGCGACTCCGCGCCGATTGGCATTGCTTCTGAAGGGTCTGGATTCGCAGCAACCGGACCGTTCCGAAGAACTGCTGGGGCCGGCCGCTAGCGTGGCCTTTGACGCAGCGGGGCGTCCCACGCGCGCCGCTCTTGGTTTTGCGCAGAAGGCCGGCGTTCCTATCGAACAGATCCAGACGCGCTCCACTCCCAAAGGTCAATATCTCGGCTTTTCCCGCAGCATTCCCGGACGTCCTGCCGCCGATGTGCTGGCCGAGCTGCTGCCTCGCATTGTCACGGCGATCCGCTTTCCCAAGACGATGTACTGGGACGACCCGCAGATCCGCTTCATCCGGCCGATCCGTTGGTTTGTGGCGTTGCTCGATGACGCGATCGTCCCTTTCAGCTTTGGGAGCGTCCAATCGGGCCGGATTTCCAGGGGCCACGCTGCTCTTTCGAAAGGCCCGGTTGAAATCGATCACGCCGAGCGCTATGCGGAGCGGCTTCGCACGCATTATGTCGAGGTGCTGGTCGAAGAGCGCCTCAAGCGGATACGCGAAGGACTGGCGGAGGCGGCCGTCCAGGCCGGCGGCCGGCTTCTTGAGGATGAAGATCTCATCGCGACAGTCATCCATCTGGTTGAATGGCCGGCTATTCTAAAAGGCCGCTTCGAGGAACAGTTTCTTCAACTTCCTCAGGAGGTTCTGGTGACCGTGATGAAGCACCACCAGAAGTATTTTTCGGCCGTCGATTCAGCCGGAAAACTTCTGCCGTGTTTTCTGGCCGTGCTCAATACCCGGGCAGATCACCATGGTTCGATTGGCCGCGGGCACGAGCGCGTACTGAAAGCCCGGCTTGAGGACGCAGCCTTCTTCTGGCGGCAGGATCGCAAGCGAAGTTTGGAGGACCGCGTTGGAGACCTGGAAAAGATCGTGTTTCAGGTCAAGCTCGGCGCCTATGCGGAAAAATCCATACGGGTTGCTCGCCTGGTCGGAGCGCTGGCCGAGCAAACGGGACAGAAAAATCTTCAAGAGGATTTGCTGCGGGCCGCCCGATTATGCAAGGTCGATCTGTCTACTGAAATGGTGAAGGAACTGACCGAGCTGCAGGGCATCATGGGCGGAGTGTATGCTCGCGCAGACGGCGAACCGGAAACGGTTTGGAAGGCCATTTACGAACAGTATCTCCCATTGTCGCTGGAGGGGCCGCTGCCGGATTCTATCGGCGGCGCCCTGCTGTCGCTGGCCGACAAGATCGACAGTGTCGTCGGATGCTTCTGCGTCGGCATTCAGCCCAAAGGCTCCAGCGATCCATTCGCCTTGCGGCGCCAGGCTCAGGGAATCGTTCGCATCGCCTTGGAGCGACAACTGGACTTCTCGCTTAACGCTGTACTTGGCCTAGCCGCCGACGCGATCGGTTCGCGGGCGACACTACCTAAGGATCAGGCGCTCAAGGCAGTGCGAGAGTTCATCGAAGGCCGTCTCCGTTTTGTTCTCAAGGAACGCGATCTGCGCTATGACATCATCAATGCTGCCGTCGGCGTCGGATTCGATTCGCTGCGCCAGACCGAGCAGAGAGCTGCGGCGCTGGCACGCATTCGACCCGAGTCTGACTTCCAGGCGCTGGCCGTTTCCTTCAAGCGAATCCGCAATATTCTTGCCGGCGCCGAGCTGCAGGTTGCGCCGCTGCGCCCCGAGTTGTTCTCCGAAGAGGCCGAGCGGAAACTGTGGAGCGGGCTGGAAGCGCTCCGACCGACTGTCGAGGAGGATCTTTCAAGGAGCGACTACTATCAGGCTCTCAAACGACTGGCGGCGCTGCGCGCCGACGTAGACTATTTCTTTGACAAAGTACTGGTCATGACAGAAGATTTGCCGGTTCGGCAGAACCGTTTGAAGCTGTTGGAGACTCTGGCGAACGCTTTTTTGGCGATAGGGGATATATCCGAGATCGTCGTGGAATCATAGCGTCGGTATGTGGCGCAGCGGCCAAATCACAGGCCGACCACGTGCACGTCCACGAGCACGATCACGAGCACGTTGACGTAAGTGATCGTGTGGTGAGCTCTAAATGCGTGGGCGCCAGTCGTGGACGCATATCGGGCGTTGACGTGCTCGTGGAGGTGCTCGTGCTCGTGGACGTGGTCGTGGCCGGCCCTGCTGGATTGAAAAATACTCAAGAATTTTGAAGGACAGGGACCGAATGGCAAAAGCGATTAAGAAGAAGACGAAAAGAGTCTCCATCGAACCACCCAAGGGAAAACTGGGAGTTTTGCTGGTCGGCCTGGGCGCCGTCAGCACGACATTCATTGCAGGGGTCGAGGCGGTCAAACGCGGCCTGGCTGAGCCGATCGGATCGCTGACGCAGATGGGCACGGTCCGGCTGGGCAAGCGCACCAGCGGGCGTGTTCCGTTAATCCGGGACTTTGTGCCGCTGGCCGGCCTGTCCGACCTGGTCTTTGGCGCCTGGGACATTTTCACCGACGACTGCTATGAGGCTGCCGTCGAAGCGGGCGTGCTTGAACGCGCTTTGCTCGAGGTGCTGCGCCCGCAACTGGAAGAAATCCGGCCGATGAAGGGCGTCTTTGACCGTCGCTATGTCAAGCGGCTGGACGGACGGCACGTTAAGAAGGGAAAGAACAAGTGGGAGCTGATGCTTCAGCTTCAGGACGACATCAAGGCTTTCAAGAAGCACCATCGCCTGGAACGCGTCGTCGTTGTCTGGTGCGGGAGCACCGAGATCTATCTGCAGTCCTCGCGCGTGCACTCGACGCTCGCCAATCTGCAAAAGGGAATGAAAGCCAATGACAAGCAGATTCCCTCCAGCATGGTGTATGCCTATGCGGCTCTCGACTTGGGTATTCCATTCGCAAACGGCGCGCCCAACCTGACTCTGGACGTTCCGGCAATTCTGGAGCTGGCTGCCAAACGCGGCGCCCCGATTTGCGGAAAGGACTTCAAGACCGGGCAGACCTGGATGAAGACGGTGCTGGCGCCCGGGCTCAAGGCGCGCCTGCTAGGTCTGAGCGGGTGGTACTCGACCAACATCCTGGGGAACCGCGACGGGGAAGTGCTCGACGACCCTGACTCCTTCAAGACCAAAGAGGAGAGCAAACTGTCGGTGCTCGATCAGATCCTGCAGCCGGAGTTGTACCCGGCGCTTTACAAGGATTTTTACCACAAGGTCCGGATCAACTACTATCCGCCCCGCGGCGACAACAAGGAAGGATGGGACAGCATCGACATCTTCGGGTGGCTCGGCTACCCGATGCAGATCAAGATCGATTTTCTCTGCCGCGACAGCATTCTGGCGGCGCCGCTGGTGCTGGACCTGGCGCCCTTTTTGGAACTGGCCCAACGCACCGGCATGTCCGGAATCCAGGAATGGTTGTCGTTTTATTTCAAGAGTCCCATGTGCGCCCCCGAGCTCTATCCCGAACATGAGCTGTTCATCCAGTAGATGAAGCTCAAGAACACGCTGCGATACCTGATGGGCGAGGACCAGATCACTCACCTGGGGTTGGATTACTACGGCTTCGAGAAATAGTGGCACCGGCCGCCTGGCCGGTGGCTCTCCGCCCATTCAATCCGCCTAAATCGTGTTAATCCGCGCGAGCTCACACGAGCAAAGTTCCACTAGAGTTGTGCGCGTCGTCTGCGCCACAATCAACAGTGCCGCGAGCGACGCGAGCGGGTCCGCTGCGATCATTCGATTTAGAAAATGCGAGGAAGCTGACGCCAAAATCTCAATTAGTTACCTCGCCAGTCATGGTCGGTGGCACGGACCCGCTCGCGTCGCTCGCGGCACCGTTGATGG
>JBPCNK010000065.1:0-23177 GCA_051001345.1 Acidobacteriota bacterium | reverse complement strand
GAGCGGCCCCGCTCCTGCATTTTGAACCCGCATGCAGTGTGAATGGCGGCAACCGACGGCACTGGCCGGCCCGATTCGTAGAGGAGATGTTGGTGCAACCAACCGCCGAAGGTAAGTAGTAGTTCGCTGTGGGCCCGCTTGCTTAACGCGCGGGGCGTAATCTATCGCCCCTGCGGGGCTTATCGAAACGACGAACGGAAACCCAGGGCTTGCGCCCTGGGCTTTAATCTTTCGCCCCTGCGGGGCGACTTTCGTTTCGACTCCTGCGACGGGCCCAACGGTCTGTCACCGCTCAGATGGGAGGGCGAATGACGTGCCCCCGAAGGGGGCAAATAATAGAGCCCAGGGCGTAGCCCTGGGTTTAGGGTTCGTCGCCTCCATGAGCCCCAGCGGGGCGAAAGAAATGGGGTGGTTTCGATTTTTTTCACACGTTCTTACGCGCGGGGACTGCCATAGGATCAGCCGGAACCTTTCGAGATTGCCGGTGACCAACAGGGCAGGAGGTTCCAACAAATGTTGTCGCCGTCGTGGAGACACAGCAGCAAGCAGGAGTCCGATATCAACATTACGCCTTACATCGACATTCTCCTGGTGCTGCTGATCATCTTCATGGTGATTCAGCCCCAGGCCCGCTATGACCTCAAGGCGCGAGTACCGCAGAAGGCGGAGCCTGTCCGTCAAGACGCGCCGGTCATCCTCGAGTCGATTGTCGTTACAATCGATCGCGATGGAAGCCTGGCAATTAACTCCCAACCAGCCACACGCGCGAACCTGGCTGAACGTCTCTTTGAAATTTTCAGCGCGCGCGCCGACAAGCGCCTGTTTGTACGTTCAAGTGGCAAGTGATCAGTGGCAAGAATACAAGTACTGATCGGACTTCCCCACGGCGCTTGCGTCGACCCGCCAAATCAGATTCGGTCTTCACGTTCCTCTACGATGCCGGCCGAGAGAGCTGGATTGAGCACGGGCATTCTACGGCGAAAGGAACGACGGCTGGCGAAAGGCTTCCCTTCTTTGGGAAGCGGAGGCGCCAGTCGCGCGACGGGTTTTCCGCGATCGGTGATTAGAATGTCCCGCCCCTTTTTGACTTCTTCGATCAAGGTCGAAAGGTTCTGACGAGCTTCTCGAATTCCTGCCCTGCGCTTGGCAACCATTGTGCTACAAGTAGCACTTCAAAGTGGCAAGTGATCAGTGGCATGAATACAAGGAAGAGTAAGGAAGAGTACTGATCTGACTTCCTTGTATTCTTGCCACTGATCACTTGCCACTTGAATGTAGACTGGCTCCGATCCAATGGCCGAAACGCGCATCAATCTCAAACACCTGCTGGAGAACCTCCGCGATAGCTATCCGTTTGCCATCGAAGAAGCGATCCTCACCGAGCTGGTCGCAAATTCGCTGGATTCAAAGGCGGATCGAATCGAAATCCGAATCGATCCTAAGGGCGGCGTTCTGCAGGTGGTCGACAACGGCGCCGGCATGGACCGCGATGACTTTCGCCAATATCACGATATCGCGGCCAGCACCAAAATTCGCGGTAGAGGGATCGGATTTGCCGGCATGGGCGCAAAACTGTCATTGCTGCTGTGCGAGCGGGTCGACACGGAAACGAGGAGAAAAAAAGTTCACGTCCAGAGCCGCTGGCGGCTGCTCAAGGCGGATCGTGCCCGCTGGGAGCTTTGCGAACCGGACGGGGCGGTGACAACACCGGCCGGAACGGCCGTTCGACTGCATTTCAAACGCGATTCCGTGTTGCTCGACCCGGATCGAGTCCGCGCCCTGATCCAGCGCCATTTTCGCCCGCTACTGGATTCGTTCTTTCATCAAGTGCTCTGTACGGTCTATCCGTCGCCTGTCGTGATCAGTGTCGACGGCGCGCGGGTCGAAATCGAGGGGTTTGCCGACGCCTCGGAGATGGAGACGTTTCTGCTGCGTGTCCCGCCACGCAACAAACCGGCCGGTATCGGGTTTCTGACGATGTCGTCTCAGCCGCTTCCGGAAGAGATCCGAGGGTTGGCGGTTTCGACTTACGGCAAAGTCATCAAGACCGGCTGGGACTGGCTGACGCTGGCGCCGCGGCGGCCCGAGTACATTACCGGCCTGGTCGAAGTTCCCGATCTGGCGACAATCCTGACGCTCAACAAGGCCGATTTTATTAAAACTCCCGGTACGGTGCAGAAGTTCTACAGGTACCGCAGCGCCATCCAGCGGGCCGTAGCGCCGATTCTCGAGCGTTTCGGAGAGGTCGAGCGCAAGTCGGCGCCGTCGTTGTCCCGGCCCTTGGAACGCGAGTTGGAAAAAGTATTGGCGCAAATTATCCCGGAATTTCCTGAATTGACCTCTCTGGTCGGAACGCACAAGCATGGCAGCCTCGATGTCCCATTGCCCGGTTCAGCGCCGCAGCAAAGGTCGATGATCGACTCGACGCCCGATCCTGCCGGCAGCGACGACGATGACGCACCGTCTCAAGCGTCGAAACCGCCGCGGCCAGCCGAAACTCCCAACATAGAGCCGCTTTCGCCCTCGCTCCGCAAACCGGGATTACAAGTCGAGTTCCATGATGATCCCGAGCGCGGTGACCTCGGTTGGATCAGCGCCGGCGTCATCTGGATCAACAGCGGCCATCCGGCCTTCGTCCGCAATCAGAAATCCAATCTGCAGTCGTTCCATATCGCTGTTGTTGTCGCCGTGGTTCTGTCAAAACATCTACTCGACGAGCGATCTCCGGAACGCTTCATTTCGGAATTTCTGGCGCTGTGGGGCCGCGGCGTCGACAGCCAGGTCGACCTCTACGGCCGGCGGCCCGTTTCGGAAAAACTGCAATAGTCGCGGGTCGCGAACAGAACTGGAAACCGACGGAGTTTCCGACTCGTAACTTGCGGCTCTCACTCAGGCCGAGCGGTCAAGCGGTTCGAGTTTCGCGACTTCAGCCGCCTTCTCGCCTCTCATCGCGTGCCACAGCTCCCAGTCGAGCTGCAACCCGAGCCAAAAGTCGGCCGATATCCCCAAGACACGCGCCAGGCGGAGCGCAGTGTCGGGCGTTACCGACCGCTTGCCACGGATAATCTCGTTGAGACGCGGAAACGACGCACCCAGCCGCACGGCAAACTCCGACTGAGTGATCCCTAACGGCTTCAGGAATTCCTCGAAGAGCATCTCTCCTGGATGGGTCGGCGGCCTATTCCGAGGCAGTCGCCGGCCAACGAAGCTATGCGCCGCAACGCGTCGACGGGTTCGTCCTCGCGGATTAGTGGTAGTCCGTGATCTCGACTTCGTAGGCATCTCCAGCCCCCAGCGAAAACAAACTCGGTACTGGTCGTTGATTCGGATGCTGTGTTGTGCGCTCCGTTCCCCCTCGTGGTCTTCGTTCAGAACACCAAAAACGAGATGCAGAGTTACCGGCTGACAATCGCCAACCAGCCTGCCGGAGGAGTCGGGTACGGCACTGACAGTTCGTGGCACTGATCACTGACCGCCTGAAAATCCTGGCGGTGCCGTGAATCCTCCGATGACATCGGCCAGGCGGCCGGCCAAGTCGATCGGTGTGGCGTCTTCGAGGAACGGTCCCAGAATCTGGATTCCAACAGGAAGACCGCCAGGCGTCCGTCCGGCGGGCGCCACCGTGGCCGGACAACCCGACAGCGTCGCAAACGAAATCCAGCGCAGCATGTCACCATACTGGCGCTTTCCCTGTGGTGTGTCGACGAACCTTTCAAAGAACGACAGATTGTGATCGTGACGGAAAGCGGGAATAAAATTAACCGGCATCAAAAAAGCGTCGTGCGTTCGAAAGTACTCCTGCCACAAAGCGCGATACTTCAGCCTTTCACCCGATTGTACGAGCCAACCTTTGTGCGCCATGTCAATCCCCGCGAGCCACTTGCGGGCGTAGTATGCCCACGGCTTGCCGCCCGACTCGCGCAGCACCTTGAGACCCTCCTCTTGTACCGCCGTTGAAAATGCGGCGGCAAGGAGCGGTAAGTACAAATCGAAGTTCGCTTGGCCCTGGATTCCCGCGGGCCAGCCCTCCGTCAGTGTGACGTCACGCTTGCGAAGCGCTTCGATGGTCGAGGCCAGAACATCGCCGACCTCCGAAGTAACCCGGCAGAACGGATCGTCCAGCACGTAACCGATCCGGTAGTCGCGCAGGCTGGCGCCTCGCGCCGCGGGCAGGTTCCAGCGATAAGCGCGCGCTTCGGCCGGTTTTGGGCCGGCAATGACTTGTAACTCCAGCAGCAGATCCTGCGCGCTTCGGGCCATCGGCCCGGCCACCCCGAGATCGATGATGCCGTCGACTCGGCCCGGCGGAGGCGGAATATGGCCGTCAAGCGGAACCAGGCCCAGGCTGCTCTTGTGTCCGTAGATGCCGCAAAAGTGCGCCGGAGTTTGAATCGAGCCGCCGATGTCGCTGCCGAGTTCGAGAAAGCCAAAACCGGCGGCCAGCGCCGCCGCACCGCCGCCGGTCGATCCTCCGGGTGTTCTTCCAGCATCCCAGGGATTGTTGGTCGTCCCTGCGACCTCGTTGTAGGACTGGAGGTCACTGGCGAATTCCGGCATGTTGGTCTTTCCGACCAGGATCGCTCCAGCCCTCTTCAGACGCTCGATGGCGATGGCGTCTTCCGCCGGTACATGTTTTTCCAATTGTTTTGAGCCCGATGTCGTCCGTATTCCGGCCGTGGCGAACGAATCCTTGACGAGAATCGGCAGACCATGCAGCGGGCCCCACTTTTGTCCGCGGGCCAGAGCCTGGTCGGCCTGGCGTGCCCGTTCCAAAGCTTGCTCTTCCAGCAGGGTCACAAACGCGTTGATTCGCGGATTGTGCTTGCGGATGTGTGCGAAAGTTTCCTCGGTCAACTCGCGCGAAGAAATGGTTCCGGATTCGATGGCGCGAATCGCCTGGCTTGCCGTTGCAAAGTGCGGGTCGAACTTCGCTGCCGGTATCGCGCGCTGCAAGCGACTGATCCAAGGCGCGCCGGCCAGCAGACCGGCAGATGTTTGCAGAAAGTTCCTGCGGCTTCTCATTGGATGTGTCGACATATTCCTTCCTCACTGCAGTGGCCAGTGGTCAGCGTTTCCTTGGCCATTACGGTTCAGTCGCAAAAAGCACGAAAATCATCACTAGATAGTTGCTGACCACTGACCACTGGCCACAACCCGTTGGTCACCACTCTCTTCGTTCGTGGGACTGACACTTCCGTGGCACTGACAACCGATACTCTACCGGACACTGAGGCGCCGGCGCGCATCGACGACCAACGGATCACTCCGCGCCGTTTGCCGCTTTGACGATCAACTTGCCGCGGTACATGTTCATCCCGCAGGTAAACTCATACTCACCCGGTTGGGTAGGCGTCAGCTCGATGGGAACCGACTGGTTCTCGGGCAGGTGGGCTCGTTTGCCGAAATCGGGAAGAACGATCTCTTCGCCGCACAGGCTGGCTTCGCGGCGAGTAAAATTGAGCCGGACGGGGTGACCGGCACGAACGACGATGGACGAAGGCTGATAGCCGCCTCGGACCGTCACATCGATTTGCTGAACGTCGCCGGACGCGGCGGTTTCGGCCGGGACGTTTTGTCCTCGCCAAAGCCAGAAATACCAGACGATCCAGCCGATAACAGCCAAACCGGTCATGGTTACAACAATCTGTATAGTAGTCATAACTGCCGCATTTCCAGCCAGCGTAATCGATTTGCGTTGGTGACAACGGTCAGACTCGATGCCGCCATGGCGGCGCCGGCGATGATCGGCGACAACAGCACGCCGAAGACCGGGTAGAGCAGACCGGCGGCAACGGGAATCCCAAGAACATTGTAGAAGAAAGCGCCGAAAAGATTCTGCCGGATATTGCGTAACGTCGCGCGAGATACCCCGATCGCAAAAACAACGCCGCGCAGGCTGCCCCCAACCAGCGTCACGTCGGCGGCCTCGATGGCGACGTCAGCCCCTGCGCCGATGGCAAATCCGACGTCGGCTCGGGCCAGCGCCGGTGCGTCGTTGATGCCGTCGCCTACCATCCCGACGAGTTTTCTACCAGAAGTGGCAGGGTTTTTAGCCTGCAGCGCTTCGATCTGCCGGGCCTTGTCTTCCGGCGGAATGTCGGCAAGAACTCGTTCGATGCCAACCTGGCGGGCGATCGCTCTAGCGGTCCGTTCGTTGTCGCCTGTGATCATAATAATTTCAATTCCCATCCGCTGCAAATCCCGGATCGCCGAAATGGAGTCGGGCTTGATCGTGTCTGCCACGGCCACAAGACCAGCCGGGTGGTTGTCTACGGCGATCCAGATCGGCGTCTTTCCCTCGTCGGCCAACCGTTGCGCAGCGGTCTCGAGCGCGGCAGTCGTCACGCCGCTTTGCTCGAGAAGCCGGCGGTTACCGACCAGAATGCGGTGTCCCTGGACGGTCGCATCGACGCCGCGGCCGGCCAGTGCATTGAACTGTTCGGGCTCGGCCAGGGTAAGGCCTCGCGCAGCGGCGCCTCGCACGATGGCTTCAGCCAGCGGATGTTCGCTGCGCCGGTCGGCGGCGGCGGCCAGACGCAGCAACTGTTCCTCGGTGAAGTCCGATAGGGTTAGGACATCGGTCAGTTCGGGGCGGCCGCGAGTAATCGTGCCGGTTTTGTCCAGGACGATCGTTGCGAGGCGCGAGGCCGATTCCAGCGCCTCACCGTTTCGAATCAATACTCCGTGTTCGGCCGCCCTTCCGACGCCCACCGTCAGGCTGATCGGAGTGGCCAGGCCCAGCGCGCAGGGGCAGGCGATCACCAGAACGGTGACCATCGTGGTCACCGCAAAATTCAAAGCCGGCGCCGGCCCGAAGTCGTACCAGACAATGAATGTCACAACGGCAGCGATCAGGACCGCCGGCACGAAGTAGGAGGAAATGACGTCGACCAGCCGCCCGATCGGCGCTTTGGAGCTCTGCGCTTGCCGAACCATCTCGACGATACGCGCCAGCGCCGTCTCTTTCCCGACACGCGTGGCTCGAAACGTAAACGCGCCCATCCGGTTCAAACTGGCGCCTATGACGCGATCTCCCGGCTGTTTGTCGACCGGAACGGACTCGCCCGTGACAATCGACTCATCGATGGCCGATGCGCCGTCAAGGATCACTCCGTCAACAGGGATCTTCTCACCGGGTCGAACCAGAACGGTGTCTCCCACGGCGACTTCCTCAACGGGAATATCGATTTCCTTTCCTTGGCGGACGACCCGCGCGGTCTTGGCTTGCAACTCGAGCAGCTTTCGAATGGCAGCGTTTGAGCGTGCCTTGGCGCGGATCTCCAGTGCCTGGCCGAGATCGACCAGCGCGATGACGATGACGGCGACATCAAAGTACATCCCGCCGGTTCCCGGCGGAAACCACCCCGGCGCGAGCACGACGACCGTCGAAAACAACCAGGCTGACCCGGTGCCGAGCGCAACGAGAGTGTCCATGTTGGCATTGTGGTTGCGGAAATTGTTCCAGGCGCCCGTGAAGAAGTGTCCTCCTGACCATGCCAGGACCGGCAGCGTCACAAGCGCCGAGACGATGCCGATCGTCCGATGCCAGTCCATCAGCGCGTGGCCCAGCGAGGGAAAGATCTCCAGAGCCATCGTCGCTACAACTGGAAGGCCGACGATGGCCGCAAACCAGAACTTCCGGAGCATCGATCGATATTCTGACGAGGAGGAATCCATGCTGGATGAATTCTACTCCTTGTGAAAAATTTGTGCCCATGTCCGAGGCACGAGAGTAAGCCCGGATTATTTACAAAATGAAAAACCTAGCGGTCTGTAACATCTGAATTGATCCGCCTCCGCGAGCGGCTATGGGAAAACTGGGGCCGATTTTTGACCGGCTTCACCACAGAGACACAGAGGGCACAGAGGAACAGAGAAAAGCGGGCGTACGAGTCTTATGAACTTCGATCGCAGCACGGAGGAACTGTCCAGCAAGTTCGTTGACATGCATACTCAGAATTACAGACAGCCGGTCGTTGGTATGGTACGAAGTTTTTCTCTGTGTTTTCTCTGTGTCCTCTGTGTCTCTGTGATGAAGCCGCTTTTCACTGCACCGCAGAGCGTCACTAGTAAGCGAGTGGGCAATCAGTGGCAGCATTTTTTGACACTATTGCCTGAGATTGCCCGCTCCCTTACGGTCGCGGCCCGGACATGCGTCGCAACTCGTAACTCGTCCCTTGAAACCTGCCACTTGTCGGCTCAGACGACCGCTTAACCGAATGGCGCTGGCGTCGCAGCAAATGGGTTGTAGAGTCACGGCAACATATCCATCAGGAGGCATCGTGCTGCGACTTGTCCATCTAAGCAAGAGCTTCGGCACTAACGTCGCCGTCGACGATCTGACCCTGGAGATCCGAACCGGCGAAGTTTTCGGATTGCTCGGGCCCAATGGGGCAGGCAAGACGACGGCCATCAATATGGCGGTCGGCCTGTTTCAGCCCGACCAAGGAACCGTCGAGGTGGTGGGCCATGGGTCTCCGATGCTGCCCGAAGTGCGAAAGCAAATCGGAGTCGCACCCCAGGCGCTGGCGCTCTACGACGAACTCAGCGCCGAGGAGAACCTGGCTTTCTTCGGCAGAATTCAGGGTCTGTCTGGAAGCGATCTGAAAAAACGCGTGGATTGGTCCCTGCAGTTTGTGGATCTCGATGACCGCCGGCGCGATCGTGTGTCGACCTTTTCAGGAGGCATGAAACGGCGGCTGAATCTGGCCGTTGCGGTTGTCCACGACCCGCCATTGCTGTTGCTCGATGAACCCACCGTGGGCGTCGATCCGCAGTCCAGAAATTCCATCTTCGACAGGATTCAGTCGTTGCGCCAGGGCGGCTGCACCATCGTGTACACGACCCACTACATGGAAGAAGCCCAGAGGTTGTGCGATCGCGTCGGCGTCATCGACCGCGGAAAGTTGCTCGCGCTGGATTCGGTCGACGGGCTGATTCGCGGCTACGGCCGCAAAGATGTCGTAACCGCCGAGACGCTGGATGGGGAAGTCCGAATCGAAACGGACGACCCGGTGGCCGAACTCGGCCGGCTGCAGCAAAGCGGCAAACTGCAGCGCTTCCGCGTCGAGCGTCCGAACCTGGAAGCGGTGTTTCTGAACCTGACAGGACGTCACTTGAGGGATTGAATATGAGAGCGATTTTTGCAATGGCGGGCAAAGACCTGCGGCTGCTGATACGGGACAAGGCGGGGTTCTTCTTTACGTTTATCTTTCCGCTGCTCTTTGCGATGTTTTTTGGAGCGATCTTTTCAGGGTCGGGCGGAGGGATGGCGCGCATCAAACTGGTCGTCGTCGACGAGGACGCAAGCGCGGGGTCGAAAGCATTTGTTTCAAAATTGCTGCAGGCGCCGAGCTGCAGACAAGCGTCGCAACCCGGCAGGAGGCCGTGGAGTCGGTGCGGCGCGGTAGAGCTACCGCCTATGTAGTGGTGACTCCCGGGTTCGGCCAAGCCAGCATCTTTTCCGGCCAATCGCCCCGTGTTGAGCTGGGCGTTGATCCGTCGCGCAAGGCCGAGGCAGGCATGCTCGAAGGCGTCCTCACTAAATACGCAGCCGAAAAGATGCAGGCGGCCTTTTCAGATCCGGCCAAGGCGAAATCCGGCGTCGAGGATGCTCTCAAACAGCTCGAAACTCAAGAAGGCATACCACCGGACAAACGCGCGACCCAGAACAACTTCCTCAAAGGGATTCCCACCTTTATGTCCGAAATGTCGTCGGGTAAGGCGGCTGGTGCGGAAGGTCGATCCTTTGGCGGGTTTCAGCCGCTGAAGGTAGATACGGCTGCGGTGACGGCCGAGCGCCGCGGGCCGCGCAATCCTTACGAGATCTCGTTTCCACAGGGAATTATCTGGGGAGTGATGGGCTGTGCGGCCGCCTTCGGGATTTCGCTGGTGTTCGAACGCTCCCGCGGCACCCTGGTACGGCTGCGCACGGCGCCGCTCGGCCGCAATCAAATCCTGGCGGGCAAGGGGCTGGCTTGCTTTGTGAGCACGTTGGGAATTTCGACGGCATTGATTCTTTTTGCCATGGCGGTGTTTGGCGTCCGGCCGAAAGCGCCGTTTCTGCTGGGTGCGGCGCTGCTATCGATTTCGACATGCTTTGTCGGGATCATGATGCTGTTGTCGGTTTTGGGCAGGACCGAGCGAGCGGCGGGCGGTATTGGCTGGGCTGTCCTGATGGTGATGTCGATGCTGGGCGGCGGCATGGTGCCGTTGTTTGTCATGCCGGCCTGGATGCAGACGATCAGCCATGTCAGCCCCGTCAAGTGGTCGATCCTGGCCATGGAGGGCGCCATCTGGCGCGGCTTCTCGCCTGCCGAGATGCTGCTCCCGTGCGCGATTCTGCTGGCAGTGGGAGTGGTGTTCTTTGCGGTGGGCAGCAGGGCGTTTCGATGGACGGAGGGGTAATTGGAAGGGATTACCCATGTCCGGGTAATCTCGGGAACAATTACGAATTACGAGTTACGAGTGGCCTGTAACATCCGAATTGATACCAACAACATCAATCCTAGCGACGCTTTGCGGTGCAGTGAAAAGCGGCTGCACCATAGAGACACAGAGGACACAGAGAAGGCACAGAGAAAAACGTCGTACCAACGACCGGCTGCCTGTAATTCTAAGTATGCATGTCAACGAACTTGCTGTGACAGTCCTCCGTGCTGCGATCGAAGTTCATAAAACTCGTTCGCTCGCTTTTCTCTGTGTTCCTCTGTGTCCTCTGTGTCTCTGTGGTGAAGCCGGTCAAAAAATCTGCCCCAGTTTTCCCATAGTCGCCCGCGGAGGCGGTCAATGTTGTTGCTACCAATTCAGATGTTACAGGCCACTAGTTACGAAAAATGAGGTTTGTGCGTCTTGATTCGTAATTCGTAACTCGTAATTCGTAGTTCGAAATGTTGCCACTGATTGCCCACTCCAGTGGCCCGGACATGCCGGACATGGGAGATAATGGCTGCCGTGCCTTCTATCCCCGAACGGCAAATCCCGCCGCCCCCGCCTCTGCCTGTTTTCGTCGAGCGGGTCTTCACGCTGGACGCATTTCGCGGATTCACGATGGTGTGCCTGATTGCCGAGGGCTTCGGCCTGCTGCACCTGGTCGATCATCCCGTACTCGGGCGGTTTGCCGAACAGTTTGAACACCGCCAATGGGAAGGGATGAATGCCTGGGACCTGGTCCAGCCGTTCTTCATGTTCATCGTCGGAGCCGTCATGCCCGCATCGTTTGCGGCGCGCTGGGCGGCGGGTGAAACTTGGGCGAAGAGTCTGCAACATGTACTGCGCCGTTGCGCGCTGCTGATCCTGCTGGGTTTGCTGGCGCGCTCTATCCAGGCCGGCCGGCCCGTACTCGATCTGATCAATGTCCTGGCTCAGTTAGCCTTCACCTACCTGGTGGCGTTTCTCGTGCTGCGGCAGTCCTGGAAGGTCCAGTTGACGGTAGCCCTGGGGCTGCTGGCGGCGCATTGGGCATTGTTCCAGTTTGTGACCTTGCCGGGTGTGGCCGGACCTTGGGCGCGCGACGCCAATATCGGATCGGTCCTGGATCATTGGATCCTCGGAAAGAACTGGCGTGGATCGTATGTGACGATCAATTGCTTGTCGTCGGCGGCCAACACGCTCTTTGGAGTCCTGGCCGGCAGCTTGGTACTTGCAAAGACGACCCCGTCTCGAAAAGTGGCGATCCTGGCGCTGGGCGGCGCAGCCGGAATCGCGGCTGGTCTGGCGCTCAGCCCATTTATTCCGATCATCAAAAAGATCTGGACTCCCTCGTTTGCGCTCTACAGCGGAGGCATCACGCTGCTGGCGCTGCTGCTGTTTTACTGGCTCTGTGACATTCGCAACCTGCGCGCCTGGGCGCGCGTGTTTGTCGTCGTAGGGTCCAATTCTATTTTCATTTACCTGCTCAACGAGATCCTGCGCGAGTGGCTGAATGAAACGGCGCTGGTCTTCACCCGGCCGGCTGTGACGGCCTGGGGACCGTGGGGGCTGTTTTTGACAGACTGGGTGGTCATCCTGTTTGAGATTTATTTGTGTTGGTGGTTGTACAGGCGGAGAGTATTTTTACGAATTTAGAGAATCATAGAATTGCGGATTGCGAATTGCGGATTGCGAATTGATTGCGGAGTGGGAGCGAACAGTCGTTTTCAATCCGCAATCCGCAATTCTCCAAACTACTTCAGGCGCTTCAAATCTTTCCTAGCTTGGTCGAGGTCGGGTTTCATCCGGACCGCCGTTTCCAGCGCAGCCACGGCCTCAGCCTTGCGGCCCTGCTTTTCGAGAACGAGTCCCAATCTCCAATACGCGTGCGCGTGCATCGGAGCGCCAGGCTCCGGCTCCTGGGTCAGGTATTTGCGGAAATATCGCTCGGCGCGCGGCAGATCCTTGCCAGAAGAAAGCAGGACATTGCCGACGCGGTAGTAGAGTGAGAGGTTATCGGGGACCGCTTTTTCGGATTGCGCGATGGTCGTATCGAGGTCCCGCCAGCGCTCCTGAAACGCGGCCAGGCTGGCGAGAAATGAATAGCCGCCGGCGCGGTCAGGGCTCGCTTTCAGCGCCTCGCGGGCGTAGCGTTCAGCCACATCATATTGTTTCTGCTGCTCGTAGAAATTAACCAGCGACATCAGCGCCGGATAAGAGTTGGGGTCTGCCTCCACCGCCTTTTTGTAGAATCCCTCGAGCGGGTCCGTTTGTTTTTCGATGCGCGCAAGGACCGCCAGCGCCAGATATCCCCGCGACGCATTAATCTTCATGATTTCATCGGCCAGGGTTTGCGCCTTGCGCTTGTCTGCTCCCACCACGCCGGGGGCCTTCATGTGGAATTCGATCAGACCCAGGCGCGCCTCGATATGGCGAGGATCCATTGCGAGCACGGCCTCGGCCTCCTTCTTGAATCGGCGTGCCAGGCCGAACTGGCTAAACACGCTTGCCCTTTCTGCCTTGCGTCCATAAATTCCGGCCATCAGGTACGTGGCGTCCGCGTTTGCGGGATCCAGTGCGAGTGATCTCTCCACCAGCGACAGCGCGCTGTCCAGGTCATCGGCCTGAAGCTTGTAGCGTGCCATCGCGTAGAGCGCGTCTGCATCTTTCGGGTTTGCCTTCAGCCGTGACTCGGCCAGTGCCCAAGCCTGTTTGAAGTGCCCCGCATCGATCAGGGCCACTGGCGAGGATGGGCTTGCCCAGACGACGGACGCCACGGCGAGGATCGTCGCGCACAGTCCGAATCGGAACGCCCATCTTCCGGTCGCGGCACTGATTTTGGTTGCGGCCCCGAGGGCCGCGCTGTGTCTGTGCGGTGAAAGCGATCTTGTTATCCGCAATCCCACAATCAATCCGCTATCCACAGTTCGCAATTTTCAAAAACTCCATACGTATGTCACTTTGGCAACCAACGCTCGTTCAATCACCTCTCCGGTCGACGCCCGTCGCTCGTTGTAGACCAGGAAAAAATCGCTGAGCGGTTTATGAATGATATTGAAGCGGATGTTGCTGGCCGTGTCGTGACGGTCGCTGTTGTACTGGATCAGCGCCGTCAGGAACATGTTCGTGTTGAACGAATAGTTGAGCTTTCCCGAGACAAGATTCGTCTTGAAGTCTCCGACCGGCAGCTTTACATCGTTGTGACTCAAAAACACTCTGGCTTCGAAGCGGTAGCTGGCTTGGAGGTTGACCCCGAGACCGTAAGAATCCCGGGTTCCGTGGTAAAAGTCGCCGCTTGAAAAACGTGTCTCGAGGCTGATGATGCGGCTGCGATCGGTTTGAAAAATGGCGGAGTATTCGTCGAAGATGTAATCGCCGGTCGGAATGATACGGTCCTTGCGGATTTCAAAGGGACTGCGCAGGCGCTCAAAGTTGGACTCTCGCGCCACTGAAAGCAGGCTGCTATCAGAGAAGATGACGCCAAAACGGGCCTCCACGCGGCGTGATTCCAGCACATGCCCGGGGTCTGTGATGTAGTCGACTTCGAGGCTGGGTTGAAACTCGCGAACCCACCGGATCCGTTCTTTGGGCCGTGGCGTAAAGGTGAAATCTCCACTGCTCTTGTGCATGCCCCGGCGCGGCGCAAATCCTACTTCGGGGTTGAAGTTCTCCCCGATCCAGAGGTGACCGGCGCGAACATCGATCAGGCCGTCGCGCCAGTTCAGATCGATGTTGGCGGCGCCGTCGCGGCCCGATTTTCCCGGCGTGTCCGTCTTGAGCCAATAAGAGTTCAGATCCAGATACTTGAAGAACCGCAAGTTGGTGTCGCCTCCGATGGTGCTGTTGGAACGGCCATCGGCGTCCAATTTGCTGATGAAAATGCCGCCGAAGTCTCCATTGCCAAGAACGTCACGGCGCAGTCGCAGCACCGAAAAGTTCGTCGAGGGCAACTCCGAGGTGCGAGCCGTTTGCATCGACAATAATCCCAGCGTGTAAGGTCCAGCGCGTCCGCTCAGTCGCGCTCCTCCGTAAATGGGCACCAGTTCTTCGCCTTCGGAGATCCCGATGCGCCGGCTGAAAAACGGAATCAAGTCGGGGCGGCGGTTGCGAAAAGCCTCCATGCGCCGGCGTGTTCTGCCCCAGGCATACAGGCTGGCGTTCTCCAGAAAGAACTCGCGCTTTTCTGGGAAAAACAAACTGAAGCGTGTCAGGTTGATCTGGTCGTCGTCGGCTTCCACCTGGGAGAAGTCCGTATTGATCGTGGCGTCGAAGGTGAGTTGCGAACTGACGCCGTACTTGAGGTCCATGCCGGCATCGGGAGCAAAGTCGACATCATCGTTGGCTCGCCGCAGAACCGGCGCCACGACGTAAGGCTTCAGGTAAAGGTTGCGTCCCTGCCGGATGTTTTCAATTCCTTCCAATGTCCCGGCCAGCGACACGCGGCTGACGCGATAAGGGGGTTTCAGGGGCGCCCAGTAAGAATCTTCGAATTTGCGGCGAACACGCCGCTCGAAATTGATCCCCCAGATCTGTTGCAGCCCATCGCGGAAGCGCAGTGTCCTAAACGGAATGGCCATCTCGATCTGCCAGCCCCGGTCGGTAATGCGGGTGCGCACGTACCAGATGCCGTCCCAGTCGGAATTGCCGGCGTTGCCGTCGGCGCCGATCTGCATGTCGAAGCGGCCCGCGCCCGGATTGGTCCCGAACAGAAAGCAGTTCCGGTTGTCGTCGAACGTATCGAGGACCACTTGGAATCCGTCGCTGTCCAGCGTGAAGAAATCTTTCGTGATGTCATTGACGACAATGCCGGCGGCCCCGGCCGAATCGAGGCAGTAGACACCGAGGTAGAGATTGGTGTCGTCGTAAAGGATGCGGACCTCGGTCTGCTCGGTGGCCGGCTCGCCCGTGCGCGGCAGCTTCTGGATGAAGTGCGTGGCAGGCGCTGCGGTGTCCCAGTCCGCTTCGGTGAGGTCGCCGTCGACGACGATCACCCCGGAAGTACGCACAGCACGCACCTTCAGATCGGATGGGCTTGCCTGCGTTTGCGCTGTCACCGGCAGAGACAAAAGCCATAGAACCGAAAAAGCGCACAGAGCAGGGTGAGATCTTGAAGGAAGAATTTCGATCATGCTTTCAGTCGACCAGCCCGCTCCCTTCCGGTCGCGGCCCTGTTGGCGCTCCGTGTCGGCCGGCCCGCTCCCTTACTCGGCTTATTCACAAAAAGCAAAAGCTAGTCACGAATTTCACGAATTATCCCGAATGACGCGAAACATGTCGGTTCGAACCCTGATGCACAGAGACCAAGACAGCTTGTTGAAAACTGCAAGCCCGGCCAAAGGTGCTCAAAGCCGTTGATAGATTCGTGATCATTCGTGAAATTCGTGACTAGGTTTTTCATTTGTGAATAATCCGAGCTTCCGGTCGCGGCTCGGACTTTGAATGCCACCCTGATCCCTGACCCCTGCCCTTCACGGACCCAGCAGGCCGCGCGTGCGCAACCAGTCGGCCAGACGCCCCGACCAGGTCGAGAGCGTCGCATCAGCCGGCGCCAGGCCGACGCCATGCCGGCCGCGTTCGTAAATGTGCAGCTCGGCGGGGACACGCGCGCGGCGCAACGCCAGGTAAAAGGCCACGCTGTTTTCCGGCGGGACGCCGGAGTCCTCATCGGTGTGGAACAGAAACGTCGGAGGCGTCTCGGACGTGACGCGCTTTTCATTGGACAGATCGTCGAGCAATTGCGGGTCAGGGGTTTTGCCGAGAAGGTTGTTGCGTGAGCCGGCGTGCGTGAAGTCGGCAGTAAAGGAAATAACCGGATAGGCCAGGATCACAAAATCCGGACGGCTGCCGGCCCGATCGATTGGTTCGGCAGCCTGCGCATCGCCGCGATCAAAATGCGTGGCGGCGGTCGCAGCCAGGTGACCGCCTGCGGAAAATCCCCAGATGCCGATGCGATCGGGCGCAACACCGAACTCGGCGGCGCGAGCGCGTACCATCCGCAAGGCACGCTGGGCGTCCAGCAGCGGCGCCGGATGCCGGTAGCGCGGCCCTAGGCGGTACTTCAAAACGAAGGCGGCTACGCCCAGCGAATTCAACCATTCGGCGATCTGGCGTCCCTCGTGATCCATCGCAAGCATCGCGTATCCGCCGCCCGGACAGACCACCACCGCCGTTCGGACGGCTCGCGCCGGCGGGGGAAGATAGATGCGCAGCGACGGTCGATCGGCATCCTCGTCTCCCAATGCGCCGGGGGCTCGGGCGGGCCAAAGCAGTTCGATGCGCGGCTCGGCAGGCGAGGACTGCGCTTGTAACTGGAGAGCCGACAGCGTGCAGGCAAAAAGGACCAACATCACGATCCGGGCGATACGCATGCCGGACAGTATGATATAGATGCTGTCAGTCTGTCAGCATCTCGGACGCATCCCATGACGACCCATGGCCGAACGCCCACACTCGCTTTGTTTCTTTTTGTCGCGCTCATATGTGCCGCTTCGGCGGCCGAGGCTGCGCCCGCAAGACGACCCAACATTTTGTTTATCGCTGTCGATGACCTGAACAACTCGCTGGGAACCTACGGGCACGACTTGGTCCAATCCCCCAACATCGACCGTTTGGCCGCGCGCGGCACGCGCTTTGATCGCGCTTACACCCAGTTTCCGCTGTGCAGCCCAAGCCGCGTCTCGCTGTTGACCGGACTGCGCCCGGACACCACGCGGGTCTATGATTTGAGCACCGACTTTCGCAACCATCTGCCCAACGCCGTGACGTTGCCGCAGATGTTCAAGAACAACGGGTACTTCGTCGCGCGCGTGGGAAAGATCTTTCACTACGGCGTTCCCAGTCAAATCGGCACCGACGGGCTGGATGATCCCAAGTCGTGGCATCGCGTCGTCAACCCGATTGGCCGCGACAAGGAGGAGGAAGGCCAGGTTTTCAATCTGACCCCCTCGCGCGGTTTGGGAAGCGCCTTGAGCTGGCATGAGGCGTTTGGAAGCGACGAAGAACAAACCGACGGAAAAGTCGCCAGTGAAACGATCCGGATGCTCGAAGAAAAGCGCGGCGAGCCGTTTTTTATCGCCGCTGGCTTTTATCGGCCGCACACACCCTATATCGCTCCCAGGAAATACTTCGATTTGTATCCGCTCGAAAAAATCCGCCTGCCCGCCGATCCGCCGGACGATTTGAATGACATCCCGGCGCCGGCCTTATGGGTCAAGCCATCCAACTGGGAATTGAAGCCCGAGCAGTTGCGCCAGGCGATCCGGGCTTACTTTGCCGCAATAACGTTCATGGATTCGCAGGTGGGGCGGGTCCTTGACGCGCTGGATCGTCTCGGTTTGGCCGACAACACCATCGTCGTTCTGTGGGGGGATCACGGCTATCTGCTCGGCCAGCACGGCCAGTGGATGAAGCAAAGCCTGTTTGAACCCTCGGCGCGGGTGCCCTTGATTATCGCCGCGCCCGAGGTGAGACGGACGGGGCAAGGTTGCAGGCGCGTGGTCGAATCCCTGGACGTGTATCCGACGCTGGCCGATCTGGCCGGCCTGACGCCTCCGTCCAATCTGGCCGGACGCAGCTTGCGGCTGTTATTGGAGGATCCCAACCGAAGCTGGAAGGCGGCCGCTTATACGCAGGTCCGGCGCACGGGTTTTATGGGCCGCTCGGTTCGCACCGAACGCTGGCGCTATACGGAATGGGATGGGGGCCGGCACGGATTCGAGTTGTACGACCATGACGCGGATCCGGGCGAATATACGAATCTGGCCCGTGATCCGCGCCACGAGCGAGTGGAGGCGAAGTTGAGGAAATTATTGCGTTCAAGTGGCAAGTGACAAGTGGCAAGAATACAAGTCCGGGCACACGGAGCGCCAACACAGCCGCGCGCGCCAGCCGGGATTACTCATGACGAACGTCGTTCCATAATATTTGTTGGCGATATCGTAGTTGCGCCGTAGCGCGGATTAATCGGATTAACACGGATTACACGGATTAAGTGCGATGCGCCTAATCCGTTCAATCCGTGTCAATCCGCGCTACATCTTGTGGGCCATTTTCTAATTGCCCGAAGAACGATGATCAAAATTCAACGATTTTGGCAATTGATAGCATCAATCACCGCAGAGACGCAGAGCACGCAGGTTCATCTGGCGACTGGCGACCGGCGACTGGCGACTTTCAGCCGCGTGTCTCCAGAGGGAGAAGGATCCGGATGGAAGCGCCCGTCCCCGGCTCGGAGCTCACCTTGATCTGCCCGCCATGATTTTCGACGATCTTGCGCGTGATGGCCAGCCCGAGACCGGTGCCGTCGCTGCGTGTCGTAAAGAACGGTTCGAAAATCTGTCCGGCGATTTCCGGCGCGATGCCGCTGCCATAGTCACGGACTTCGACATCAATCCAGTCTTCGTTCCGTCCGGCAGACAGCTCGATGCGTCCTCCATCCGGGCTTGCCTGGACGCCGTTGAGAACCAGGTTGACCAGCGTCTGACGCAGGCGCACGGCGTCGCCCCGCAGTTCGGGCAAGGACGGTTCCACGCGCCGGGCTACGCGGATGTGCCGCGCCTCCAGGTCGTAGCGGCAGAGTTCCACGGCCTCGTCCAATAGTTTGGCGACGTCAACCGGGTCGCGCCGCGGAGTGTACGGCCGTAGAAACTCGAAAATCTCCTGTAGGATCTGTTCGAGGTGATCGACCTCCTCGAGCGCGATCTTCATGTGCTGGCCGGATTGGCTGTCCAGCCGCGCCAGCCGCGACAAAATCTTGAGATTCATCTTGATGGAGGAGAGCGGATTGCGCAGCTCGTGTGCGATGTGCGTGGCCAATTCGCCGATGGCCGCCAGCCGCTGGTTTTCCAGCAGTCCCTGCTGCAGCCTGCGCAGCTCCGAAACGTCGCGGACGATACCGAGCGTGCCGTTGGGACGGCCCTGTTCGTCGTGTAGCAGCGTGATGGAGATGTTGGCGGGAATGGTCCGGCCATCTTTGGCGCGCAACTCGGTTTCCCAGTTCTTGATGCGGATATCGCTGCGCAGCGTTTCCATGACCTTGTGGGCTTCGGCTGCGCCGGCGGCGTAGAAATCGGTGACTGGCCGGCCGATGGCGTCCTGGGCGGAATAACCGAGCATTTCCTGGGCGGCGCGACTCCAGAAAGTGATGTGTCCGGCCAGATCTGTGACGGTTATGGCGTCGTTGGATTCGTCGATCAGCTTTTCGAGCGAAAGTTCCATAAAGTCGCCGGTGGCCAGTGGCCAGTGGTCAGTGGTCAGGAGCGACGCCGCGATGTCGGCGTCGCCAATGTTCGGATTGTTGCTGGCCACTGGTCACTAACCACTGGCCACTTTTTGAGAGTGGCCGGACCGAAACCAATCGTCAAAGAATCTTATCGATCTTTTCCAGAAGTTCGCGATTGCTGCTGGTCTGCGCGATGCCTTTCAACAGCAGTTCCATGGCTTGCACCTCTTTGAGGTTGGCCAGCACGCGCCTGAGTTTGTGCACACCGGGCAAGTCTTCTTTCGAGAACAGCTTTTCTTCTTTGCGCGTGCCCGACTCCAGGATATTGACGGCCGGAAAGATGCGCCGATCGGACAGCTTGCGGTCGAGCACCAGTTCCATATTTCCCGTGCCCTTGAACTCCTGAAAGATCACCTCGTCCATCAGGCTGCCCGTGTCAATCAACGCGGAGGCCAGGATGGTCAGGCTCCCCCCGCCTTCGACTTTGCGGGCCGAGCCGAAAAACTTGCGCGGAAATTCCATCGCCGTGGCGTCCAGCCCGCCGCTGAGCGTGCGGCTGTTGCGCGAGCTCGTCTCGCGATTGGCGGCGCGTCCCAGTCGAGTCAGCGAATCGAGCAGCAGCACGACGTCGTCGCCGGCCTCCACCATGCGGCGCGACATCTCTAGCGCCAGCTTGGCTACCTGCAGATGCGTGGCGCCCAGTTGATCGGCCGAGGAAGCCAGAACCTGGCCGCGCACCGTGCGCTTCATGTGTGTGACTTCTTCCGGGCGCTCGTCAATCAGCAACATGACGAGCTTGACCTCCGGGTGGTTTTGGGCGATGGCATGGGCCAGCTGTTCGACCAGTGTGGTTTTTCCCGTCTTTGGAGGCGCGACGATCAGGCCGCGCTGGCCTTTCCCGACCGGGGTGATCAGATCGACGACGCGCAGCGACGGATCGGTGGCGCCGGTAGCCAAATCGAACTTCTCGATGGGGTCGATGCTCACCAAGGTCTGAAAATCCTTCCAGCCGGCGACGGCCTCGGGAGGTTGGCAGTTGATCGAGACTATTTCTGAAATCCGATTGCCTTCCGTTTTAGCCTCAATTTTCATGCCGGGACGCAGTCGAAGCCGCGCGATAAGGTCGGCGCCGACGTAGGGGTCTTCGCTGTTGCCCTGAAAGCTGGCCTCCGGATTCCGTAAAAAGCCGAACCCTTTCGGAAGGACTTCGAGAACGCCCGACGCGACTCCCTGCTGCGTGCCGGCGGCCGCCGGCGGACCTTCGGGTGCGGCGTCAGGCCGGCCTCGCATAGTTTCGACGGTCTGATCGAAGCGACGCTGGCGATCGCGTTGCCGATGCTGTTCGTTTTCCTGCGACCGATGACGGTGCAATTCCTCGGTGCGTCGCTGTTCGGGTGACTGCGGCCGCCGCCGTCCGCGTCCGCGTCCTCCCGCCGAACGGTTCTGGCCGGCGCGTTCGCCCGGTCCGGTGCGCTGCTGTTTGCCGAGCGAATGCGACATGCCGGTCTCATGGGATGTGAGCGATCCGCGCCGCGGCGTAAGCGGGGCGGAGTCATTTCGCGGTTGGCGGCTGCGGGGAGGGCGCCGGGGTTTCTTCTTCTGGGACGGAGAAGCGGGGCGTTGATCTTCGCCGTCGCGTGGATTTGACATCAGTTTATCTATTCCTTTTCAGCGGTTGAATTGGCCGAGTTGACGGCGTAGTCCGAGCCGGTATCAGCAAGAGTTGCTCCATACCGATTCACGGTGGAAAACGCAGACTCGGAAAAGTCCCTTGAACCTGGGCACCCAGCGGCCGGATCGCAGGTGATGCTGCTCGAAGCGGGCACTACAGGTATAGCGATAGGCTCCGGCGTCAGCGCTCGGAGCGGGTGGTTTTGGAACGTGGCGGCTATCGCACCACCGAACGAGAGTATACCCTGAAGGAGGATTGCAATCTACTTTTTTTCCCGTACGGGTTTTGAATTGAGGACCGGGGCCGAATAAGGCATCCTTGCTGAATGTCCAGCGAGCTGTTCGGAAAGCCTTCTCCCGCCGATGCGGCGCCCCTGCGTGATCTTTCGCGTAGCCAGATGCAGGAAATACTCCGCCAGACCGAACAGTACGTTCTGGGTTTTCTGGACCGGCTGCCTTTTGAACCCGCCGATGCGACGGCCGACGGTCGGCGGCTGGCGGCCGAAGCAGCGACGCCGCGGTGGCCCGACCAGGGGGAAGAATTCACCCGCTTGTTGAAGGTCATCGCCGAAAAGGTGGTCCCGCCATCTTACAGCACTGCCGGAGGAGGGTATCTGGCTTATATTCCCGGCGGCGGACTGTTCCCTTCGGCCGTGGCTGATCTGATTGCAGACATTACCAATCGCTACATGGCGGTAGCGACGCCGGCGCCCGCGGCGGTTCGAATCGAGTTGGACGTTTTGAACTGGTTCGGCCAGATGGTGGGATATCCCGATACTGTGGCTGGAACGCTGACCAGTGGCGGATCGATCGCCAATTTGACCGCGCTGATTTGCGGACGCGTCGACCGGCTGGGTGAATTCTTTCAGGACGGGATGATCTATACGTCCACGCAGGCGCATCATTCCGTCGAGCGGGCTGCGCGCCACGCGGGGTTTCGCCCGGCCCAGGTTGTTTCGCTGCCGGTTGACGATCGGTTCCGCATTGATTTGGCCGCGCTGGAGCGACAGACTTCAGCCGACCGCCAGAAGGGAAGACGTCCAGCCCTGATTGTCGCCAATGCGGGAGCGACCAACACGGGAGCGGTCGATCCTCTGGAAGAACTGGCCGCGATGGCGCGACGCGAAGGATTGTGGCTGCACGTCGACGCGGCCTATGGAGGGTTTTTCCTGCTGACCGAGCGCGGCCGCCAGGCGATGAAGGGAATTGAGCTGTCCGATTCGGTCACGCTCGATCCGCACAAGGGATTGTTTCTGCCCTACGGCACCGGCTCGATTCTGGTGCGCGACGGCAGGTTGTTGAAAGAGGCGATGGGGGCGCGCGCCGATTACCTGCAGGATCTCGACCTGGGCGAGGGACAGGTGAATTTCCACGAGATTTCCCTGGAGATGTCGCGCGATTTTCGGGGCTTGCGCGTGTGGCTGCCGCTGCGGATGTTCGGCCGGGACGCGTTTCGGGCCACGCTCGATGAGAAGCTTGACATGACCTGGTGGTTGTACGAGCGGCTGCGAAAGCTGGACGGGCTGCATTTTTTGGAAGAGCCGCAGCTTTCGATTCTGGCCTTTACCGCCCGCGACGATGAAGCGTCACGCCGGCTGATGCGAACCATCAACGCCAGCCAGAAGGTCCTGTTGTCGAGCACGATGATCGACGGCCGCTATGTCATTCGCGTCTGCATTTTGAATTTCCGCACGGACTGGGAGCGCATCGAGCAACTGGCCGCGATCATCGAGGGAGCCGTAGGCCGACTGTGACAGCACTATTCCCGTGGCTTCTGGTCCGTGCTATGAAAATGACGTCCATTCCAGGCGCGGACGGTTATAGCGGTGGAGGCGCCGGAAGAAGAAAGGAACCCCGCCAAGACGGTCCCTGCCTT
>JBPCNK010000064.1:0-3991 GCA_051001345.1 Acidobacteriota bacterium | reverse complement strand
AAATTGTGGAGTGGGGACGCTCGCTTGCGCGCGCGGCACTGCATATCTCATCTCATGACCGGACAAGTGTTACCGTCAGGAGGCGCTACCATGAAGATCAGCCGTCGTCATTTCGCCACGTGGAGTGCCGCTGCCGTCGCCGGAGTTGCGGCAGCCGGAAGATCTCCGCGCGCGTCGGCCCAGGCGACCCAACTCGCCGCAAAACTTGACCAGGCGCTGGCGGCGCCTGTTCTCCGCACCGAGTTTTTCAAACAACCGGTCAAGATCGACGCGATTGACCTTCTCAGAAACGGCGATGATTTCCTGGTCCGGGCCCGTTCCGCCGATGGCGCAGTCGGTATCGCCAGCGCGCATCCGACCGTTCTGAAAAGTACCTACCCAATTTTGCTGGAGCGCGTGCGGCCTGCTTTTGTCGGCAAGGATGCGCGCCAACTGGAGCAGCTTCTCGGCGATGTCTACCTGCGCGGGGACAACTACAAGTGGCAAGGCTTGCCGTTCTGGGTCTGCGTTGCAGCCGTAGAACTGGCCATTCTGGATCTGCTCGGCAAAGTGGCGGGAAGGCCCTTGGGCGAATTGCTTGGACGAGTGGTACGAAAAGACATCGCTGTTTACCGAGCCAGTGGACGCCGCGGAAATACGCCTAAACAAGAAATCGATTACTTGAAAGAGCTGGTCGGGGCGACTGGCGCCAAGGCGATCAAGTTCCGTCTGGGCGGCCGCATGATGTACAGCGAAGAGACAACCCGGCGCGACCGGGCGCTCATTGCCCTGACGCGCAAGGTATTCGGCGACGACATGACCATCTACGCCGACGCCAACGGCTCCTATGATGTTCCGATGGCGATCAAGATTGGCAGGATCATGGAAGAGCACAAGCTACGGTTCTTCGAGGAGCCAGTTCCCTTTGATCATTACTCCGAGACAAAGCAGGTTGCCGACGCAGTAACAATCCCAATCGCCGGAGGCGAGCAGGACAGCAGTCTGTGGCAGTTCCGGTCGATGATTGAAAATGGAGTCGTGCAGATCGTGCAGCCCGACCTGCTCTATTTCGGCGGAATGATCCGCTCGATCCGCGTGGCGCGCATGGCCGCTGCTGCCGCCATGGAGTGCACCGTGCACATGTCAGGCGGAGGCCTGGGACATCTTTATGTGCTGCACTTTGCTTCGTGCGTCCCGAACGCCGGACCCCATCAGGAGTTTAAAGGGTTTGAAAACACGGTCCCAGTGTCCTCTGACACGTCGCCGTTGAAATGCGAAGGCGGAATCATCCGAGTCCCTTCGGGTCCGGGCCTGGGAGTCACGATTGATCCGGACTTTCTCGGCAAGGCCCGCGTCACGGAAGTGTCAGTGCCACGAACGAAGTGAGTGGTGATATTGACCCACGTGGCTAGAACTCGACGATCACCACTCTCTTCGTTCGTGGCACCGACACCTTACGCCAGCCTGAAGGTACGGGCTCCGAAGTGCGGGCGGCTATAGTGGTGCCGCGCGCCTAAGCGAGCGGGCCCGCTCCCTTACGGTCGCGGCACCGCCGTCGCGGCACGGTTTAAGGAGTTTTGTGACGGCCTGCTGCATGGAGGCGTGCGATTCGACGATGAAACGCCTTTGCAACCTGCGAGTCATGCGGTAGCACAATCGCACCGGCCAGTAGTGCGGCCGGGAAAAAGCCCGCAGGTCATACCAGACGACATCGTCGGGGTCCCACTGGACCGTGAAGCGTTCCTCGCCGGATTCTACATGGCCGGGCAGAGTGCCGTAGGCGAATCCGAACGACCGCTGCGGTTCCGTCTCCTCGACGACATAGACAATTCGGCAAGCGTTCATCCACCACAAACCGAAAACACGCCCAAGCACCACGACCACGTTTCCGCTCCGGATGGGCGTGTGTGCCGGGTGGATCTCCGTCCACGGCGCCGGAAACATTCGCCACTGTTTTAGGGCCGCGCACGCGGCTTGAAACACCGCGCGCCCCCTCCCGAGCTGAGTGCGGGTGAGATCGAAATCATAACCGCCAGGTGGCTGCCCCTGTGTGGACCCGACTTCACGGTAGGAAAATGGCTGAAGGCTCTGAAGAGCACGGAAGGTCCTGATGCAATCCTGGGAGGGCTTCTTGAGAAACTACATCGTAGATGGAGCCTCGAGCGAGGAATCTACTTCAGATGGGGAGATACGAATCCGTTGAGCGGCAGCCTCATCTTGTCAGGCACCCACGAGGATTACGTTTCCAGCACTTGCACCTTGCAAGGCCGCTTCAACTTTTTGCCGGCTATCAACAGGTCCTTGGCATCCTCGAGGACGGCAATGACCTGATCCCGACTTGCGGTGGGAAAATCGTCGAGAAACTCGTCCAAGGAGTGGCCGGCCTCGAGATAATCGAAAAGCGTCTGAACAGGAACCCTCGTTCCAGCAAACACAGGAGTACCCCCAAGAATAT
Source organism: Acidobacteriota bacterium (assembly GCA_051001345.1). Classification (GTDB taxonomy): domain Bacteria; phylum Acidobacteriota; class UBA6911; order JACQSX01; family JBPCNK01; genus JBPCNK01. The sequence goes on along the minus strand of JBPCNK010000064.1, from coordinate 1,557 downwards.
CAGGGTCGCTATGGACTGCACCCAGCCGATTTCCCACGCCCGCCCTCCAAATAACTACTTTACCGCAATTGTACCAAAACGAGGCTCAGCAGTGCCTCTGTTGAAAAAACTGGCGCGCTGCCCACTGCCTACTGCCGCCTGCCGGCTTTGGTTTCGGCTTGCCGCGCCGTGAAGTGGCCAGTCGTCGCTTGTCAGGACCCGGCTGCGTTGATAAGCTCGCGAACCATGAGACACACAAAAACGCTCGCGCCGGCCCTGGCGCTGCTCCTTCTCTCGGCCATCGAGCCCGGAAGCGCCCACACGCAGCCGCCGGGGGCCAATTCCGACGAGTCGAAGGTCGGCACGTACACGCTGCCCGATCCCCTGGTGGCTGCCGACGGCAGCCGCGTCACCGATGCCGCCGCCTGGCGGCGTAAGCGCCGGCCTGAGATTTTGAAACTGTTTGAGACCCACGTGTATGGCCGCAGTCCGGGACGGCCCGAGGCGATGAAGTTCGTGGTCAAGTCGGAGGACAAGCAGGCGTTGGGCGGAGAGGCCACGCGCAAGGAAGTCTCGATCTTTTTTTCGGCTAACGACGACGGCCCGCGTATGGATCTGCTGATGTACTTGCCCAACAATTCGAAGCGTCCGGCGCCGGCGTTTATCGGCCTCAACTTCGGGGGCAATCAGACGATTCACAAAGATCCCGGCATCACCCTTTCAAAGCAGTGGATGCGCCGCACCTCGGACGGCACCGTCGTTGACAATCGCGCCACGGAGGCCTCGCGCGGGACGGCAACCAGTCGATGGCCGGTCGAGAAGATCCTGGGGCGCGGCTACGCGCTGGTCACAGCCTACTACGGTGATCTGGATCCGGACTTCGATGACGGATTCAAGAACGGCGTGCACCCGCTCTTCTACAAGCCTGGCCAGACCGCGCCTGCGCCCGACGAATGGGGCGCCATCGGCGCCTGGGCGTGGGGGCTTAGCCGCGCCATGGACTACCTCCAGAAGGACAAGGACATTGACGCCAAGCGGGTCGCGCTCCTGGGACATTCGCGGCTAGGCAAAGCGGCGCTGTGGGCGGGGGCGCAGGATGAACGGTTCGCGTTGGTAATTTCGAACGACTCCGGAGAGGGCGGGGCGGCGCTGGCGCGCCGCGATTTCGGCGAGACGGTTGAGCGCATCAATACGTCCTTTCCGCACTGGTTCTCCGGAAACTTCAAGAAGTACAACAAGAGCGTCGGCGCGCTTCCAGTCGATCAACACATGCTGATCGCCCTTGCCGCGCCGCGACCGGCCTATGTCGCCAGCGCGGTTGACGACAAGTGGGCGGACCCGCGCGGCGAGTTTTTGGGCGCCAAGCACGCAGAGCCGGTGTACCGGTTGTTCGGGCTGGAAGGCCTGGGCGTCGCCGACATGCCCGCCGTCGATCAGCCCGTCGGTAAGACCATCGGCTATCACATCCGCACCGGTCAACACGATGTCACCGCCTACGACTGGGAGCAGTACATGACCTTCGCCGACAGTCACTTTAAAAGATAGGGGTCAGGCTTCAGGGGTCAGGGGTCAGGGAAT
>JBPCNK010000063.1:0-7149 GCA_051001345.1 Acidobacteriota bacterium | reverse complement strand
CTTCCCGGGAGTCTAAACCACGTTCGCCCCGCATCGGAGCGGTGAGAACCGTTGGGCCGTCGCAGGAGTCGAAACGAAAGTCGCCCCGCATCGGAGCGGTGAGAACCCATTGGGCCGTCGCAGGAGTCGAAACGAAAGTCGCCCCGCAGGGGCGAAAGAATAAAGCCCAGGGCGCAAGCCCTGGGTTTCGGGTTCGTCGTTTCGATGAGCCCCGCAGGGGCGAAAGACATAGCTATTTCAAGAACTCCGCCAGCAATCCGTGGAAATGATGAACCCCGTTCTCCCTTTTGACAGAGTACCGCCCCGTGTCGTAGGTGCTTGAGCGCAGGCCGCGCTGCACGATTTCACAGATGCCGATGTCTTCGATCTGAATCTCGTCGCTGAACTGGACGGTCCGGCGGACGGCTTGGCGCGTCGATTCACTCTCCGGATCGAGAAAAAACCACTCGAAGACCGTCTGCGTTCGATCGGGTCCCAGCGGAAGAATCAGGTTCGTCGAAAAATTATCCGGATACAGGTTCAGCATCAGGTTTGGAAAGATCCAGAAATACTGAGCCCGGCTTTCGGCCTGGCCTTCCTGCTGTGCGATCCGCGAGGAGTCGGCGCGAATAGGGGAATGCTGCACCGAGTAGTAGCGCTGCGTCTCGGTGCGATAACGGCTGTAGTCCAGCTCGCGCGCCAGCGAAGGGTGCACCGTTGGGATGTGGTAACCCTCCAGGTAATTGTCGACATAGACCTTCCAGTTGCAGTCGACAAACCAGTCCTTTCGTTCCGCCGGCTGCATGGAATTCCACTGCAGTCCCCCGATCCGTTCGGGAAGGTCCTGCAGAATCTCAGCCAAGGGCGCGCAGCGCCGGTCGAGATTGACGAAAACCAGGGGCCCCCAGGTGTCGACTGAAAACTCGGGCAGATCCCCGGCCTCGCGCGCGAAGCACTCAGCACCGCCGAATTCAGGAGTTCCCAACAGGCGGCCATCGAGGGCGTAGGTCCAGCCGTGATAACCACACTTGAAGAGCCTGCAGTGACCCTCCCCTTGCGCGACCGGTCCAGCGCGGTGCCGGCAGACATTGGAAAACGCCCGCAGTTTCCCGCCGGCGTCGCGCACAACCACAACCGGCTCCTGGGCGATGTTGGTCGTAAAGTAATCGCCGGGCTCGGCAACCTGCGCTGTCCGGCCCGCCATCTGCCAGGTACGCGAAAAGATTCTCTCCCGCTCCAGGTCGTAAAGTTTCGGATCGATATACCACCGCGACGGCAACGTGGTAGCCAGCTCCAACCGCTGGTCGAAGACGAATTCGTTCGCCACGGCGAAAATGATACCACGTGAGCCAGTCGCCAGTCAGTCGCCGGTCGCCAGTCGCCATTGGTTAGATTCACGTGGCCGTGGCCGTGCTCGTTGACGTGCTCGTGGACGTCGTCGTGTTCGGCCTCGGCTCTGTGAAAATATACAAGGCATAGGGCTGCAGCCCTGTACGCTTTTCTCGCATGCCTTCACAACTGTGACTGGCCCCGAAAAAATGCCGATCACGGCCACGACCACGGCCACCACCACGAGCACGTCCACGTGCACGGCCACGTCCACGTCCAGCCTTCTGATCCTGACCCAAGACCGCCTGGCGGCTGGCGACCGGCGACTGGCGACTGAACTTAACGCGACTATGTTATGCTTCAGCGCTGATGACCAAACCGGACTGGAACCGCATCGCGTCCACGCCCGAATTCAGGGCGCTGGTGGATTCGCGGCGCCGCTTCATCATTCCCGCTACTGTGTTTTTTCTGGTGTACTATTTCGCTCTTCCAATTCTTGTCGGGTATGCGCCCGAGCTGATGAAACGCCAGGTCGTCGGGGTGGTCAACCTGGCCTATTTGTTTGCGCTGTCGCAGTTTTTCATGGCGTGGATCGTCGCGGCCCTGTACGTGCGAGCTGCGGCGCGCTGGGACCGAATGTCGCACGACATTCTGGAGAAGCTGGACCAGACGTCCTCACAGGGCCTTCCGTCGGTTAAGCCGGAGTAAAACACAATGTCGACGCCGCTCCTGATGTTCCTCGGCTTCATCGGGATCACACTGGGGATCACCTACTGGGCTGCCGGCCGCTCGTCAGGCTCCAGCGCTTATTTCGCAGCCAATCGCCGGATTACCGGCTGGCAAAATGGACTAGCCGTAGCAGGCGACTACATGAGCGCCGCCTCCTTCCTGGGTATCGCCGGCATGATCGCATTCCAGGGCTACGATGGATTCATGTATTCGGTCGGATGGCTGGTCGCCTACCTGACGGTGCTTCTGATGGTGGCCGAACCGTTGCGCAACACGGGCAAGTACACGATGGCCGATGTCCTGGCCTACCGATTGCGCCCGCGCCCGGTGCGCGCGATGGCTTCGCTCAGCACGCTGACGGTCAGTACGTTCTACATGATCGCGCAAATGGTGGGCGCTGGGGCCCTGGTGAGGCTGCTGCTAAAAGACTCCGGGATCAGTTACCAGACGGCCGTCGTCGGCGTGGGAGTCTTGATGATCGTGTACGTCGTCTTCGGTGGAATGCTGGCCACCACTTGGGTCCAGATCGTCAAGGCGATCCTGCTGATGGGGGGCACCATCGCGCTCAGCATTATGGTCGTGGCGCATTTTGGCGGGAGCTTCGGAAACTTTTTTGACGCAGTCTCTCGCGTCAGCTATCACGACGCGGCCGGCAACCTCGTCACGCAGAACTTTCTCCAGCCGGGACTGCGCTTCAAGCCCCCTTACGGAGCGCTGGACCTGATCTCTCTCGGCCTGGCGCTGATCTTCGGGACGGCCGGCTTGCCGCACATCCTGGTTCGCTTCTACACCGTCCCGGATGCCCGCACGGCGCGCAAGAGCGTCGTCTGGGCGATGATCCTGATCGGAAGCTTCTATATCATGACGACATTTTTGGGTTTCGGCGCTGCCACGATTGTCGGCCGCGACTCGATCGCCGCAAGCGGCGGTATCAACATGAGCGCGCCGCTGCTGGCCAAGGCGCTGGGGGGTGACATTTTCTTCGCCTTTATTTCCTCCATCGCCTTTGCGACGATCCTGGCGGTCGTCGCGGGATTGACGATCAGCGCGTCGACCTCATTTGCTCATGATTTCTGGACCAACGTCGTTCATCGCGGCGTCGAACGCCGGCCCGGCGAGGAAGTGTTTGTCGCGCGCGCCACGGCCTTTGTCGTGGGCGCCGTGGCTATCTTCATTGCGATTGTTCTCGGCCCGACCGCCAACGTCGCGTTTCTGGTTGGACTGGCCTTTGCCGTGGCGGCTTCGGCCAACCTGCCCGTTATTCTTCTTTCGCTGTTCTGGAAACGCTTCAACACAGTCGGCACCGTTGCAGGGTTAGGCACCGGCCTGTTCTCGTCGATTGCTCTGATCCTGGTCAGCCCGAGCGTCATGACAGTCGATCCTCCGACGGTCATCGGAGCGGCCCGCCACCTGATTCAGTCGGCGCCCCTGTTTCCCCTGGAGAACCCCGGCATTATCAGTATTCCGCTTGGATTCCTCGGAGCGGTGGTAGGAACCCTGCTGACGCGTGAACCCGAGGCAGAGGCGAAGTTTAATGAATTGAATGTCCGGGCCAATACGGGCTTGGGGGCGGAAAAGGCGACTGGCCACTGAACTACGAAGTACGAATTACGAGTTACGAGTTACGAATTACGAAGGACTAGCTGGCCCAGATTACTCACAAGTGTTTCTCAATTGAATCGACATGGCTTTCATCCCGGATCATTCACGATTGAATTCACCACAGAGACACAGCGCGGCATAGCCGCAAACCGTATGCCGTATGCCGTATGCCGCAGGCCGGCGACGGAGCGCCGACAGTGCCGCGGCCGGAAGGCTGCGGGCCGGTAAAAAGGAAGCGGGATCGAAAATCTTGCTGAAATAACAAGATTTCGCCAACTGGTAATACAGAGGCACAGAGGTTCACAGAGAAAACAAATGTGTCTCTTTTGTGTTCTCTGCACCATTAAAGTAGTTCTTCCTTAGTGAGAAAAGTTTTAGTTAAAGTGCCTGTGCGCTTTTCCTCGAATGTAGCGGTCTCTAGAGAAGCACCACAATTGCCGATCTATGCGACCCTATGTGTTTTCTCTGTGAACCTCTGTGTCCTCTGTGTCTCTGTGGTGAATTCACTTGTGAATAGTCCGGGCTAAGGACCAGGGACCAAATGCAGACTCGTACTTCGTCCTCGTAATTCGTAATTTTTCTAAAGCGGCAACGGTTCCACTTCCCGAAGCTCCCTGACCCACACGCTCCTGAATTTCACAGGGTTGCCGTGATCTTGAAGCGTCAGCGGAAGTTTGTCGGGGTGTGCTTGGTAGGGCGGCCGCTTCTGGTGATCGGTCGGTCCGGTCAATTCCATGCTGTCCTGTACGACCACACCGTTGTGAAGCAGCGTCAAACGCGCGCGCCGCACCAGCTTGCCGGCGGCGTCAAAACGCGGCGCCCGGAAAATGATGTCGTATGTTTGCCACTCGCCGGGTGGCCGGCTGGCATTGACCAGCGGTGGATACTGACCGTAAATCGAGCCGGCTTGTCCGTCCGGATAGGTCTGGTTCTGGTAGGAGTCCAGCACCTGCACCTCATACTTTCCCATCAGAAAAACGCCGCTGTTGCCGCGCCCCTGGCTTGAGCCGCGTGGCGGCGTTGGCCCGGCAAACTCCACGTGGAGCTGGCAATCGCCGAAACCCTGCTTGGACGCAATGGGCCCGGTTCTCGGTGCTGTCTCGAAGTACCCGTTCTCGACTTTCCATTTGACCGGATCGCCATTGACCATCTGCCACTGCGACAGGTCGGCGCCGCCGAAAAGGACAATGGCGTCGGAAGGAGGCCGGCTAGCCTGCTGTTGCGTGGCCGCAGCTCCCGGATCGACGACGACCGGTTGCGGACGGTCCAAGTCGTGGATCTTCCAAGTTTGCGCAAGCGTGAGGGCGGTGCAAACAAAGAGGACAGTGACGACAGATACGACACGTTTCATAGTGGAACCCCCTGAGTAAAGAAAGTCTATCGTGAATTACGAGTTACGAATCACGAATTACGAAGCGTGAACCCTGCATTTCGTAATTCGTAACCCGTAACTCGTAATTCATGGCGAACGTCGTTCCAATAATGTTTGTGGCGATATCGTACTTGCGCCTTAGCGCGGATTAATCGGATTAACACGGATTGCTCACAGGCGTTGTTGATAAGTGCAACGAAAGTGCAATACGCCTAATCCGTTTGATCCGTGTCAATCCGCGCTACATTGTTGTGGGCCATTTTCTAATTGCCCGATGAACGATGATCAAAATTCAACGATTTCGGCAATTGACAGCATAACCACTATTCGTAACTCGTAATTCGTAACTCGTACTTCGTAATTCGTACGTTGTTATTTCTTCCTTCGAAATTCCACCCCAAACGTCGGATGTTCCTGCGTGCCGTTGACTTTGATCGGCACAACAGTGCCGGCGCCTTCCTTGGCAAAAAAAGGATCGACGACTTTCAGCAAAAGAGATTTAAAGCCTGTTTGGGTTTGCGATATTCGAGCCTGCATCCGCAACTTGCCGTGGAAATCGAGTTGCTCGCCGCGCAGGCCGTAGCTGCCGTCCAGGTGGACGGACGCACCGGGAATGCTGAACGAGAGCGTGGAGAAACTCATCGTGCCGTTACGGAGAACGAATCGCCCCGTCATGTTCGATGCCACGGTGTCTTTGCCCTCTTCGTCCTCGGGCCGCCCGCGGGCCTTCCAACTCAACTCGGCCAGCTTCTCCCGGACAGCAGGCCGGGTAAATTGTCCCAAGCGCAGCGCAAAACGCCCGTTGAGGTGGAGCCGGTCGACAACGTCGCTGTCGCCCGGAGGAAGCAGGAACGCCGTATCGAAGCGGAGCCCGCCCGTCAAAAACGGCGTGGCTCCTTTGGCTGCCAGCCGCAGCAAATCTTCGACACGGGCGTCGGCCAGAGTAACTTGCAAGCGGATGGTCTTGCCTTTGGTTCCGGGATCTTTCGTAACACCTCCGCGGGCGTCGATGTGGGTACGGCCAAAGGTTGCCTTGACCGGCTCAAGCAGCGTGTCGCCGTTGGTGCCATCGATGAGAGCCTCAAACTCGGTGCGCAGGTGTACGGGGTTCCCGCTGATGTCCAGGCGGAAGTCGGGAGTATCGGTTGTGCCACGCGCCTGGATGCGCTCCAGGATCCCGTTGTACGAGCCGGTCGAGGAGAGTTTGCCGGCGATGCCTTTAAAGACCGAGAGATCGGCATCCTTGAACGTGTAGGTACCCGACACAAATGTCTGACCGGGATCATCCTCGCGCCACGGCCCGAAGCCGCCGCTGCTGTCGATGAAGCCGGGCGGCTTGGCGTTTTTCAGTTTGGCCTGGAAGTTCATCGGTCGGTCAATGCCGACCGAACGCATGTCCAACTGGTAGATTTCCCAGACAAGCGGATCATCACCGGCTTTTTTCGGCAACATCCTCAGCACCGTGCCGTCGGCGATGACGCGCTCGATCAGGAAGGGGTAGCGTTCCTTGCGCGAACGAGCCGGCGTCTTGCGGTCCTCGCTGTCCTCTGTTTCGTCCTTGCTCTTTTTCTTGGGAGACACCTGAATTTCCAATCCCTCGATGGTCACGGAACGGACCCGCACGGGCCGGCGCAGCAGGTCCCAGGGATAGAGATGCGCCGTGAACTTCTTCATCGAGATCAGCGGCGGCACGTCGACTCTTCCGCGATGGTGCAGCCACAGTCCGCTGCCGACAACCAGCACACGGGGCGAAAGCGAGATCTGAAGGTCGGTCAGCTCAACCTTCCCGTCGAAGCGGCGCTCCAGCTTGGCGATGACGGACCGACGCAGCGCAGGACCCATTACGCGTTGCGCCACCAGCAGCGCCAGCATAGTCAGGCCCACCGCCACCAGGGCGGCGACGGCGATCCGCTGTACCCACTTGTTTGATGTTAATCTCATGTTCCCGAAATTATCTCACGGGTTCAAAAGCAGGCTTCAGGATTCAGGGGTCAGGATTCAGGGGTCAGGATTCAGGGGTCAGGATTCAGGGGTCAGGGGTCAGGGAATTGTGAATTGGGAATTGAATTGCAGATCGGAATCGTCGATGAATCCGCAATCCGCAATCCGCAATTCCCTGACCCCTGACCCCTGAATCC
>JBPCNK010000062.1:0-32383 GCA_051001345.1 Acidobacteriota bacterium | reverse complement strand
GTTGTCGCCAGGCGGGATGCCGCGACAACGGCGCCGCAACGAATTGCTATGAGCTTCGTGCTGCCCGAAACGGGCGTGCGGATGATCTGGATCATGGATGAAGGATTTCGACTCAAGGGAGGATTGGAATGAGGAAGTCATTGATTTTATGTTTCATCGCGGTGGTCTTTGCCGCGCCCGCGTTCGCACAGAAGGCTGAAACCGGCGAGCCGGTCGGCCGAATTTACGAGATCAAGTGGCGCGAAAGCGGTGAAATTGTCGAGATGCTGGACGGGATCGTCGACAAGGGCCGGATGAGAGTGGGCCGATCTTTCAACACGATCACGGTCATCGGCAAAGAGGCCGAGCATGCCGTGGTGCGCGAACTCATCCAGAAATACGACGTGCCCGCAAAAACGATCGAGTTTCAGTTCCACATCCTGAAGGCCAGCCGGACAGGGCAGGGCATGCGGGACGGCGTACCTGAAAAAATCGGCAAGATCGTCCAAGGCATCACGGCACTGACCCGTTACCAGAGTTTCGAGCTGCTCGATGCGCCGAGTATCCGCGTTCAGGAGGGCAAGGAAGCTGTCCTTTCCGGGCAAGTGCGCCATCATTACAGCATCCGCTTGGGCCGCGTCCGGATGGCCCGTGACAGCAGTCCGCGACAACAGATCCTGATCGACGCCTTTATGATTTCGTTCGCGGTCCGCATCGGGTACGACGACAATCCGGTCGCAAAGCCGATTTACCGCGATGTCATTGTCAAGACCTCGCTCACAATTGCCGATGGGGAAACGATTGTGGTGGGCGCTTCACAGATTCAGCCTCCTGGAAAAGATCCGGCCGACGAGGCGATCATCACCGTGGTAACCGCAACGGTTGTGAAATAGTCGCCAGTCGCCAGAATGGATGAACATATTTCATAAACACAGTTGTTGGCAGCCCTCGTTGGCAGGTCTGGAGAGTTTGGACAGAAAATGCAAGCGCGGATTGACACGGATTAAACGGATTGACCCCTTTCGTCTGGGGTGGCGACAATCCGACGTCTTTAATCCGCTTAATCCGTGTTAATCCGTGTTAATCCGCGCTGACGCTGATCTCGATCATGAGGTCAAGTTGTCGCGGGCGGCGGCACTGACCCGCTCGCGTCGCTCGCGGCACTGTTGCTGGTCGCCCCTTTCGAAGGCACGGACGTGGACGGGCATGACCTGAATCCCCCCGCGCCTGCGATCACCTCTTACTTGTATTCCTGCCGATCACGTGCCACTTGAATGTTACAAGTTTCGCACTGCCTGCTCGACGGTCCGCGCGAGGGACGCGTAGTCGGCGCCCTTGAGGTGCAAAGGCGCGCCGAATTGAATTCGGATTTTCCCGGGACGAAACCAGCGCGCATTGGGAGGAAGAATGGAACCGGTCCCGCGTAATCGCACCGGGACGACCGGGATGCCCAGCCGTGAGGCCATCAGCGCGATACCCGGTTGAAAACGGCCCACCTCTTCGGAGAGCAGGCGCTCTCCTTCCGGAAACACGACCGGCGAGAATCCGGCATCGACCAGGTCGCCCATGTACTGCAGCGTCTGGCGGACGCCAGCCTCTTTTTGCGGAATCGGGAACGCATTGAAGAAAAGACAAGCCAGAGAGTAGAGCAACCTCATCTTCAGCTGCGGTCCCATGAGGAAGTACTCCAGACTCATGGCCGGAGCGACGCGGTCACGCCAAGGCGGCGGCAAAGCGGCAATGATCGCGGGCGTATCAAGATGGCTGGCGTGGCTGGCGGCAAAGAGAACCGGCCCTTGTAGCGGCGCAAGATGTTCGAGGCCTCCAACCTTCAAGTGCGTGCGCCGGCGCATGAGCGGCACAACGAGAAGGGACGTTGCCGCTCGACGGAACATCCGCGCCGCCAGGCTGCGGCTCCAGCGCGGAAAACGGATGGCGGCAGCAGGTTGCGCCGAGTGTTCCGCGAGCCGTTTTAGATCCCCGACGCGAGCGGCTTGGGCAAACTTCTCCTCGTCGACGGAAACGCCCAGCTTTTGTTCCAGCGTCGACAGCAACTCGACGCGCTCAAGGGAGTTCAATCCCAGGTCTTCTTCCAGGCGCAGCTCCTCTCCTACCTCTCCCGGGGAACGGCGCGCCAGCCGGGCGATCCAGTCCTCCAGGTTGCTTTCGCCCGCATGCGGCGGCGTCCCGGCAGCGGCCGGTTCGCCACGCAACCGGGCGCGCACGTCGCGCCGCTTGAGCTTCCCGGTTCCATCGGTTCGCGGAAGATGCTCTTCGGGCCACACCGAGATGCTGCGGATTTTCTGGAAGTCCTGAAGGCGCAGGTTGGCGTCGTGTTGGATCCGTTGCGGGTCGATTGCGGTATCTTTCAAGACAATAACGGCGTGAACGTGCTCGCTGACTCCTTCTGCCAAACCAATGACGGCGCACTCGCCGACACCGGGCAGTTGTTCGACGACCTGCTCCACATCTTCTGGAAAGACGTTGAGGCCTTCTGCGGTGACGATGACGTCTTTTTTGCGCCCGCGAAAATAGAGGCGCCCTTCCTGGTCAAAGGCGCCGACGTCTCCCGTGTGCAGCCAGCCGTCTTCCAGGACTCTTTGGGTGTCGGCGGGAGACTGATAGTAGCCGGAGAAAACCGCCTCGCCGCGCACCAAGATTTCGCCGTCGTCGCCCAGCCGCACTTCCAGACCGCCCAGTGGTTTGCCCAGCGATCCACTGCGTGGCCGCAACGGATGGTTGACGCTGACAATGGGCGCCGTCTCCGTCAACCCATAACCCTGGACGACGACGAAGCCGAGGCGGCCCCAAAATTCTTCGCTGCGGCGGTCCAGGGGCGCCGCTCCGACCACCAACGCCCAGAATTTCCACCCAAACAGCCGGTGAACCCGGCGAAACCTCCACAACCTTCCCGGAATGGTTCGCCGTTTCTCACCCTGGGGTGGCCGGCCCGCCGCCGGTTCGACGCGTTCGACGTGAGCGGCTAGCAAATCGACGATCTTCGGAACCGAGACCAGCACCGAGATGCGATGCCTTCGAATTGTCTCCAGGATCCGGTTGGGGCTGTATCCATTTAGAAACACCGTGGCGCCGGGCAGCAAAGGCGGGATGAATGTGGCCAGCGATTGTCCGAACAGGTGACTGAGCGGCAGCAGGTTCAACAGCCGCAAGGGCGTGAGCAGCGCCAGAGAGCGCCGGTATTTTCGGATCTCGGGCTCCAGGGTTGCGAGATTGGCCAGGATATTCCGATGCTGGATCACCACACCCTTAGGTTCCCCGGTTGTTCCCGAGGTGAAAACGATCTCTACGACGGTCTCGGCGGTGACAATGGCAGCCGGCGGCGGGGAAGCCGGCTGCCACGAGATATTGGCCAACGGCCAGATAGGAATGCCCAATTCGACCGGCTCCACTTCGTTGCCGACAAGAAGCAGGCGCCCTTGAACGATCTGCTGCACTCTCGACAACAATTGTGCGTCGGTGCGATAGTCCAGTGGAACGGCGGCGACGCCTTGGCGAAGGCATCCCCAGAATGCGACCAGCCACTCGGGCCGGTTTTCGCTCCAGAACAAAACCTTGTCGCCGCTTTGGATTCCCGCTTCGACTAAGCGCGCGGCAAACGAATCGACGGCGTCGCAGAACTCGGCGTAGCTGTAGCGGTGAGTGCGATAGCCGTCGGAGTACAGGAGAAACTCGCGCCGGCCTAATCTGCGAAAGTCGTCCAGGAATGACAGCAGTGTCGCCCGTGCCGGAGGCATCACCGAGCATGATAGCGGATCTGGGGATGCAAACTCGCAGTCCGCACCGGTTTTGTCATGGGTGTCTGCGATGATTACAATTTTGTATAATGTCATTCCAATTCGCTTCACCGCAGAGACCCAGCGCGGCATAGCCGCAACCGTAGGCCGTATGCCGTATGCCGGCGACGGAGAACCAACAGAGCCGCGACCGGAAGGGAGCGGGCCGGCAGACAGGAGACGGGATCGAAAATCTTGCTGAAATAACAAGATTTCGCCAATAGGCAATGCAGAGGACGCAAAGGGGGCGCAGAAAAAGCGCGCAATTACGAGTTACAAATTACGAACTGCCACGCCGCCCTGGGATTGAGTTCCGCGGCTTTAACGCCGATCAGCGTGGATTAAGCGGATTAACACGGATTGACACGGATTAAGAACTAACTGGAACAAAGTAATCCGCGCCTTAATCCGTGTCAATCCGCGCGAACAAATTACGGCGCCGCCCCTGGGTTGAGTTCCGCACGTTTTGAGCACCCATTTTCAGTTTGCTTTTAATCCGTGTTAATCCGTGTTAATCCGCTTAATCCGCGCCTTAATCCGTGTCAATCCGCGCGAACAGAATCCTGAGGGACTAAGCGCCGAAGTGCGAATTACGAGTTACAAATTACCAATTACAGCGGCGCCGCCGATGGGACGGTCTTAAGCACAGATATGCTGCCCGGAACAGAAGTGATCTCAGTCCGCACTTGAATCCGCCCAAAACTCGCTGCGCCTCCTCTGCGCCCTCTGCGTCTCTGCGGTGAGAAGCTATTTCGAATTATCCGCAAAGCAGCATCCTTGGTACGATTTTGTAACTAAAAATTCTCCGATCCACAAAAACGTCGGAAACTCACCGTTCTACACGCCGGCAGAATCCGATGTTAACAGACTGAAATTATTGGCGTTACACCCGAGTAGTCCCCTCTGGCTCTCTTCTTGCTATAGATGGCTGAACAGAGGCATCGGAACCACCCCCCAAAAACTAGAAAGGACGCAATCGATGAATTCGCACAGCTGGCTGTTCTGCGGAAGGACCCTGCGCTGGATCTGCGCGCTTTTGGTAATGGGTGCTGTGGGATTGCAAACTGCGCGTGCTCAGCCAACGGCGCCAGGAGAAACCGCCAAGCAGCCGGTGGCGGTGGCCTCGGCGGTGGCGGACTCGTCAAACTCCGCCACAGCGCCGCCGGTTGACGTGGCCGCTGTGTGGCGCGGACTGCAAATCACAGGCCTGGTCGACGTCTATCTCGGCTACAACACGAACCGCCCGCCTGACGGACTGACACCATATCGCAATTTCGACACCCGCCATAACGACGCCAGCCTGAACTTGGCAAAGCTCGTCGTCGAAACGATCGTCGATGCTGAAAATCCGATCGGATTTCGAGCCGACTTCACGTACGGACCGAGTACCGACTTGATCAACGCAGCCGAGCCCTCCCGCGGCGAGGCCTGGCAGCATATCCAGCAGCTCTACGGCAGCGCGCGTCTTCCCGTTGGAAACGGGTTGCGGTTTGACTTCGGCAAGTTCGTCACGCCCTTCGGCGCCGAGGTCATCGAGACGCCTGGCAACTGGAACTATTCCCGCTCGCTGCTGTTTGCTTTGGCCATTCCGTACTATCACGCCGGCCTGCGGGCCAGCTATCCCATCAACGACAAGCTGACGGTGACCGGTTTTGTCGTCAACGGGTGGAACGATGTCGATGACCGCAACAGCAGCAAAAGCGGCGCCGTCTCGCTGGCCTTCAAGCCGCACGAGAAGCTGTCAATCAACCACACCTACATGGGAGGCCGCGAGACGGATTCAAGCGGCCTCCGGCATCTACACGATACGGTGGTCACCGTCACGGCCAACTCCAGACTCTCGCTGATGTTCAACGTCGACGTCGGAAAAGACAGCACGGCGGGCGTGCCGGTCAATTGGAGCGGCGCGGCCTTCTACGCGCGCTTCCAGGTCAGCGATTCGGTCGCGCTGGTTCCGCGCTACGAGTTTTTCCGCGACCGCGATGGATTCATGACCGGCCGAGCGCAGACGCTGCAGGAAATCACGTTGACGGGCGAGTACCGCATCAAGCGTGGTCCGGTATTGCGGCTGGAGTACCGGCATGACAACTCCGATGAACCCGTCTTCCTGAATCACAGGGATCGCTTCAGGACTGGACAGAACACCGTGCTGATTGGCGCCTACTACGAAATTGCCAATCTGGTTCCCTGGTTGAAGAGTTTATAGCCGGGTAGCGGTGGATTGGAGCTAGGCAGTCGCGGCTGGATTTCATTGAAAAAAGTATTCACCACAGAGACACAGCGCAGCAAGGCCGCAACCGTATGCCGTATGCCGTATGCCGGCGACGGAGCACCAACAGAGCCGCGACCGTGAGGGAGCGGGCCGGCAGATGGACGGCGTAATCGAGAATCGTCGCGAAATGTGAAGGTTTCACTCATTGGTTCTACAGAGGACACAGAGGTTCACAGAGAAAGCAAATAGGGTCGCATAGATCTGGCCTGTGGTGCTTTCTAGAGAGAAGCAACATTCGACGAAAAGCACACAGGGCTGGAGCCCTGTGCCACACCCTAAGTGGAAAGTTTGTCAGTTAAGAAAGAGATACTTTAATAGTGCAGAGAACACAAAGGCGACGCAGATTGGTTTTCTCTGTGTCCTCTGTGCCTCTGTGGTGAATGCACTTGTGAATAATCCGTGCAAGAGATCGGGCCGACAGACACGGAGCGCCAACTAGAGCCGCGCCCGTAAGGGAGCGGGTCGGCAGACGGAAAGCATGATCGAGACTCTTCACGAAATGACAAAACTTCACCCATTTGTAATCCCGGAAAAGCCGGAAATGCTCTCTTCCAATGAGCACGTCCGCGACTTCCGCAAATTTCTCAAGGTCGAAATGCGTCGGTTGCTGATGCGGCATCGCTCCGGCGCCGGTGGCATTCAGGTGGCCGCTTGGCGTAGCTCGGTTGTCGACACGCTGGTCGGGCGCGTGGCCGAACTGGCCGGCGCGAGCCCCGACGACTGGGCCGGGCTGGCGGTGCTGGCTGTCGGAGGGTACGGGCGGTCCGAATTATCGCCTCATTCCGATGTCGATCTGTTGTTTCTATGCGATGACAGTCAGGGCCGTTCCGCGGCGTTGGCTCAAAAGATATTGCATACCCTGTGGGACTGCGGGTTGGAACCTGGCCATAGCCTGCGGGACATCGCTGATTGTTTGGCGCTTTCAAGCGAAGACCTCTGCTCGCGCAATGCGCTGATCGACGCGCGGCTGGTCTTCGGCAGCCAGCGCCTGGCCCGGCAACTCGAAGATGGGCTGCAAAAGGCCGTCTTCGGGCAAAAGCCGCAGCAGCACCTCGAGGAACTTTTGGAGGCACAACGAGAGCGGTACGAAAAGTTTGGCTCCGCGGTCTCGCTGCAGGAACCCAACATCAAGGAGTCGGCCGGTGGATTGCGGGACCTGCATACGATGTTGTGGGCGGGACGCCTGGCCTTGGGCTGTCCGTCGTTGGCGACACTGCAGGCTACCGGCGAACTGGCTGGCAGGGACGTCGCGGCGCTCCACCGGGCCTGCGCGCACCTGTTTCGGATCCGCAACGAGATGCATTTTTCGACGGCACGCCGCGTGGACGTGCTGACGCTCGATCTGCAGGAGAAAGTGGCCGGACCCCTCGGGTACCGGGATGCGAAACAGGCGCTCGCTTCCGAACAGCTTATGCGCGGCTACTACAAACACGCGCACTTGTTGCACGAGATATCCGGCGGGTTCCTGCAACGGCTGGCTCGGCGCCTGGGCAAACCTTTGCAAGCGAGCCGGGCAGTTCCGGCAGGCGGTGGCCTGGTCATCCAGGACGGCGTCCTCGAGTTTGCGCGCGAGGGCCACGTCGTGGCGCTCGACCCGGCGGGACTGCTATCCATTTTCCACCGCGCTCAACTACACGATGTCCCGCCCGGCCCGGTCCTGCGCCAGGCCGTGCGTCGACGTCTGGCCGGGGTCAACCGTGCCGTGCGCAGCTCGCCCCAAAATACCGAAACTTTTTTGGAGATTCTTTCCCGCCCGGGCCGCGTCGGCTGGATCCTGCGCCAGATGCACGAGACGGAGTTCCTGGGCAAATACATCCCGGAGTTCGGCCGGATCAGTTGCCTGGTTCAACACGACCTGTATCACAAGTACACGATTGATGAACACACGCTGCGCGCGCTGGAAAATCTGGACGCCTTGAGCGATACAAGAGATCCCGGCCTGGCGCCGTATCGAGACGTCTATCGACTCCTTGCCCACCCTGCTCTGCTGCACCTGGCGGTGTTGATGCACGACGTGGGAAAGGGGCTAGGTGGAGGTCACGTCGAGAAGGGTGCTGTGCTGGCCAGCCGCTTCTGCCATCGTCTCAAGCTTTCCGACGAGCAATCCGCCTGTGTGGAGTTTCTGGTCCGAGAACATCTGGCGATGTCCTACGTTTCGCAACGCCGTGATCTGTCCGACGCGGCGGTCGTGCGCAGTTTTGTCGATCGCGTCGAAACGCGCGAACGGCTTGAGATGCTGCTGTTGCTCACCTACGCCGACACGTCGGCCGTATCTCCCGACGCCTGGACCGGATGGAAAAGCGCCTTGGTGCTTGACCTGTACGACCGCGCGCGATACCAACTCCTGATCGACTCGGGGCGAGCGGCCGGAGTTGAGGACGCCGAGGCGCGCATAGCCGAAGTGGCTGGAATGCTTTCCGGAGAAATTGAAATCGATGCGGTCCGCCGGCATTTGGCAGAACTTCCCGTCGACCTGCTTCGTTTGACTCCCGCCCAGGTTTTGGCTGGCCAGGTTCGCCTGATTCTTGGGCTGCACGACCAGTTACTGCGCACGCTCTGGCGTCAGGATCCTCTGACGGGATGCACGGAACTGACGATCTGCTCGCGCAATCGTGAAGGGCTTTTTGCCGCTATTGCAGGTGCGCTGGCCGCAGAAGGGGTGACGATTTTGTCGGCGCAACTGCGCACCCGTTCCGATCAAGTCGTCCTCGATACATTTCAGGTGCGGCAGATCGACGGTGGGCCGGTAGCCGACGCCGAACGTTGCGCCGAGCTCGATGCCGCGATGCACGCGGCTTTGAGCGGTCAAGTGAATCTGGCAAGCCTGGTGGCTCAAAAAATAGCGCGCGAGGCCAGCCGCTTCCGCAGAAAGCCGGCGCGCCCGGAGAAGCTCTCCATCGTGTGGGATCACGCTGCTTCACAAGTCTCGACGGTTTTAGAGGTGCAGGCCCGCGATCGGCTCGGTTTGGCCTACACGATATCGAGCACGCTGGCCGGCCTGCACGCCGATATCGTTTTCGCCAAGATGGCCACCGTCAAAAATCGCGCGCTGGACGTGTTCTACATCGTCGATCGCAGCGGACGGAAGCTGGACCCGGAGTCGTGCACCAGAATCGAGGAGGCATTGACCGAAGCTCTTGAACAGGGGTCAGGCTTCAGGGGTCAGGGGTCAGGGATCGTGACGTGATCGTCATCGTGCTCGTTGACGTGCTCGTGCACGGGCTCGTGGCCGTCATCGGTTCATGCCGTCATTTGTCGTCAGTGCGAACGCAATTTGGGGGCTGAGCCCCCGACGAAGCGCCAACAGTGCCGCACCCGGAAGGGTGCGGGTCAATTTGCCGACAGTGAACACGATGGGAGGCTGCAGCTGCAACGAAGCGCCAACAGTGCCGCACCCGGAAGGGTGCGGGCCAGTCAGTGACCAGCGACGGTTCTGAAATGTGAAGGATTTCAACGAAGCCGATTGTTCGAATTCACGGAGAAACCGAATGAAAAAAATCGAAGCGATTATCCGGCCGCATCTGCTCGAAGCCGTCAAAGAGGGCTTGGCGCAGGTAGGCATCACGGGGATGACGGTCAGCGAGGTCAAAGGATTTGGCCGTCAGAAAGGTCATACGGAGAGCTACCGCGGAACCGAGTACCAAGTCGAATTCCTGCCCAAACTCAAGATTGAAGTCGTGCTCGAAGACGATTTGCTCGACGGCGCCATCGACGCCATCTTGAAGGTGGCCAAAACAGGAAAGTTCGGCGACGGAAAGATCTTCGTGAGCCATCTGGAAGAAGTCATCCGAATTCGTACGGGGGAACGGGCCGCCCACGCTGTCTGAGGGTGGCTTCGAATGTTGGTTCACATCATTTCATTAATGGAGGTCTGAATCCAGCCATGACAAAAAATGTCTTGTTACGAGCCCTGGCCGGCGCACCGGTCCTTGTCTTCTTGTTTTCGAACTCACTGGCTTTGGCGCAGGATGCTGCAGCTCCGGCTGTCAACTCCGGTGACACGGCCTGGCTGCTGGTCGCCACAGCACTGGTGATGATGATGACGGCGCCGGGTCTGGCCCTGTTTTACGGTGGGCTGGTCCAGCAACGCAACGTCCTTTCGACGCTGATGCACAGTTTTTTCCTGCTGTGCCTGATCAGTGTCCAGTGGGTCCTGGTCGGCTACACGCTGTCGTTTGGCGCTGACAAGGGAGGTTGGATTGGCAGTCTGAACTTTCTATTATTTCAAGGTGTCGGCTCCGATCCGGTTACAGGCCAGACCATCCCTCATCTGCTCTTTGCCATGTACCAGCTCATGTTCGCCGTCATTACCGTGGCGTTGATCACCGGTTCGTTTGCCGAACGAATGAAGTTTGGCGCGTTCGTTCTCTTCAGCCTGTTATGGGCCACGCTCATCTATGACCCGCTGGCTCACTGGGTTTGGGGAGGCGGCTGGTTGATGAAGCTCGGCGCGCTGGATTTTGCCGGCGGAACGGTCGTGCACGTCAGTTCCGGAGTCTCGGCGCTCGTCGCGGCGCTGGTCATCGGCAAACGCGTCGGCTATCCCGACAAACCGTTCCCGCCGCACAACCTTTCGCTAACGCTCATCGGCGGTGCGCTGCTGTGGTTCGGCTGGTTTGGATTTAATGCCGGCAGCGCGCTGGCGGCCAACGGGCTGGCGGCCAATGCCTTTGCCGCAACGCACACGGCTGCCGCAGCCGCCGGACTGGCTTGGGCGTCGATCGAATGGCTGCACCGCGGCAAGCCGACGATTCTTGGCGCCGTGACCGGCGCAGTGGCTGGACTGGTCGCCATCACACCGGCGGCAGGTTACGTGACGGTTGCTTCTTCGATCTGGATCGGGCTGGGAGTCAGCGCGATCTGCTACCTGGGAATCAACTGGCTGAAAGCCCGCGCCGGTTACGATGATGCGCTGGATGTCTTCGGTGTTCACGGACTGGGCGGCACGTGGGGCGCCATCGCTACCGGAATTTTTGCGACCAAGGCGGTCAACCCCGCAGGCGCCGACGGCCTGCTGCAGGGCAACCCGGGACAACTGCTCAACCAGGTGATCGCTGTGGCGGCTACTTGGGCGATGGCAGCTGCCGGAACGTTTATGATTTTAAAACTTGTCAGTCTTGTGACCGCGCTACGCGTCAGCGCCGAAGACGAAATGACGGGTCTTGATCTGGCACTGCACGGCGAGGCTGGATATAACTTCCTCAGCCAGGGAGTCGGTAGTTTTTCAAGCCCGGTACCGCACGGGCACGACGAGATGCCTGCCGGCTTGAATGTTGCCGAGAAACGGACCAATTAGATGACAGCCAGGAAAAGTTCTCGAAAGAATCAGCCGCATAAGGCCGCCCCGCGGGGCGGCCGGCGCGGCGAAGAAAAAGCGCCGCGCGCCTTTCAGTGGTGGGTAGGCGCCGATCCGCCGTCCAATCCCCGCACCGCGGTGGATTTTCCCGGACGGAAGGGAACTCGGAAGTGAGAAGAGCAGGGGTCAGGATTCAGGATTCAGGTTTCGGGCTTCGGAGCTCTGGTTGTTCAATGGTCCCGAGTGCTCGACCTGGCCGGAATGAACGGTGCCGCGAGCGACGCGAGCGGGTCGGTGCCACCGGATGATCGGCTGAGGGCCTGATCAACGACTCCGAGAGTTCTTATCCGGCCGAAATGAACAGTGCCGTCGCTTGCGGCACTGTTCATTGTGTCCGCGACTACACGATTCGCAGCGGGTTTGGGGCGGGCGCTTCCGGCGATCTTGCTGATGTTTCTCCCGTTGACGCTGAGCCCTCTCCGCAATGGTCCTGAAAAGCGCGCACTAGGTCGTCGGCGATGGCTTGAGGTGTGCGGCCTTCGATGCGCTGTCGTTCCAGCATGTAGACGATTTTTCCATCCCGCAGCAACGCCACCGACGGCGACGACGGCAGATGGGGCGCAAAATAAGCTCTTGCCTGGTTGGTAGCTTCCAGATCCTGGCCGGCAAAAACCGTGTAGGCGCGATCGGGACGAACTGCGCTCTGCAACGCCAGCGCAATTCCGGGCCGGGCGCATCCGGCGGCGCAGCCGCAGACGGAATTGACTACAACCAGAGTCGTTCCGATTGCATTCTTCAACGCCGCGTCCACGTGCTCGGCGGATCGCAATTCCTGCACTCCTACGCGGGTC
This sequence comes from Acidobacteriota bacterium, assembly GCA_051001345.1. Taxonomy (GTDB): domain Bacteria; phylum Acidobacteriota; class UBA6911; order JACQSX01; family JBPCNK01; genus JBPCNK01. The sequence goes on along the minus strand of JBPCNK010000062.1, from coordinate 20,191 downwards.
AGTTCCTCGCGCAACGGTGCGACCATGTATTCGGGGTACGGCATGCTCGTTCCCTCCTCTTGAACTCATCATCATACCACATACGTGAAGGCCTCGAAGAAGCACCGGCAAAACGCTGGGCTAACCCGGGCTAACCCTGGGCTACCCGGATTATTCACAAAATAAAAAGCCTAGTCACGAATTACACGAATGATACGAATTACACGAAAAAAGCTTTGCAGTTCAGCCGCTTGGCTAAGAACCGGGATCCCGTCTGAATCAGTGTTCGTGATAATTCGTTAAATTCGTGAAATTCGTGACTAGGTTTTTCATCTTGTGGATAATCCGGACTAGGCTACAGGCCGGTGCATTGGATGCCTTACTTGTATTCCTGCCGCTGATCAGTTGCTACTTGAACGTGGTATAACTCCCCCATACGCAGGAGGACGCCTATGCGCTCCATCAATCGTCGAACCTTTCTGGGAAACGCTGCAGCCATGGCCGGAGTGGGCGCTGTGTCTGCCAATTTGGAGACCGTCCGGGCGCGCAGCTACAGCGCCAACGACACAATCACTTTGGGGATCATCGGTTCGGGCGGCATGGGCCGCGGCCACATGACCCGCTTTAAGGAACTCGGTGGAATCGAGTGGGCCGCCGTCTGTGATGTCTATGAACCGAATCGCAATCGGGGACTGGAAATCGCCGGCGCCAAAGCAAAGGGTTACGTCGATTACCGCGAACTTCTCGCGCGCAAAGATATCAACGCCGTGCTGATCGCCTCGCCCGAACACTGGCACCACGATCATCTGATTGCGGCCTTGCAGGCCGGCAAAGACGTCTACTGCGAGAAACCGATGTCCTGGTCCATCGAGCAGGGCGAGAACATGGTTCGTGAAGTCCGCAAGACTGACCGGATCGTTCAAATCGGAATGCAGCGCCGCAGCTCACCGGTCATTCAGCGCTGCAAGCAAATGATCGAGGAAGGGCTGCTTGGAGAGATCAATCTGGTGCGGGCCGAGTGGTACTGGAACCGCACGCTGAACCGCGACGCTAAGCTGGAGGGCGCGCTTGACTGGGATCGCTTCCTCGGACCAGCGCCGCGCCGCGCGCTGGACCCGCTGCGCTTCCGCAGCTGGCGGGTCTTTTGGGATTACTCGGGCGGCCACATGACCGACCAGGGCACGCACCTGATGGATGTCGTCCAATGGATGACCGGCAAAGACCAGCCGGTGGCCGCCCAGTGTTATGGCCAGATTTATAAGCTGGTCGGATCGGAAACCCCCGACACGTTCACTGCCGTCTTTGAGTATCCCGGATTTACCTGCACGTGGACCCTCTCGTACATGAGCTCGTTTATGAACGGCTGGGCCATCATCTTCCACGGGCAGAAGGGAACGCTGGAGCTGAGCGAGGCGGGCTACCGCGTCTACGCGGAACCCTGGACGGGCGGGCGCTGGGAAGTTCCCAAACCGATCCGCGAAGAATTGCCGGGCGGCGTAACCGACACGCGCCCGCACATCGCAAATTTCACCGATTGCGTCCGCACCCGCAAGCAGCCCAACGCTCCCGTTGAGGTGGGACACAGCGCCGTGCGGTCGCTGCACCTGGCCAACCAGGCCGATAAGAGCAGAACACGTACGGTGCTGAAGGCGTAGACGGTCAATTCCGGAAATCGGGGATGAGCACACGCGCGCGTTCAGGTCGCTCATCCTCGATCTCGGTTCCGGGCCGCACCCTGGCGCTGGTTGTTTTTGCGTTGCTCCCCTATTTTGTAGGCTTGGGCAGCCTGCCTCTGACCAAGGGCAACGAAGCGTTCCACGCCGAGCCGCCGCGCGAAATGCTGGAGTTGGGCCAGTACTGGGTCCCCCACCTCAACTACGAACCGCGTTTTGAAAAACCGCCGCTGGCCAACTGGTGGAATCTGGCCGGCTACGCGCTGATGGGCGTGTCCGAATTCTCCTACCGATTCTCGACGGCCCTATTGCTGTTGTTGATTGTTGCGATCACCTGGCGATTGACCAACCGGCTGGATTCGTCTTCCGCGGCAGGTCCGCTGGCTGCGCTGATCCTGGCGACCATGCCGAATCTGTTCTACCTGTCGCGGGTCTATTCGATCGATGTCCTGTTGACATTATTTACCCTGGCCAGCCTGCTGTGTTTTCACGAAGCGAGAATAGAGGCGAAGGCTGGCAGCCGGCGCTCCTCGTTCTTCTACACAGGTTGCGCGCTGTGCGGCCTGGGAGTTCTTATCAAAGGGCCTGTATCGCTGGTGCTGGTGGCCGGCCCGCTGCTCTGTCACGCAGTCATCACCCGTGACCGCTGGTGGAAAAGTCAGCCGTGGGTGCGAGGGCTGCTTGTGCTTGCGGGCTTGGCGCTGCCCTGGTACCTGTTCATGCTGGCGTGGTTCGGATCGCAGTACTGGCGGGTTTTTTTCGTCGAGGAAAACCTGCAGCGGTTTGCGACCGACACCCTGGGGACTCGGCATGCGCTGTATTACCTGACAACAAGTTTGGTCAGCATGTTTCCGTGGTGCATCGCCTTCATCGTCTGGCTGGTTTGTTTCATCCGGCGCACAGAGGAACGCACGTCAGACGCGTGGCTGCTGGTGTGCTGGTTTGGTTTCATTCTGGTGTTCTTTTCGATCTCAAGCGGCAAACGTGAGAACTATCTGATGCCGCTGTACCCGGCCGTAGCCATCGCTGTGGCGCGTTTTCTGGCTTCACCCGCCGCGAGCCAGCGGCCCTGGCGTGGCGGCCTTGCGGTCCTGCCGATCGCCAGCGTCGTGGCGTTCATTGTGCTGGCTGTCGTCGGCTGGAAAGTGAGCGAGGGGTTGGGGGCGGGCGGCGCCTTCATCTGGATGTGGCAATTGGCGATGCTGATTCCAGTCGCCTTGATTCTGTCGCTGTGGAATCTGCTGGACCCCGTACAAACGGCGCGCCGCATCGGAGTCGCGCTGGCGGGCATCTTTTTGGTCTTCGCGCTGTCGTGGGGGATGTTCCGGCCGTATTTGCCGCTGCCCGAGATCGGAGCGGTTGTCAACGGACTACCTGCGGACGCAACGATCGCGGTCATTGACGTCAACTTCACGCACCTGCTTTTTTATTGCCGGCGGCCCCTGGTGTTTGTTGACAGGCTGAGCGACCTGACGGATCGGCGGACAGCCGCTCACCCGATCTACTATCTGGCCGATGGGGCTGTGGCAGGTCTGGGCGAGGGGCGCGAGGTTGTATTGGCAAAGTGGTCCTATTTCACGCCATCGAAAATCAAGATGTCCAAGATCTGGAGCATTCTGGGTGGTGGCGCGCCGGTTACGACGATAAGGCTCGTGCAAGTTGTCCCTGTCGCCAGTCGCCGGTCGCCAGATGAACGGCCGCGACCGGAAGGTCAAAGTCTCGGTGCGTGCTCCTCGGGCCGCGATTAACCGTGCCGCGATCGACGCGAGCGGTTCCGTGCCGCCGGTCCGACTACGGCAGTTTTGTCATACTTGCCCTCTAACAATCTTGTGTACATTGTCCGATCACAATCAGCGCAACGGACCCGCTCGCGTCGCTCGCGGCACTGGTGATTGCGGCTCCAACAACGGCGTGGTTGCTGACTAGCCCGAGCCGTCAAGCTGCCGTCAAGCGCCGTCAAGCAGCCGTCAACCGATCGCCACGTTCTGCCTGCGCGAACGGCATTCGTTGCTACGCCACGACCGATGTCACCAATTGGTAATGCAAACGCGGATTAGCACGGATTAAACGGATTACTCGCAATGACGCTTAATCCGATCCGTTTGATCCGTGGTTGTAAAACTGAGAAGCACGGTCAGAGGATTTCAGCCAGTCACCAGGCTTTCACTTGGCAACCTCCTTCCAGTTCCTGTAAGTCCTTCTAATTCAGGTCTTGACGCAACCAAAAGCTTGGGAGTATCATTGCCGTTGGAAACAAGGCCCCATAACAGACATCTCTGTTCCAACCAAAGTGGTTGAGATCTTTAAGGGGTTTTTCCGCGATCCTGATTTTGAAGGGGAGATTCGAAATGAACGAAATGAAGAAGTACATGAGTGTCTTGGCGAGCTTGGGATTGCTGGCGCTTCTTTGCCCATCGCCGGCGTTGGCCCAGGTAGCACCACCAGCGGGCGTGTGGCAGCAATTTGGCGCCTTGGGTAACTCGGCGGTGACTGGCTCGACGGGCCTCGGCACCGCGGTCAGTGGAGACGTCGGTTCTTCTCCAACTCCCTCGGTTACGAACTTTCCACCTTCGACCGCTCCTGGGTTTACCGTGCACCTCACCAATGACTTGGTTGTGCAGCAGGCTCGTGCCGATGCCAACGCAGCCTACGTCTTTCTGGCCGCTCAGGGGCCCGGCACAGTGATCCCGGCGCAACTAAACGGAGCCGTGCTCACCTCAGGCATCTATTCTTTTGCGGGCGGAGCGGCTGATTTGGCGGCCACAGGAACCCTGACTCTCGACGGGCCAGGGATCTTCATTTTCCAGGTGGGTAGCGCGCTGACCGCCAACGTCAACTCAAATGTCATTGGTACGGCTGACCCTTGCAACGTCTACTGGCGGGTTGGCACCTCGGCGACCCTGAATGGGATCACCTTTCGCGGAAACGTCCTCGCCAATGCAAGCATCACCGTGGGGGCCGGTTCCAACGTGACCGGCAGGGTCCTGGCGGGAACAGGTGCGACTGGTGCGGTGACGATGGCGGGTGGCGGCGGCAACACGATCGGCGGGTGCAGCGGCGCCGCCGCTTCGGGCATCCCGATCCCGACGCTCTCCGAGTGGGGTCTAATATTGCTGGCCGGTTTGCTGGCTTTGGTTGGATTCTTGACTTTGAGGAAGTCAGGCAGCATGCGGCTGAGTTCGTGACAGAGTCTTGACGTGCCCGTTAACCCAGGAGTATCATCGCCCCTGGAATGACAAAACTCCATAACCGGGATCTCTTATGCAACCAGAGTGGTTGAGATCTAAAGAGTTACCCACGACCTTGGTTTCAGAGGGGAGATGAAATGAGCGAGATAATGAGCGAGATGAAGAAGTGCATGAGTGTCTTAGCGAGCGTGGGATTGGCTGCGCTTCTTTGCTCCTCCCCAGCGTTAGCCCAGGTGGCTCCCCCCCTGGGTCAGGCGGGAAGTTTCGCGGTTCTGGGTGGCTCAACGGTGGTCAATACAGGCGCCTCCGCCATTATCGGAGATGTGGGTGTCAGCCCGGGCACAGTAATCACCGGGTTTCCTCCGGGGTTCGTGACCGGAGGAACGACACATTCAGATGATGCGGTCGCGAGGCAGGCTCAGATCGATCTCACCACTGCCTACAATAATCTGGCGGGCCAGGCGTTCAATCGCGACTTGACGGGTACGGATCTGGGTGGACAAACGCTCACGGCGGGGGTCTATCGCTTTTCGACTTCGGCTCAGTTGACCGGAACGCTCACGCTTGACGCCCAGGGCAACGCCGGTGCGATCTTCATCTTCCAGATCGGGAGCACGTTCACCACGGCAAGCAACGCGCGAGTTCTCCTGATCAATGGCGGCCAAAATTGCAACGTGTACTGGCAGGTCGGCAGCTCCGCGACTCTCGGTACCGCCTCTGCGGTCGCCGGAAATATTCTGGCGCTGACCAGCATCACCCTCAATACCGGCGCAAGTTTGTCGGGTAGGGCCTTGGCGCGCAATGGCACCGTGACGCTCGATACCAACAACGTCGCCGTTTGTCCCGCCTGCAGTCCCATCACCCTGTCGCCTGGGACTCTTCCCGCTGGAACCGTGGGCACGGCTTACAGCCAACCGATTACGGCCAGCGGAGGCACGGCGCCCTACACCTTTTCGGTGATCGCGGGATCCCTCCCTCCGGGTCTGACTCTCGCCCCAGGCGGCCTGCTGTCGGGGACACCGACAACAGCGGGCAGTTTCACTTTTACGGTCAGGGCGACCGATTCCGCCGGCTGTTTCGGTTCTCAGATTTACACGATCGTTATCAATCCTCTTTTTGTTTGTCCGGCCATCACTCTTTCTCCAGCCACCCTTCCGGCGGCGACTGCCGGTGTAGCCTATAGCCAGACAATCACGGCCAGCCCGGCATCGACCTATGCTTTCAGCGTGAGCGCCGGGGCCCTCCCTCCGGGACTGAGCCTTGCCTCCAGCGGCCCGTCCGCCGCCCTGCTGTCGGGTACGCCGACAACGCCAGGCAGTTTCACGTTTACCGTCACGGCCACCGATACGGTGACCGGCTGCCTTGGCAGCCGAATCTACACTGTGCTGGTGAATTGCCCGACGATTACAATTTCACCTACTACGCTACCCAGTACGGCACGGTTTATACCCTACAGCCAGCAACTCACCGCCAGCGGCGGAATCGGGCCCGTTACATTCCTCGTCACCGGCGGTTCGCTGCCCGCCGGTATCACGCTGTCGGCCTCCGGCTTGATCTCAGGGCAGACTTCAACTGCAGGATCATTCAACGTCACGATAAGTGCGATAGACTCGAACAACTGCGCCGGTAGCCAAACTTTTAACCTTGCAGTTGCCGCCGAGATTCCTACTCTCTCGGAGTGGGGTCTCATTCTGCTGGCCGGTTTGCTGGCTTTGGTTGGATTTTTGACTCTGAGGAAGTCAGGCACGCTGCGGCTCAGTTCGTGACAGAGTTTGGCCTCAGGGCAGAACGCGGAGCGATGGCGGTGCCGCGCGCGTAAGCGAGCGGGCCCGGCGTACCGGTCACCGGCATTGGAGATTCAAAGTGGCCAAACGGGCCCGCTCCCTGACGGTCGCGGCACCGCCGTTTGCGGCCCAGCCAGCCATCTTCAGCCCCGGCCACAGCAAACTTTGTATTTCCTGCCGCTCCCGCACGGACACCGTGCATTGCGTCCGACGGCTAGCATCCCGGACCGTACAAGAAGTTTGTCACTGGCTCCCAGCATGTACCTCAGCCCGAGCAGGAGCCATATCAGGATGGGGAAAAATTCTTTCCCCATGACTTCGAAGAAGTCATCCCAAAATCTCCAGAACGATTCAATGCCCGCCAGCGGGTGCTTTGCGGCGATCAAAGTAATTTCCACCTTGGTGATAACAAAGGCAATGTGGCTCAAGCTGAGGAGAGCCAGTCCAAGACCCAGGACGAGGAACCGCTTTTTCCATCGCATCCCCGGCGTTGCCAACAACAAGGCTGACAGCAGCATAATGTTGGCATACAAACCGGCCGACTCGATGGTCGCCTCAAAGGCGGGCGCGTCGTAACAGCGGAACAAGATATCCCGTCCGGACAGCCCGAATTGAAACTTCTTTCCCGCCAGCCCAAAGTAGAACTCGGGGCCGGCAGACAGAAGGCTTCCGTACAAAGGCTGGATCTGCCGGAACGTCAGCCACACTGCGCCGAAAAAGAGAATAACAAGGAGCGTAAAGACAAGCAGTCTTTCAGTTGACGGCGGTCTTTTCTCTTCCGATCCAATAGATCCAGTAAACCATCGCCAAAGCAATGACGGCGAACTGCGCCACATAAGTGTGAAAAAACTCAAATGTCTGGCTCGATCCCTTCAGACCAACTAAAAAAAGCCCCGTCACGCGAATCAAGTTCAAAACAAATATCAAAAAGTAGCCCCACAGGGATCCCAGAGCCCGAGCCCTCCAGGGAAGGGGATAGGCCAGGCAGGCCGAGATCAGGACCAGCGTGGCCGGGATTCCATCGCATCCTTTGCGGATATCCACAACGAACGAACTGTGACGTATGGTCGTGCCAAAAGTCTCTACGGATACTCCCGCAGCGCTTAAAACCGCGCCGCTAATGCGGGTGATCAAAACCGCGTACGGGCGAATCAGATGTTGGTCTACCCAGTCTAACCGGAGGAGGAAAGCGCCGAGCAACACGTAGGCAAATAACAACCCCGAAAATTTGAACGTTGGATTTCCGAGCAGATTCTTTGTCTGGCGTCTCATCACCCGCTCAAAATAGCCTTATCTTTCAAGCTCGCCACCCAGGATAAGCCCGCAGGGTAGCCGCGCAACAGAATATCTGATAACAGGATAATCATACCTGATTCGTTGTCGCCGGTCGCCGGTCGCCAGCCGCCAGAGGAACTCGCAACACGGCGGGATGCGCCCACTCGCCGCATTCCTGCGAACTCTTTAGAGAGCCGATGCCAGCTTTCCCAAGATTGGACGCAGCCGCGAACGGAAGTGTTCAAAAGGGAACAAACATGCCTTTGGGACTTCTCCATGCTAGCATGGAGAAGCAAGGAGGATTGTTAAGAGTTTGGGCATGAAACGTGTGAATTTGCCTCTCGAAGAGAATTGTCGGCTTGGGAGCCTTGCCTCGCACGCTACCGACGAGGCTCTGCTTAAAGCGGGCGCCTTGCAGAACGCGATCATTAACAGCGCCAACTTCTCGAGTATCGCCACCGACGAAAAGGGCGTCATTCAATTATTCAATGTCGGCGCCGAGCGCATGCTGGGCTATGCAGCCGTCGAAGTACTGAACAAGATCACCCCCGCTGACATTTCCGACCCGCAGGAATTGATCGCGCGTGCCAAGACTTTGAGCGCCGAGCTAGAAACCACGATCACGCCGGGCTTTGAGGCCTTGGTCTTCAAGGCCTCGCGCGAGATCGAGGACATCTACGAGCTGACGTATATCCGCAAAGATGGGAGCCGCTTTCCGGCATTCGTATCGGTCACGGCGTTGCGCGACGATCAAGGAGCCATCATCGGCTACCTGTTGATCGGCACCGACAATACCGCGCGCAAGGAGGTCGAAGCAGAGCAGATGAAGCTCGATCAGCGCCTGCGCGACCAGCAGTTCTACACGCGCTCTCTCATCGAGTCCAACATTGACGCGATTATGACTACCGATCCGTCCGGAATCATCACCGACGTCAACAAGCAGATGGAGGCGCTTACCGATTGCACGCGCGACGAGTTGATCGGCGCGCCGTTCAAAAACTACTTCACCGATCGGGAGCGGGCCGAAGCGGGCATCAAGCTGGTGCTGAGCGAAAAGAAGGTCACCGACTACGAGCTGACGGCGCGCTCCAGGAACGGCAAGGCAACTGTGGTGTCCTACAATGCGACCACCTTCTACGACCGGGACAGGAGGCTGCAGGGAGTGTTCGCCGCAGCGCGCGACGTCACGGAGCGCAAACGCCTGAACCAGGTGCTGCGAGAGAAGAACGACGAACTGAAACAGCAGAACCGCCGAGTGGAAGAGGCCAACCGTCTCAAGAGCGAGTTCCTGGCCAACATGTCTCACGAGCTGCGGACGCCGCTGAACGGGATTATCGGATTTGCCGAACTCATGCACGACGAAAGAGTCGGGCCGGTTTCAGAGGACCACAAAGAGTTTCTGGGAGACATCCTTACCAGCGCCAGGCACCTTCTGCAATTGATTAATCATGTCCTGGACCTCTCCAAAGTCGAGGCCGGCAAGATGGAATTCAGGCCGGAAAAACTCAATCTGACCGAAACGATCGCGGGAGTCTGCGAGAGTCTAAGGACACTGACGGCGGGTAAGCGCATCCAGATGGTTTCCTCTGTGGATCCCAGTGTAGACGAGGTCACACTGGATCCGGAGAAGCTCAAGCAGGTCCTGTACAACTACCTCACGAATGCACTGAAATTCACCCCGGAACAGGGCCGCACAAACGTATCCGCGCTTCCGGTCGGGAGTGATTGTTTTCGGATCCAGGTTGAAGACTCCGGCATCGGAATCAAGCCGGAGGATGTTCCGCGGCTGTTCGTCGAATTTCAGCAATTGGACGAAGGCGCGTCGAAAAAATATCAGGGCACGGGACTGGGACTGGCACTCACGAAAAGAATCATCGAAGCGCAGGGTGGCCAGGTGGGTGTCACGAGCACGCCCGGGAAGGGCAGCACGTTTTTCGTGCTTCTTCCAAGACATGCAGGCGCCCCGCGTACGCTTGATCCAGGCTCGCCCAGGCGCCTTGGCGAAGGATCCGACTGTTCCCCCCGCGAGCCCGTCATTGAAGATAATACGGCCGATAGCGTCCCGCTTCCCGCTGGGCATGCTTTGACAGGTATCGCTCAACGATAATCAGGACGTTTTCAATGGCCAACGAATCCATTCTCATCATCGACGACAGTCCCGTGAATCTGAAGCTCGCAAGGATTCTTCTTGCAAGCGAGGGATACCTCATCCGGACCGCAAGAGACGCCACTGAGGCCCTTTCAACTCTGAGCACGTTCAGGCCCCATCTGATACTCACGGATGTCCAGCTGCCGGGCATCGACGGGCTGGAGCTAACACGGCGGATTAAGGCAAATCCTGACACTCCGGACATTACCATCGTAGCGTTGACGGCTTATGCAATGAAAGGAGACGAAGAGAAAGCGCTCAGCGCCGGATGCGATGGCTACATTACAAAGCCATTTGTTGTTCAAGAATTGCTGCTGCAGGTCCGCAAATACCTCGACACCGTACATCAGCGCAGCTCTGCCTCCCCTACGGCTTCACGACGCGTTCTTGCTGCTGAAGACGATCCCGTCGAAAGCCTACAGGACATAGTCCAGGAGTTCCTCAGCGAGGGCGAGACGCAGAGCCGGCGGCTGCGTGAGGAAGTGAAGACCGGGCTCAATGTCGCGGCCACAAAAGTACTCGTGCATCAATGGGCCGGCACTGGGGGGACTGTTGGCTTCCCCCAGATCAGTCATGTGGCGTTCGAAATTGAAAACCTACTCGAGGATTCCTCTTCGGACATTGAGGAACTCGAAACTCATTTCAGAGAGCTCGTGAAACTCTTCTCAGACGCACTGCAGAGTCGTCAGGATGTCGAGCCCTTGCGGCCGGAATAGCCAGGGTTCTGTCGGGCCGCCACGTTGCCTTGATAAGTTTTGAGAAGGCGGAGGGATCAGGCATTCAGCAACTGCTGCAGGCCGCGGGCGTGTCTTGCCACGCCATTGACGAATATGGGACTGACCGCAGCGCTAGCGGTCACGTCGATATCGATATTGTGAGTGTGCCCGCCTCGCACTCGGCCTCCGGTCTACCGTTTGGAATGCTGCCGGGTACCCATACGCCGGTACTGCTGATCGGTCCGCTGGATCTCCTGTTGCAAACGCAGCTTGATAGTCGAAACTGCTTGCATGACTTTCTGACTGAACCGTATGCACCGGAGGAAATCCTCGTCAGATGTTGTCAACTGATAGCCAGGTCCAGAAACAGGAAAAACGAGGTCCCGGCTGGCCGGGAGGAAGGGCCGGCGCGAGTCCTCATTGCGGACGATGATCCAACGGTTGTGGCCCTGGTGAGGACCACCATTGAGGCCCATGGGATGGAGTGCCTCGTCGCGTCGAACGCCGGAGATGTTGTCCGGATCGCGGTGGAGTTCAAACCCAACGTCATTGTGCTCGACGTCAATATGCCGCAAATGGACGGGTTCGAAGTGCTCGCATCGATCAAGAACGATCAGCGGACGAGAGAAATGGATGTGGTAATGCTGACCGCCAGGCAACAGGAATCCGACATCATGAAGGGATTCGGCCTGGGGGCCGCTGATTACGTTGTGAAGCCCTTCAGCCCCATGGAGCTGGTGGCGAGAATCAAACGGCTCGTCAAGGATAAATGTTAAAGGCCTTGATCCCCGCGCTTTTCTTCATCTGCATAGGCACAAGCTTTGCCGTGGCGCCGCTACAGCAGGACCTCGAAACGAGTGCTAGAGAAGCGATTGCCGCGAGACGATTCCGGGAAGCCCGCGAACTCTACAGAACGCTTTCGGAAACCAATCCGCAAAAAACGGACTATATCCTGTGGGTCGGACGTCTCTCGGGCTGGCTCCGCGACTACCAGACGGCGATCGCCGCTTTTGATAGAGCACTGGCCCGGAACTCGCGCGATAGCGCCGCGCTGATCGGCAAAGCCTACATCCTTATGTATCAGCAACGATACCGAGCCAGCGAAGAGCTTCTGGACCGGGCTCGGCAGATCGTACCCGAGAATCTCGAGTTGATGCTCGCGTTTGCACGTAGCTATCATTATCAGAGACAGGATGATAAAGCGCAGAAAGTGCTATCGCAGGTTCTCGCTCTTGAGCCCAACAACTCTGAAGCCCAGGCCCTGCAAGAGGATATTACGCCGCGCCGCTTCGAGATGGTAACGGGTTATGGGCAGGATCGACTTTCGGTTGCATCTCCGGCCCACGTCGGCGCCGTCAGCATCGGCTACGTCGGTAGCAGGAATCGCGCGACGGTGCAGCACGAAGTCTGGAACAAATTTGGCGACGCGTGGCGCACCGCTCTGGATTCAGCGTCTCTCATCGCTTTGAAAGGCCGCTATGGATTCGTGGAGGCATGATGCTTGCCCCCGGCGCGAGGGCTCTAGCCCGCCAGGACTATACGGGTGGATTTGCGTACTCATTGGCAGAGCGCGTGGTTCTTTCGACAGACTACCGGCACATGCGATTCAACGACGCGGTCGTCCGCGTCGTTAGCCCATCGATCGAATATTACTTTGAGAAACCGAGGTGGCTGCAGGCCACTTTCTACCAGGCGTGGACCGACTATACGGCGCCGGGCCTGCCGATTGCGGGCACTCGATCCCTTTCGATCCGTTACAACCAGCAATTGAACGAGGCGATCCTGCTGCACGCCCGCTATGCGCGCGGGAATGAAAGCTTCTCTGCTCTTTCGGTCGACCGCCTGGGCAAGTTTGGGGCAAACACTTTCACAACCGCAGCGGATTTCAAGATTTCGCCCTCATACATGACGAGTGTTTTCTACTCTTATCAGAAGCGCTCGACGGGCTCGCATCAAAACAGTTTCGGTATCAGCCTGACTGTAAGGAAGTGAACCCTCCGTCGCGTGCCGCAATCTGGCTCAAAACGGTCATCGTGATCGCCGGATACGTGATGTTGATCTGGCTGGGTCACAGGCTGTTTCTTTCCAGATACATAACAAATGTTTTGCTTTCTGTGGCCGTGGCATTCACTGCTCTGCAGTTTTTTGCCAGCGCAGTCATCGTTTCCGCCCTCTCCATAACCCGGCGTCTTGCCCAGATACGTTCCAATCGCGCGCAGTGAGTTATGCCGCGCATACGCGAAGTGCTGGCCGCTCACGCCGCCGGACAAGACCAGGGGTTAGGATTGGCGAAACTGTTTCGGCGCTATCCGGAAGAGTTCGAAGCTTGTCTCGCGCAATTTCTGGCCCTCGTCAGAGGAACCGAACAGCAGCGTCTGTGTGATTTCACGGTCGAAATGGGGTTGGTTTCGCGATGGGGGAAACGATATCGGGCGCGAGACACGGCGAAACGAAAACGCGCCGTGGAACAACTAGCGCAAATCAAACATGCAGCGGCATTTAGAACCCTCGTATTGGCTCTTGCAGACGAGGACGAGTTGATAAGGATCCGAGCATCGGTTGCGCTGGTCCGAAGCGGCGGTGGCCCGGAAGTGGAGAAGGTATTCGCATTTGCTTTGACGCAACCATTGCTCGTGCGTGCCCTCCTTGCCGAAGACCTGCGTCCCCATTTGCCGCTACTGGCCGACCGGGCTATCCCGGAGAGCCTCACCTCCGGGCGCCGGGACCAGATTCTGGGCACTTTCGACCTGATCGAGGCCTGGGGCCGCAGCCTGTCGCTGCCGTTGGTTTCAACGTTGCTGCGCAACCCGGATTCCGAAATCCGTGCAAAGGCCTGGAGGGTTTTGCCGCTCGTTGGAGCGACCGACGATCTGGCTGAACACATTTCAGGGGCGATCCTTGACAGCAGCGAGTCAGTCAGCGCCGCCGCAGCGACCACAGCCGGCAGACTGAAACTCCAATCAGCGGTCCCTGCGCTGACACGCCGGCTACGCGGGGAGAGCGGAAGGGTCGTTTTGGCCGCTGCCCGGGCGCTGTCCCAGATAGGGAGCAATGGTTTGAGCATTCTGGAAACCGAAATAGTGGCGGGGACGAGGTTCTCGGCTGCCGCGGCGCTCGAAGCTCTGGAGAAAGCTCGAATCGGTCGCGGAGACTGGTAGGAGTGTCTGAGGAAATGCCATGGATTGGGTAGCGCTCTACAGAGAGAGTTCCAAGGTCGAGTATTTCATCATTCTCTATTCCGCCGCCATCAACTCGATTTATTTCGTTATGATGGTGCTTGGTTACTTTGTGGTTCGGGGAACACAGCGGTTGAGCGCATCGGAAGTGGAGACACTTTCCGGGTCGCCCCTGCTTCCGTCCGTATCCATTCTCGCGCCCGCGTACAACGAATCCGCGAGCCTACGAGACAGCGTGCGTGCCATGCTGGGGCTGAACTATCCGAACCATGAAGTGATCGTCATCAACGACGGCTCGACGGACGACACACTTGAGATTCTCGTCGAACACTTTCGGCTGTACAAATCGAGCCGCTTCCCGTCCGGCACGCTACCGGCGAAACCAATACGGGCGATTTACGAATCCCGAGATCCCATACGATTGATCGTCATCGACAAGGAGAACGGGGGGAAGGCCGACTCTCTGAATGCGGGCCTCAACGTCGCTCGCTCCGAACTGGTCGGCGCTATCGATTCTGATTCGCTGCTCGAGAAAGACTCATTGCTGCATGTTACGCGACCGTTCCTCACCGATGAGTGCACGGTGGCCAGCGGCGGTATCATCCGCGTCGCGAACGGTTGCAAAGTCGAGGACGCACAGATCACGGAAATCGGGATTCCTGGGAACATGCTTGCCCGCATTCAGGTGATCGAATACATGCGTGCGTTCCTCGGTGGGCGTATCGCCTTCAGCTTCCTCGACTCGCTTTTGCTCATCTCCGGCGCCTTCGGATTGTTTCGCCGACAGGCAGTGGTGGATGCCGGCGGCTTTGAAACCGCGACAATTGGCGAGGACATGGAGCTGGTTGTGCGTCTGCACGAGATTTGAAAACGGAAGAAAGCAAAATACCGGATTGTCTTCGTCCCCGATCCCGTTTGCTGGACACAGGTGCCCGAGACTTTCAAGGGTTTGCATCGTCAGCGGAATCGCTGGCAGCGCGGTGCTTTTGAAAGTCTGTGGCTTCACAGGCGAATGTTCCTGAACCCGAAACTTGGGATGCTTGGGCTCTTTGCATTTCCTTATTTCGTGGCTTTCGAGATGTTCGGTCCGGCGGTGGAGCTGAGCGGATACCTGTTGACCATTGTAGGATTGCTCCTCGGCGTGATTTCTCCTGAAGTGGCGGCGCTGTTTTTCATGGTGACCGTGGCGTTTGCAATGCTGCTTTCCATCAGCGCTGTCCTCCTTGAACAATTCACCGAGCGCCGGTATCCCACTGGGACCGACGTCTTGCGCCTGTTGTGGATCGCATTGATCGAGAACCTGTGTTTCCGCCAACTTCTCACGCTTTGGCGCACCCAGGGACTGATCGATGGAATCCGCGGAAAAAGAGGTTGGGGCGCAATGGAGCGTCGTGGATTCAAATCAGATGTGACACGAACCTGAGTTTCGGGCTCGGCGCGATTCTTACGGTTTCGGTAAAATCGCCGGCGGAAGCTGCGGTCAAAGTAATCTCTACCTTGGTGATCACAAAGGCGGTAAAGCATGACCGAAACCCTCGGTGAAGTGACAAGATTTCGCCGAATGCTAAAATTCAGGGGTCAGGCTTCAGGGGTCAGGCTTCAGGGGATGGAACTCTGAACCCTGACCCCTGAAGCCTGACCCCTGTTTTCAAAGGAGCCAACTATGAAACTCCGAGGAAGACGGTGTTTGGTCGCCGCAGCGGGTATAGCGGCTATGGTGCCGGCGATCATTGCGCAGGCGCCACGCACTGAAGGAAATCTTACGACAGTACAAAAAGCTCCCCCGCAAAATGCGTCAAGTTATATGCCGGTCACGGATGTCGCCGACTTCGGCGAAATGTTAGCGCGCATGGAGGCGGCCAAGCCTCAGGTAATGGGGCGGCAACAGGATCTACTGAATGCCAGATACGATCTCAGCAATCGTACCGATGCGACCGTGACAATGTCTCGTGGCAAGCCAGTTCAGGAAGGCGTTCGGATCCGCCTGCCGGAAGGGCTGACCTGGGAGAAGCTGGCCGCCATGGCGCCGGATGAAGTCAGCCGGAAGGACCTTTTTCCGGGCGGCTTCCTGCCCCTGCCTCATCCCAATCATCCCGAAGGAGGGATGTTGTTCCCGAAATTTCATATCGATGAGACCAACAAACAAGAGGGGCGTGATTTAACGCGGTTTGACCTGGATTTCGACCTCCCTGACCATTTCCTGCCCGAGTTTCCGCCGCCCATATTTCTGACCACCAGGCCCGACCTTGGCGATGTCTCAAAGGGCCGGTTGATTACCATGATGAACTTCTACGAGCTTTTCAACGGCGTGCTCAATCCGAAACAGTTGGAAGGGGTGCGACTGCTGGTTACGCCGTTCCTGCAACAGCAATTCAACGTGACTACGGATCGGCGCTCCCGGCTGCCGAGTCGCGGTGTTTCTTGTTTTGATTGCCACGCCAACGGGCATACCAACGGCTCAACGCACCTGGTGGGAGACATTCGTCCTCAGGAGTTCCGCCATCGCATCGATACGCCCACCCTGAGGGGAGTCAATATCCAGAGATTGTTTGGATCGCAACGGGCGCTCAAGACTGTGGAAGACTTCACAGAATTCGAGCAACGGGCCGCCTACTTTGATGGTGACCCGGTAATTGCCGCCAAAAAAGGAATCAACATTCTCGATCGAGGGCACCAGGTACAGGCTATGGCGGAGTTTCAAGCGATCCTAGATTTTCCACCGGCGCCCAAATTGGATGTCTTCGGCAAGCTTGATCCGGCGAAGGCGACTCCAGCGGAGTTGAACGGCCAGAAGGTGTTCTTCGGCAAGGGGCAGTGCGCCACTTGCCACGCGGCACCCTATTACACGGACAATCTCATGCACAACCTGCAGGGAGAGAGATTCTACAAGCCGCGCCTGGTCAACAACATGATGGCGGCGGCCGATGGACCGATCAAGACCTTTCCCCTGCGCGGCATCAAGGACTCGCCACCCTACCTGCACGACGGCAGATTGCTGACGCTGGAAGATACCGTCGAGTACTTCAACCTGATCCTTCAGTTGAAGTTGAGCGCTCAAGAGAAGAAGGATCTTGTCGCATTCTTGCGAGCTCTCTAGATTAGTATTCGGCGAAATCTTGTTATTTCAGCAGGATTCTCGAGCTCGCCGTCTATCTAACTCTAACGGCCCGCACCCTGACCTAACTCTCCGGGCCTGCCAACGAGGGCTCCCAACATCTGGGTTTGTGAAAACGTGCTGATCAAAATGACCGCAGCGGACCCGCTCGCGTCGCTCGCGGCACCGTTAGTTGCGGCCGGGTTCGCAGGCGCGGGGGGATTCTAGCTCCCCGCGACTGGTAGGAGCCAGTTACCCCTTGAGCCCATCAAGAAGAGCCATCGGCCTGGCGACCGGCGCCACGGCTGTGCCCCACACATCTGGCGACTGGCGAGGGGCGACTTTTGCGTGAAACTTTCGAAGGGTTTTCGATATCATGAAGGGCATGTGCAAGGGCTTTCTTTCAATTCTGCTGTTGATGCTGTGTGCGGTATCGGTGTCGGCTGGGCAGGGCGCCGCTGCGGCAGCGGCCGATCCACGTCCGCCCGGTCCGCCGCGTGAGATTACGGTCCTTTCCTTTACGGGCGCCGAGGTGGTCAAGGCCTTCAATGCCGCCGACGGGAATGTACGGCTGGTTGTGCTGTTTTCGCCCACCTGACCGAAATGCATTCGGGGGGCCTCCGAATTACAGCAAATGCTCAAGAACAATCCATCGCCGAAGCTGAAGGTGTTGTTGGTCTGGATGCCGGTGCTCGGCAATGATTCGCTCAGTCGCGCCAAGCAATCGTCGGGCTATCTGCAGGATCCGCGCGTGTCGCAATTTTGGGATCTCTGGAGTTTTTCCTCCAGAATATTTGAGCCTGTGTTGAAGTGGCCGACGGCAACGGCGGGACCCGTCTGGGACACATTTCTGCTCTTTGACGGAACAGCACGCTGGACCAATTATGCCGGCCCGGCGCCGCTTGTCTGGATGCAAAATCTCGGGATTGAATTCGGCGTCAAGTACGATCCAGTCAGGCTAGAATCCGCGATCAAACAGTTGACCAGGTAAGTGGCAAGTTATCAGTGGCAGGTTATCAGGAAGGACGAAGTACGAGGGACGAAGGACGAAGGACGAAGGACGAGGTACGAAGGACGAGGTACGAAGGACGAGGTAGCGAAGGACGAGGTAGCGAAGGACAACGAGGAGGAGTGGCAGGCCAGTAACTTTTCCTAGGGTCCTGCTGAATGATCCTCCTTCCGGCGCACACCTGAAGAGCACCCAGTTGGGTGAATCCATCCTTCGTCCTTCGTCCTTCGTCCTTCGTACTGCCCTCCCTGGTAACTGGCCACTGGCCACTGGCCACTGCTCTAGTCCAAGTACGCCTCCGTTGCGTAGCGGCGCATCATGCGGTGCGTGTTGAAATAGTAGGCGTTCTTGCCGATGGCGTCTTTCATGACGCGCAGCCACTGGCTGCGGTTCTCATAGAAAGTCGGCAGGATGATTGTCTCCAGCTTGCTGTAAAGATCCTCGGCGTCGGCCACGTCGCTGGGTTCGACCAAGGTCGACTCGCTGGCGACAGGCCCGATCGACCAGCCCGTGACGTTTTCGATGTGTCCTTCGATCCACCAGCCGTCCAGGACGCTGAAATTCGGAACACCGTTGTGCGCGGCCTTCATGCCGCTGGTTCCGGAAGCCTCGCGCGGCCGCATGGGAGTGTTCAGCCACAGGTCGACACCCGCAACGATTTTTAGAGCCAGGTTCATGTCGTAATTCTGCAGATAGACGATCTTGACGTCATCTCTCAGGCGCTCGCTGTGGGCGAATATGCTGGCGATGAGCATTTTGCCCGGAGTATCGCGCGGGTGGGCCTTGCCGGCGTAGACCAGCTGAATCTTGCCTTTTTGAGCGATGCGGGCCAGGCGCTCCGGTTCCGAGAAAATCAGGTCGGCGCGCTTGTACGCCGTGGCTCGCCGGGCAAAACCGATCGTGAGAGCCTCCGGATCGAATTGCACGTGTTCGCGCTTTTCGATTTCTTCCAGCAGAGCACGCTTGGCTTCCATGTGCGCCGACCAGACTTCCTCGTCGGCCACGTTGTCCATGCGGACGAAAATCTCCGGTTCGTTGGCCCAGCCCGGCAGATTACGATCGAACAGTTTCTTGAAACTGGGACAAGTCCATGTATAAGAATGAACGCCGTTGGTAACGGCGTTGAACTCGTAACCGGGGAACATATTGCGCGATACTTCGCCATGTTTCTTGGCGACACCGTTGACGTAGTTGCTCAGTTTCAACGCCAGGACCGTCATGTTCAAGTTGTCGGAGCCGCCCAGAGTCACCAGCAGTTCAGGCGGGACAAAGTCCCCCAGGACTTTCGCAACCACCGAGTAGTCGAATTTGTCGTGCCCGGCAGCCACGGGTGTGTGGGTGGTAAACACACAGCGCTCGCGCACGGCGTCGATGTCCCAGACGAGCTTTTCGTCCCAGACGCCCTCGAGCGGCCGGCGATGACGCTGCAGCAACTCGAGCGTCAATAAGGCGGCATGGCCTTCGTTCATGTGAAATTTGCGGATCTCCAGGCCCAGTTGCTGCAGCATCCGGATTCCACCGATTCCCAGAACGACTTCCTGCTTGAGCCGGTAGAGGTCATCGCCCGCATACAACGCGGCCGAAATCTCGCGGTCCGCAGGAGTGTTCTCGCTCAGACCGGTGTCAAGAAACAAAACGGGGACGACCCCGCCGGTCAAACTGACCACGTCGTAGTGCCAGGCCGCGACGGCGACACGGCGTCCCTCGATCGGGACGTGAATCCGTTGCGGCAGTTCGCGCATGAACTCGGCCGGATTCCAGTCGACGGGAAACTCGTGCTGAAGCCCGTTGGAGTCGATGTGCTGACGAAAGTAACCCTTTCGGTACAGCAGCGTGACAGCCACCAGGGGCAATTTGAGGTCGGCAGCCGACTTGATCGTGTCGCCGGCCAGAACGCCGAGTCCTCCGCTGTACGTAGGGATCTCGTTGGCCAGCCCGATCTCCATCGTAAAGTACGCGATCGTCGGCGATCGTTTGAGCGAAGGGAAAACTTTCATGACAGTGTACGTAAATCCGGCGATTCACCACCCCGGATGGGAATTGTGAGCGTGGGCCTGGGAGCGGGCGCGTCTCGCGCACATCGCCACGGGTGCCAAATTGTGTGGGGGGGGAGCCCGCGCTCCCCGAGAAGCGTCTTCCCCGCAATTT
>JBPCNK010000061.1:0-20820 GCA_051001345.1 Acidobacteriota bacterium | reverse complement strand
GAGCTTGGTTAGATGCGCGCGAGGCGCGCGCGCTCCCAGGCCCAGGCCCAAACTTTTCATCCGGGGTGATGACTCCCCCGGATTCATAAACGCTGTGTTGAATACTTTCATGAATCATGCCGGGTTACGGTCGCGGCACTGCCAGCGTGGCGCAACCTCACGTGTTGCCCCGTTCATCTGGCGACTGGCGACTGGCGACTGGCGACTGCGCTTCGAACGACTCACCCGGCTCCAGCGCCAGCCCGCGAGCAAAGTCCGGAGCCGGCAAGCGCCTACGGCCGGGCCATTGCAGCTCGAACACACGCAGCAGACTGTTGTCTCCGCAAACAACGCCGATGCTGTTCTCAGAAAGATCGGCGATCGTTCCGGGTTGCAGATCCCGTTTGGCTGCGGCAGATATCCCACTACGCCAGATGGTGGTTCGCGCGGCGCGCAGCCAACTGAATGCGGCCGGCCAGGGATTGAGCGCACGGATCTGATTATGAACCGAAGCCGCCGGCCGGCTCCAGTCGACGTGGCCCTCATCCTTGCGGATGCGCGGCGCCAGCGTGGCCTGCTCGTTGGCTTGTGGTACAGGCGCCTTGTGGCCTGAAACGAGCTCAGAGAGGGTCTCGGCCAGAAGGTCAGCGCCGACAGCTGCCAGGCGTTGCTGAAGTTCACCGAACGCTTCATCCGGACCGATTTCGATGCTGCGCTGCACCCAGACAGCCCCGGTATCCAGGCCTGCGTCCATCTGCATGATCGAAATGCCGGTCTGCCGGTCGCCGTTCCAGATGGCCCGCTGGATCGGAGCGGCGCCGCGATAACGCGGCAACAGCGAGGCATGGACGTTGATCGAGCCATAGCGAGGAACTTCCAGCAGCGCCTGCGGCAGAATCTGCCCGAATGCAGCGACAATAGTGAGGTCCGGACCCAGCTCTTTCAGTGTGTCCAAACTAGTCCCCCGGCCGACTCGTTCCGGCTGAAAAACAGGCAGTCCTAGCGTCAAGGCCAATTGTTTGACGGGCGAAGCCGTCAAGCGCTGCCCGCGGCCCGCCGGCCGGTCCGGCTGCGTAAAGACGGCGACGACCTCGTGGCGATCCTGCAGCAGGCGCTCGAGGCTGGCCACTGCGAACTCAGGAGTCCCCATGAATACGACCCGCATCTACCAGTTCCCTTCACCGATGGACAGAGGCCGGCTCAACTTTTCGCTGGGGTTTCTTCGGAAAAATAATTCCGCAGTTGTTCCTGGTAGGAGTTGAAATTGCGGCTGATCTCCGTCAGTGAATCGCCGCCGAACTTTTCCAAAAACGCGCGCGCCAGCACGATGGCGACCATCGCCTCACCGATGACTCCAGCAGCCGGCACGACGCAGACGTCTGATCTCTCGTAGGCGGCCTGAAAAGCTTCTTTGCTTTTGACGTCGACCGACTGCAGCGGCTTGCGCAGCGTCGGGATGGGCTTGACGTGACCCCGAACGATGACTTCCATTCCATTTGTGACGCCGCCCTCCAGTCCGCCGGCGCGGTTGCTGCCGCGCGTAAAACGGCGCGTCTCGGGGTCAAAGAAAATCTCGTCGTGGAATTTCGATCCGCCCAAGTCCGCCTTCCGGATGCCGGTTCCAATCTCGACTCCCTTGATGGCGTTGATCGACATGACGGCCTGGGCCAGCTGGCCGTCCAGTTTGCGATCCCACTGGGCATAGGAGCCCAGGCCCGGCGGGACGTTTATCGCGCGCACCTCAAAACTTCCACCGACCGAGTCGCCTTCGCGTGTGGCCGTGTCGATGGCTTCGATCATCTGCTTTTCGGCTTCGCTATCGGCGCAGCGCAGCGGAGACTGTTCGATCCTCACCAGGTCGCTCCAGCCGACTTCCAGTATGGTCTGCTCGCTGATTGCCACTCCTTTGATCGAAATCGTGTGGCTGAAAACCTGAATGTCAAACTGGTTGAGAAGCAGCCGGCAGAACCCCCCCACGGCTACTCGCGCCGTAGTCTCACGAGCGCTGGCGCGCTCGAGCACGTCGCGGATATCGGGCAGATTGTATTTGAGAGCTCCGGCCAGGTCGGCATGTCCGGGGCGCGGCCGAGTGACCTGGCGGCGTGCAGCGCCTTCGGGATTGGCTTCAACCGACATGACGTCCTGCCAATTGGCCCAATCTTTGTTCTGAATAAAAAACGAGACGGGAGCTCCCGTCGTGTGACCCTGACGAACGCCCGAGATGACATCGATCTGGTCGCTTTCAATTTTCATGCGGCCGCCCCGCCCGTAACCTCCCTGGCGGCGCTTCAGATCCGAGTTGATCGCGGCGGCGTCAAACGGGAAACCCGCCGGGATGCCTTCAATGACGACAACCAAGCCTTTTCCGTGGGACTCTCCGGCGGTGATGAAGCGAAGCATGCGTCCTATTTATCGTTTTTCGAGATAAAACGCAATTTAGCCTCGGACAGTAGGCAGCCGGCAGTCGGCAGCCTGGCAGAGGGCAGTCGGCGGTTTGCGATGGCCGCGCAATCCGCGTTCCGAACGTGTCGGATATTGATGAAAAGCGTTTCCACAGCACTCCGCCGCGTTAACAAACTGCCTGCTGTCTACCGCCCGCTGCCTGCTGCCTACTGCCGACTCCAATTGAATTGACACTCCCATCGCAACTTTCTAAGATGGTGCGCATCTTGTAGGCCCGTGCTAACTGGAGACTTAGAGCACCACTCGGATCGACCGGTTGTATGAATCTTCTCTACCAAGCGATCGCGGTGGTGCAGGACTTCACGCTGCTTTCGTTGCGCGCCGCTACCAACGTTTTCCGCCGGCCCCGCTACATTCGAGATACGTTCGTTCAGATGGACGTTATCGGTGTGGGCTCGCTGACGATCATCGTACTGACCGGTTTTTTCACCGGGGCGGTCCTGGCGTTGCAAACGGCTGATTCACTTAAGAAGTTCGGCGCTGTCGGTATCACGGGGCAGTTGGTGGCCCTGACCCTCATTAAGGAACTCGGGCCCGTCCTGACGGCCTTGATGCTGGCGGGCCGGATCGGCTCAGGTATCGCTTCGGAGTTAGGTTCGATGGTGGTGACCGAGCAGATCAGCGCGATGCGCGCGCTCGGAACCGATCCGACCAAAAAGCTGGTCACACCTCGAGTTCTTTCGAGCACGCTGATGACGCCGCTGCTTGTCATCGTCGCTGATGTCTGCGGCTTGATCGGGGGCTGGCTGGTCGCCTTCATGATGTTGCGTTTGAGTACGACACTGTATTGGGCCACGGCTATGCGCTCGGTCGACTACAATCTGATCACGGAAGGCCTCCTCAAGCCCTTCGTCTTCGGCTTCATCGTCGCCATCGTCGGTTGCTTTTGCGGCCTGCGAACGCACGGAGGGACGCGCGGAGTCGGGCGCTCAACGACGCAAGCAGTAGTGGCCGCCTCGATTCTGGTGATCGTAGCCGACTATTTTCTGTCCTACATTTTCGTCAACGTCGACCTCTAGCCGGCCCATGATCAAGCTCTCCAACGTGTCCAAGTCCTTCGGCGAGCAGGTCGTCCTTGACGGCGTGTCTCTGGAAGTAGGCCGTGCCGAAACCAAGATTGTCCTGGGCGGAAGTGGATCCGGTAAATCCACGATCCTGAAACTGATTCTGGGGCTGGAACAAACTTCGTCGGGCCGAATTCTGGTAGATGACGAGGACATCACAGACTACAGCGAGTACAAGCTGTTTCCGATGCGTAAGAAGATTGGTATGGTTTTTCAGGAAGGCGCGCTGTTTGATTCGCTGACGGTGGGAGACAATATTGCTTACCGGATGCACGAAGATGGCTTGATGGGCGACGAGGAGATCGAAGCTGTTGTCTTGCGGCTGCTGGGATTTGTCGGCCTGGAAGAAGCGATCGACAAAATGCCGGCGCAACTGTCCGGCGGCATGCGGCGCCGCGTGGCGATCGCTCGGGCGCTGGTGGGCAGTCCAAGAATCATGCTTTATGACGAGCCCACTGCCGGACTGGATCCAATTACGTCCCGCACCATCTGCGAACTCGTCATCAAATTGCGCGACCTGGAGGGGGTCAGTTCGATCTTTGTGACTCACGATCTGAAGTCAGCCTTCATGCTGGCTAACCAGTTCGCGGTCGTCCAATCCAACGGCGAGGTTGTTATGAAGGAAGAATCCAACGACCTCTGCCTGATCAACACTCGTTTTGTCATGCTTCGCGGCGGCCATATTCTGTTTGAAGGGACGGACGAAGAGTTGAGATCCTCCACCGATCCCTATATTCGCGAGTTCGTGACGTGAGGAGTCCTATGGAACGCAAAAAGAAGAAATCCCACTGGGCCGAACTACGAGTCGGCATCATGGTCGTCATCGTATTCATCCTCTTCGCGGCGGCGCTGCTGAACATCGGCAAAGGGGTCGGCCTGTTCACTCCAAAGCTGAAGGCTAAGACCTACCTGAACAACACGGCGGGCCTTAAGCCCGGCGACATCGTTCTGCTTAATGGAATCGAAGTCGGTAATATTGAAAAGATCAGCATCAAGGATCCCGCCACCGACAAGGAGCTACAGGAGGCGACCAACTACACCGCCAACCAGCGCCAAATCGGCGAGCTGGCCAACCGCGTCAACGAGTTGAGCCGCCAGGTTGCTTCCAACACCGCGAATTTGCGGCTGTGGAACGCCGAGCAGCGCGCGGCTGTCGAGCGCACCAATCGCCGGCTGGCCGACGAACTGGAGCGACGGATCGATCAGCTCGAGACCATCAATGCCGAAACGGAGGCTCAGCTCAAAGACGCGCAGGCCAATTTGGAACTGGCCCGGCGCGCCATCAAGAACATCGAAATCGTCATGGATATCGAAGAGAAGTACCGCGACTACATCAAAGCCGATTCGGACGTCTCGTTGGGCAACGTCGGGTTGCTGGGCGACAAATATCTGGGCATCAGCGTCGGTCGCTCCAACCTGCCCCCGAAAACGACGGCAGACGGGACGATCCTGATTACCGGCACGACGCAGGCCGACATCGCCGAGTTGATCACGAGCACCAACGATGTTATTTCCAATTTCGGCGTCCTGTCGCAGAAGCTAGACAGCATCATGACCAAATTCGACCAGGGTCAAGGCAGTATCGGAAAGTTCATCAATGATCCGACTTTCTACAACAACCTGAACAGCACGATGACGGAAGCCCGTCGAACCGTCGACGCGGCCACTAACTTAATCAAGTTCATTCACGAAGGAGAAGGGACCGTCGCCCGGCTGGTCCGCGACCGTGAGATCTACGACAAGATGAATTCGACGATGACGCGGCTGGAGAGCACCATGCGCGAAATCCAGGAGGGCAAAGGCTCGCTGTCGCGTTTTATCCACGATCCGGAGTTCTACAACAAGGCCAATTCGACTGTTCAGAATATCGACCTGATCACCAAACGCATCAATGCCGGCGAAGGTACGTTAGGCAAATTTGCCACCGACGAAGTCTTTTACAAGAGGACGAATGAGGCGATTGAGCGCGTCAACAAATTCCTGGATCAAGTCGACAAGGGTCAGGGAACGCTTGGAAAGCTGGCCCGCGACGAGGCTCTCTACAACAATGTCAGCGCCGCCTCTTCCGAAATCGTCAAGCTGCTGTATGATTTTCGCAAGGACCCGAAGCGGTTCCTGACGATTAACTTCAAGATCTTTTGACATGACAATTAGTGATTCCATCGGACGCGGAGCAAAAGTCATTCTGGACGCAATCGTCTGGACGCTTACGCGACTGCACATCCGTCCCAACGCACTGACCGTCACGGGACTGTTGATCAGTGTGGCCGCCGCCTATGCGCTGGCCTACGGATACTTTGGTTGGGCTGGCCTGATTTTGATCTTTGCCGGCCTGTTTGACATGCTCGATGGCGCCGTTGCCAGAATCTCCAACCGGGAAACGGCGTTTGGCGCCTTTCTGGATTCGGTCCTGGACCGTTACTCGGACATGATCGTTCTGCTGGGTCTGACAATCTATTACGGACGCAACGACCGCCTCCCCTACGTCGTGCTGGTCGGAACGGTCATTATGGGCACGGTCCTGACCAGTTACGCGCGCGCCCGCGCCGAATCCCTCATTTCCAAGTGTAAGGTCGGGTTCCTGGAGCGCCCCGAACGCGTCGTCTTGCTGATCATCGGCGCGCTTTCCGGCCGAATGGAAGCCGTGCTGTGGGTCCTGGCGATCCTCTCCAACTGGACGGTCATCCACCGCATCCTGTACGTTCGCAAGGTACTTCCACTGCAGACAAGGTGAGGCGCGGTACCGCGCGAAGCGTTGCCGGGCGCAGCGGTGCCGCACGCGTAAGCAAGCGGCCCCACAGCTAACATGCTAATTGCCTTGCCTGCAGTTGGAGCCGGCAGCCGTGGTTGCTGCCATTGGCACGGCACACAGGTTCAAATTGGTGGAGCGGGGCCCGCTCGGTTACGCTCGGGGCACGGCTGTTGGCGGCACAAACCTACAAGGAGGCCTTCATGCATCGCAATCTGTTCCGCAGTGCGTTCCTCTGCCTGGCAATCGCTGTTGCCATTTGTACTCAGGGAGCGTCTCAATACACCAACACGCCCGTCGCGCCGCTGGTGGTACTCGACCACAACCCGGTCAAACGCGCTCTGCGCGAGGGCAAGACCGTCATTGGCACGACCATCACAGCTTCCAATGTCGACGTGGCTGCCACGCTTGCAGCTGCCGGTTTTGATTTTCTCTGGATCGAAATGGAGCACAGTCCGCTGACGCTCGAATCGGTCCGCTCGATGATTCTGGCTACACGTGGCCTGAAGGCTGTTCCAATCACCCGGGTTCCTGTCAACGAGCTCTGGCAGGCCAAGCGCGTCCTCGACATCGGCAGTCTTGGAGTGATCTTCCCATTTACCAGCACACGTGCTCTGGCCGAGCAGGCCGTGAAATCCTGCAAGTATCCGCCCCTGGGCCTTCGTGGCTTCGGACCGGGTATGGCCGCGTCGCGCTGGGGCCTGGGCAGCCAGGACTACGTCAAGTTCGCCAACGAGAATGTTCTGGTCGTCACGATCATCGAGCAGCAGCTGGCCATCGACAACATCGACGACATCGCGTCCGTTCCAGGAATCGACGTTCTCTTCATCGGCGCCAACGACCTGTCGTTCTCGCTGGGAGTGGGTGGAAAGCTCAATGACCCGTTGGTAGAGGACGCCGTAAGCAAAGTTCTGGCGGCAGGCAAGAAGTATGGCGTTCCGGTGGGGTATCCGGCAGGCAGTCCGGCCGAGATTAACAAACGGATTGCGCAGGGATTTCGATGGTTTCAGGCGTCAAGCGATTTGGGATTGATGGCAAGCGGGGCACGGGAACTACTGTCAAAAGTGCAGCGGTAGGCGGAATGGTTCGGTCAAGCGAAGCAGTCGAATGGGCGGAGGGTGGCAGCCGGCTTCCAGCCGGTGTGCTTTTGGATCGGCGGCACGGCTGGGAAAGACTTGCTGAAGTCGCAGTATCACCGCACCCTGCCGGGCGCGGCACTGACCCAGGCCTACCCCACTTTTTGAACATTCTTGGGGAGCTTGAGTTTGAAGAGGCTGTCCTTCAGCTTCGGGTTCAAAGAGATGTCGTCAAAGCTGATGAGCAGGTAGTCCCCGTTGGCTTCGGTAAGCTTGTTACTGATAGGAATCCAGCGCTTGGTGTCCAGGTTCATGACGATGCTGGCAAACAGCGCCTTGAACTTGTCAGACCTGGGAACCAATTCGATTTTTTCCACCTGCTTGCCGTCGATTTTCTCAGCGCCGAGATAGCGGATGTTGTAGGTTTCCTTCAGAGCGCGCGTCGTTGCGCCAAAGCCGAGCACCATGAACTCCGCTTTGTCCTTATCCTTGCCCAGGTCGCGCACGGTGACTTGGTTGATGACCGGCTGAAAGAATGTCGCGACGCCGCCAGTGACGACAAGGAAGTTCGGCGTCGGCTTTGAAATCTCGCGGCGGAGTTCGGCGTTGCCGTCCTTGGCCTTGCGGAAATAGATTTTGCCGCTTTCTCCCGCATCGAACTGCTTGAGCAGGACCGTGTACTTTTTCTGGTGAATGTCCGCTTTCAACGAGGTAATGCCGCGGCCC
This sequence comes from Acidobacteriota bacterium, assembly GCA_051001345.1. GTDB lineage: Bacteria > Acidobacteriota > UBA6911 > JACQSX01 > JBPCNK01 > JBPCNK01. The sequence continues at coordinate 12,763 of JBPCNK010000061.1, read as the reverse complement.
GCTTTCTCCATTTCTTTCAGAATCGTTTCCAGGCGATCCTGCCCCTGAACCGCCGCTGGGATCCACAGCAAGGTGACGACAGCGGCCGCCACGACTAACTTGGATAGCTTCATTGGCTGCCAGTTACTCCTCATATTTGAATTCTTGTTCTAGCCGAGTCCTAGCCGTGTCCTAGCCAGGATGATTCACGAACTGATCCAGGCGCGAAGCGCCGCCAGCCAATAGCCCCGGCCGTCAGGCCGTCAGGCTGCCGTCAGGCCGGGGAGTCAGGCTCTCCCAGCGCGGCACATCTAAATTGCCTTCTCGACTACACGGTGTAGGTGCCGGCCCTTCGGGCCTCGCTTACTTCTCACGCCGGCAACCCCACGCTTGCGCGCGGGGCTCCTGGCTCACGGCGCTTCGCGCCTTTCCCGCTCTTCTAATATCCGTGGAGCCTGAAGCTGGAGCCTGAAGCCTGAAGCGTGAAGCTGGAGCCTGGAGCCTGGAACTTGAAGCCTGGAGCCTGCATTCATCTGGCGACCGGCGACTGGCGACTGACGACTTTTTTTTCATCGGCTGACCCCTTCTGTTGTTCGTCAGCCGGCTTCTGAACGGGCGGCTTCGAAGGACGCTCCTGCGCACCCCCCGCTGTCGGCCTGTCAAAGAGTGCTCGCGGCGTCAAAAAAACAAAGGCCAAAATGACCAGACACAAGGCATCGTACTGCCAAGTGCCGCGTTCGTAGGACCACAGCAGAACCCGCTTGATGGCGCGCCCAACCAAATACATGGCCCTCTCCCGTTAGGATTGAAACAACGCTCGCAAGTTGCGGCTAAAAAATGCCATTGTGCTCGGCGGCATAGAAGAGATTCTGGACACGGTCAAGCACCTGCCCATCCCGCATCTCGACAATGCGATCGGCCACGGAGGCAGCCTCCAGGTCATGGGTGATCATGATGATGGTCTGATGGTACTTGCGGTTCAGCTCGCGCAGTATCTTGAGGACGATTTTTGAATTCTCGGAGTCCAGATTCCCGGTGGGCTCGTCGGCCAGCACCAGAGCGGGACGGCTGACAACCGCGCGCGCGATGGCGACGCGTTGCTGTTCTCCTCCGGACATTTCCGTGGGCCGATGATTCAACTTACTCTCCAGACCCAGCAGTTTGAGCAGACCCTGCGAGTCCGTTTTGCCGGGGAAGCCGTTGTTGCTACCACGGATCTGCCTGGCGAGGTCCAGATTCTCACCCGTTGTAAGCGTCGGAAACAGATTGAATCTCTGAAAAATAAAACCGATTTTCTTGCGGCGCACTTCCGTTCTCTGGGCATCGTTGAGACGGCCCATGTCGACGCCGTCGATGAGGACCGTCCCGTTTGTCGACGATAGCAGGCCCCCGACGATATGCAGCAGCGTACTTTTGCCGCATCCGGACGGGCCCATGATGGCCAGAAACTCCCCTTCCTTGACAGCCAGATCGACGCCCCGCAAGGCCAACACATCGATCTTTCCTATGCGGAAAGTCTTTGTGAGGCTCTTGACTTCCACCATCATCTTCATAGCGTCAACCTGTCCTATTCGTAACTGAGAGATTGAACTGGGTCCTGCCGGGCGGCCTTTAAAGCCGGGTACAGCGCGCCAAGAGGGCCTCCCGTCAAACCAATCAGGATCACAATTAAGCGCCACGACGTGGAGATGTCGATGGGAAGCATGGGGAAGGCCAAAAGAATAGCCCGGTTAATCAGAAACGTCAAAATAAATCCCAACACAATGCCAGCCGCGCAGATTACCAGCGCCTCGCGCAGAATCAACCCGAGAATGTAGGTTTTGGACGCGCCGAGCGAGCGCAGAATGCCGATTTCTCGGGTTCGTTCGGTAACCGTCGTGGACATGGCGAGCAGAATGATCAGGAAGCTCACCAGCACGGACACGGCGACAACACCAATAATGAACTCATGGAAAACAGGAACCGTGTTTGATATTTCCTCATTGATGTCAGCCGTCTTGGCAATCTTGTATCCGGGCGCCTGCTGCTGGATCCGACCCATCAGTGCGTCAAGATCAGTTCCCTCTTGCGCCCGGATAAAAAACAAACTGGCTTTGCCCGGGGCGCCATCCAATAGCTGCATGGTAGCCAACGGCGCGAGCACGCGGGCCGCAATGCCACTCTCGTAAATTCCCGTCACCACAAATTCGTGGTCAAGCAGGCTGATTTTCGAACCTACGGTGAGCCCTTTGGAGTCGGCAAACAACTGGTCGACGATCACCTGGTACGGTTCGCTGAACATTCCTCCGGAACGGAACTGCAGTCCGCCGTTGACGGCATCGAAGCTGCGCGGATCGATTCCGTAGATCATGTGAAACCCTTCGGAGACAAACTTTCCGAGCACCGGCGTTGCGGCCCGGACCCCTTCGATTTTCTCGAGCACGGGACCGATCTCGACCGGTAGCGTGCTGGTACTGATCGCCATCAACGCCGACGAATCGGAGGGACGAAACATCAAATCGCCCCCCACTCTGCGCGTGCGATCGGCCGTGTCGTTGAGTTGGCCGTAGGAAAGGCCGACCGACACCAAAACCAGGGTGATGCCCATCGACACGGCCAGCACGCACACCACCGTTCGCGTCGGGCGATTGACCAGGTTGGAGACAATCAGCTTGAACATCAGAACTTTTCCTTCACTTCGACCAGTTCAGCGCCATTCGGGCGGTTCAACACGAACGCGGCAGTCTCCACTTCGGGATTGATCTGAATGGATCCAGGGTCCAGTTCAAACGTGAGCTTGTAACCGTCCCCCGGGCGGTCCAGTTCGATGAATGTGGCCACGCCCGGCGAACTTGCATTCCATCCACGGTACCGAATCAAGCTGAGTGGAGCGCCGTTTTCTTCGTAATAGACCTGGCGATCGACGACCATCTGCGACCGTTCGATGAAAATCTCACGCTTGAGAAAGGCACGACCGGCGCCCGCCGCGCCGATGACGCCTAGGACGTAGTACTTGGCCTGTGCGTCCTGGGTTTCTTTGAGGTAGATCTGACCGCCATCGGCCGACGCGGGTAGCGGCTCGATCAAGAACGCATTGACGACATGATTAGGGCGGATATTGTAAAAGGGATTCGACTCAGTCCGTTTGACGGACGTGCTGCCCTGGATGAACTTATTCTCGCTGGGGATAAAGATCTGAAACAGATTTCCGTCGGAAGCCATATCGGCGATGGTTGTGTGCGTCAGCGGATTATTAATGTTGAAGTGAACCGATGCCGGCCGGCGCAGGATCACGTAACCGGATCCGCGCGGATACTGTTTGAGCAATCCCTTGTCCCGCTCGACGCCTTCGGCTTTTACCCGCAGGCTGGCGACCTGTAGCGTTCGGACGGAAGAAGCGTAGCGTTCGTTGACCAGATTGATCAATTCGTCAAAGGTCGCCTCGCGGGCCTGGGCTACTTTTATGGGCTCGTTTATCTTCGTTACCTTCGGACCGCACGCCGTTGAAACCATCGCCAGTCCTATCGCTGTAGCGGCCACTAACCTCCCCAGCGCGGCATAGCTGCAACCAAAAGTCGCCAGTCGCCGGTCGCCAGTAGCCAGACACAAAGCGCTAACAGCGCCGCGACCGTGAGGGAGCGGGCCGGTAGACAGGAAGCGTGATCGAAAATCCTGTTCAATTGACAAGATTGTCACCGATAGGTAATAGCGCAGGCCCGCAATCTGTAACCGCTTTTATTTGAACCATATACAAGCAATTCTAGCAAACGCATGCTGGGAAGTCAATTCAGCCGCTCCCGCCAAGGGTCTATGCAATTGGCTTGCCAGCTCCTTCAACCGGCTTGCTGATCCATCCGGCGCCGGCTTACCCAGAGGTACACGAGATAGGCCAGAACCACGAACACCAGAAGCCCGAAGAGGTAAAGCCCGGCCTTCATGAAGTTTTCTTCGATGTACCTTTTGGCTTGCAGGCCATAGACCACTGCCAGGATTCCCCAAGAGAGATACCGAATCGTCCGGCCGATCAGCACGGCCATCAGAAATTTCGGGAACGAAAGGCGCAGAACCCCGGCCGACAGCACAAAGATCTTGAATGGCGTCGGCGGAGGCATGATGCAAGGCACGATGATCGCCCAAAGACCAAAACGTTGATACAAGCGTTCAGCCCGGTTGATTTTGTCGGTGTACCCTCTCTTCAACATGAACTGACGGCCCTTTCGCCCAACCCAGTACAGCAGCGAACAGCCGGCTACCGACCCCAGGATCGTCATCGCAACCAGGTAGTACATCCGCTCCCAGGACTGCCCGATAGACAGCACCACAATCAATAGATCATTGCCTTCGGGAACGGAAAGAAAGGAAGAATCAGCCAGGGCGATCAGAAAAAGGCCAGGTCCGCCAAATGTCTGCGCCAGAACGTAGAGGTACAAGATTACTTCTTTTATTCGATCCACGTCATATCCTGCCCAAAGACCCCACTCAGGATAACATCGCTTCTAACCGGGCAAGATTCTTGCATCAGGGCGCAGGGAAAAGCTCCATGTTAGGGGTCAGGGGTCGGGGGTCAGGGATCAGTGTCAGGGGTCAGGTGAGTCGGCAGTCGGCGGCGGGCAGTGATGGGCGGCAATCCCCAATTCTTCAATCTGAAATCCCCAATCAACTCCGCAATCCGAAATCCGCAATCGGAAATTGAATCCCCAATCCCCAATCCCCAATCTCCAATTGAAACGCCGCTCACTGCGTCCGCGGCTCTGATTGGTTCCAGGCGAAGACTTTTTTCTCCTCCCCGAGGTCTCGAGCGGCGGGAGTTATGATCGTCTTGCTGTTTACTGGAATTTTTTCGCCCTTGCGAACGGCTACCCGCACGTCTTCTTCGCTGACAAAATCGACTGGCGCAGGGCGGGGCGGCTTAAGTGGTTCGGTGATAGGTCGAGGCGCGTCTTCAGTTTTTTTTTCGACGAAAAGAGACTGCGAGGCCATCGGCGAGGAGGACTGGCGCCGGCGCAAGAACTCTTCAACGACTTGACGAATCACATCGCGCGATTGGACCGTCGATCCGGCAGAAACAGCCGCCGGTTTTGCTGCGACGTTTGCAGCAGCCGGCTGATTCAGTGCCGCAGCGGGAAGGCTGCGGGCCCTGCTGTGGTCGATGGGATTGGTTTCAAAGGCCAGGCGTTTGATGTTGAGCAGGTGCAGCGGTGATATGTTGTCAGTTGTAATATTGCCGCCGATCGTTCCGCAGCCGAGCGTCATGGATGGCACCAGACTGGTCGTATATCCGATCGCTCCAATGGCTGCCGGTGTGTTGACGCAGATGCGAAACGCCGGCTTGCGCAGTCCGAATTGTTCGATGACATGGCGATCGGTGGCGTGAACCGCCAGCGTGTGGCCAAGACCGCCAAAGCTGAGAATTTCGATACAACGTCGACAGCCTGCCTCCCAGCCGTCCTCGACATAGAAGGCCAGCACCGGCGACAGCTTCTCAACCGACAGAGGGTGATCGCGACCGACACCCTCGGCCTGCGCAACCAGCGCGCGGATCTGGTGACCCACCGTGAATCCTGCCATCTTTGCAATCTCAGGGGCCGGCTTTCCGACGATGGCCGTATTCAATGTCTTCTGTGGCGTAAACACGAGTCGTTCCAGTTGCTGCTTTTCCAGGTCGTTGCAGACATGCGCTCCATTGCGTTTCAGAGCGTCGAGAATCTGATCGGCCACGGGTTTATCGGCCACAAGAGACTGTTCGGAAGAACACAGCGTTCCGTTGTCGAAACACTTTCCATAGAGAATGTCGCGCGTGGCCTTTTCGACGTCGGCGGTGCGGTCGACGTAAGCCGGAACGTTTCCCGGACCGACGCCGTAGGCTGGCTTGCCCGAGCTGTAGGCGGCCTTGACGAGGCCCATTCCGCCGGTAGCCAAAATGAGGGCTGTCAACTCGTGGCGCATCAATTCCTGGGTGCCTTCCAGTGTCGGCAGATCCATACACAGCATGCAGTCTTCGGGCGCGCCGGCCCTGCGCGCGGCCTCGTACACAACCCGAATGGTTTCCTGAATGCAGCGCACGGCAGCCGGATGCGGGCTGCACACAATCGCGTTGCGCGCCTTAATGGAGATCAAGCATTTGTAAATGGCTGTCGAGGTTGGATTGGTTGATGGAATGATCGCGGCGATGACGCCGACAGGTGACGCGATTTCAATGACACCGTTTTCGCGATCGTCGCGGATGATGCCGGCCGTCTTCAGCGGCCGAATGTAATTGTAGACACGTTCGGCCGCGAAAAGATTCTTGAGAACTTTGTGGTGGGGATTACCGTATCCGGTTTCTTCGTGCGCCAGCCGGGCCAGGCGCTCGCTGTCCTGGCGGGCGGCAGCCGCCATCGCGTCAATAACCTTATCGACCTGGTCCTGCGAGAATTCCTCGAGTGCCTTTTGAGCCCGAGAAGCCCGTACCAGCAGTTGTCGGGCTTGCTGAATGGATTGGAGGTCGCGATCCTCAATCATCTCAAATCTCAGGACCGGACTTCAACACAGCCGGAAGCACGTGAAGTCAAATCGGATGGTTCGAACCGACCTACTTTTTCTGCGAATCGGCGCCCGATTTCGGCAGGATCTTTTCCACCTCGGAATGCGGGCGCGGGATGACGTGGACACTGACCAGCTCCCCGACGCGACGGGCAGCAGCTGCTCCCGCATCGGTAGCCGCCTTGACCGCGCCGACATCGCCGCGTACCAGAACTGTAACAAAGCCTGCGCCGATGTACTCTTTGCCGATCAACGTGACGTTGGCCGCCTTTACCATGGCATCGGCTGCCTCGACGGCGCCAACGAAACCTTTGGTTTCGACCATCCCCAACGCTTCCAATGACATGGAAATCCTCCGTGTGTGGCCGTAAGAGTACACAAAGCATCCTCATTGAGTCAACCACTAGGGGCCAGGCTTCAGGGGTCGGCACGTGCTCGTGCTCGTGCACGTGCTCGTGGAGGTGGTCGATTACCCCACTTTCCGGCATTGTTCAGTGACGCGCCCAAAGAGAGCGAGTCCGCGCCAAGTTGCCGTCACACTGATCAAGTCCGGTGGCGAGGGCAAAGCTCAACAGACCCACCATCGCCTCAAACGTTACCAGGACGTTGGCCGGATATCCCACGGGGGCGATGTTGCCGTAGCCTATAGTGGCAAAGGTGTCCACTCTAAAGAAAAAAGCTCGCCAGAAACTGGACGCCACCGGGTTGCCTTCTAGCGCCTGCGGCCCGCACAGCCAGAATCCCAAGGCAAACACAAGGTTGAGTATCGCGTACCCGCTAGCCAGGACTGCAAAGAACATCCTCCACGACATTGTCAGCATCCCGTTATAGCTAAGGAGGCGGCCGATAAAACCTACTTTGCGGCGCGAGACGTTAAATGTGCCGTCCCGATTCAGCAGTCGAGAGGTCTGTCGCTGGGACAAAACTCTGCCAAATCCCAGGTCCTGGTTGCGCTGATCACTGGTCGTGGCACTCGACTCCGGGTCAACCGTTTGCGATGACATGTTTGTTTCCTCCCGTGAAGTTCTAGCCTGCAGTTCGGAGCCACGAGCGTAAGCGAGTGGGCAATCGGAGGCAACATTTTTTGCCCCACCGCCAGTGCCGCCGCGTACCATCAGCACGATCGCGATGGAGGGCGAGGACCCGCTCCCTTTGGTCGCGGCACTGAACCGCGGGGGTCCATTGGCAGGGTGCCCCGAAAGCTGCGGGGCTGATATAGTTCAGGCAATCAAGTCTCAAACAAGGCCTCGATCATGAATATCCAAAAACTGGCCGAGTGGGTCTGCGATGCCCGGCAACGCACACTTGAGTTGGCGGCTGACCTTACCGACGAACAATTGATGGGCCCACGGCTGGACCTTGTCAACCCGCTGCGCTGGGAGATAGGGCACGTCGCATGGTTCCAGGAAAAGTGGGTGCTCCGCCACGTCTGCGGGGAACACTCCTCGCGCGATGATGCGGACGCCCTTTACGATTCCATCGCCATCCCCCACGACAGGCGCTGGGACCTTCCCTTGCCTTCCCGCCAGCAGACACTCGCCTACATGCGCGAGGTCCGCGACCGCGTCTTGGAAAAGCTCCAACAGCCCGAGCCGAGCACGGCGCTGGTTTATTTCGTTATCTACACGACCTTCCACGAGGACATGCACAACGAGGCCTTTACCTACACACGGCAGACCCTGGGCTATGCGGCCCCGCGCTTATCCCTTGTCGGGCTGGAGGAAATGACGGGGCCACGCAATGAGCCCTGGCTGGCGGGAGATGCGGACGTTCCAGGAGGCATGTTCCTGCTGGGGGCAGCGCCGGAAGAACCGTTCGTGTTTGACAACGAGAAGTGGGCCCACCCGGTCGAGGTCAAACCATTCGCGATAGCGAGGGCAGCCGTTACGCAAAACGAGTTTCTGGCCTTCGTAGAAGACGCTGGCTATCGCCGCAGAGAGTTATGGAGCGAAGAGGGATGGCGCTGGCGGGAAACCGCTGACGTCCACCATCCGCTGCATTGGCGGCGCGACACCAATGGAGGCTGGTTGCGCCGGGACTTTGACCGATGGGTTCGGCTGGAACCGCACCGTCCTATGATTCACGTCAACTGGTTCGAAGCCGACGCGTATTGCCGGCAGGCTGGCCTGCGCCTGCCGCCTGAGGCCGAATGGGAAGTTGCTGCGGCCGGAGAACCCGAGGTGTCCGGCCGCCTTTCGGCGCGCAAGCGCCGCTTCCCGTGGGGCGATGCCCCGCCAACGCCAGAACGCGCCAGCGTGGACTGGCAAGCCATGGGGTGCGTGGACGTGGGAGCGTTTCCGAAAGGCGACAGCGCCTTTGGCTGCCGGCAAATGATCGGCAACGTATGGGAATGGACCAGCACGACCTTTCAGCCCTATCCCGGCTTCGTGACGGATGCGTACAAGGAATATTCCGAACCCTGGTTTGAGACGCGAAAGGTGCTCCGCGGCGGTTGTTGGGCCACGCGTTCCAGACTGCTCCGGAATACCTATCGCAATTTCTACTGGCCCGATCGCCGCGACGTGTGGGCTGGATTTCGCACCTGTCGTTTGGTGGAATGAATGAACGTCGCTCTCATTACACCGGCGGCGGCCCACTCCCATCTCGGAAACCGCATCACGGCGCTTCGGTGTGCGCGCATCCTGCGTGGACTAGGGCATCGGGTCGAGGTAGCGCAGGAGTACAGCGGAAGGCGCTGCGAAGTCCTCGTGGCGTTGCATGCCCGAAAAAGTTTTCGCTCGATAGAACGCTTCCGTCGCCAGCACCCGGAGCGCCCCCTGGTCCTGATGCTGACAGGAACCGACCTGTACGGAGACATCCAAACCGATGCCCAGGCTCAGCAATCGCTCGAGATGGCCTCACGCCTGGTTGTGTTGCAGCCGCAAGCTCTGGTCGAATTGCGTGAGCACCTGCGGCCAAAGACCCGCATCATCTACCAGTCCGCCCAAAGGCCTTTGGTTTTTCCTCCTCCCAAAAAAAATATCTTCGAAGTATGTGTGATGGGGCATTTGCGCCCAGTCAAGGACCCTTTTCGGACGGCGGAGGCGGTCCGATTGCTGCCGGCCTCTTCTCGCATCCAGGTGGTCCATATCGGCGCAGCACTCAGCCATGAAATGGAAGAAAGCGCTCGCGCCCAAGCGCTGGCTAACCCGCGCTACCACTGGTTGGGAGAATTACCCCACGGAAAGGCCCTGCGCATCATGGCCCGAAGCCGGTTGATGGTCCTCAGCTCGCAGCTCGAAGGCGGAGCCAATGTTCTGTCGGAAGCTATCGCTGCGGCAGTCCCGGTGCTGGCCTCGCGCATCTCCGGTTCGATTGGTATTCTGGGCCGTGACTACCCGGGATACTTCCCCGTTGGAGACAGCCAGGCCTTGGCTGCGATGCTCCACCGTGCTGAGACCCACGCAACATTTCTGGAGACGCTCGGGTCGCGGTGCCGGCAGTTGCAACCGCTGTTTGAGCCGGCTCGCGAGCGGCAACACTGGCAAGACTTGCTCGAGGAACTGTGCGCTGCGAATTCCGTCCCTGGGCGCACACCGTGACCTTCAAGACGCGTTTCACACTCGCAGACCGTGCGCGAGCCCGGCACCTCGAGGACTTTGCCCGCGAAGTGGAAGCCGGGTTGAAGGCACAGCCCAAGCGTCTCCCTTGCCGCTTCTTTTACGACCGGCAAGGGTCGCTCCTGTTCGAGAGAATCTGTGAACTACCCGAATACTATCTGACACGGGTCGAGCGGGGCATTCTCGAGCAGCGGGCTGCGGAACTGGCCGACCACCTGTCGGGCCCTGCTGAGCCAGATCCGTCAAGATCAGGCGAGATAACGGTAGTCGAACTCGGCAGCGGTAGCGCGGTTAAGACCCGTATTCTGTTAAGTGCGTTCCTTCGTCTCTCTGGCAACTTGTCTTACGTTCCCGTGGACATCTCGCGCGACATGCTGGAGGAAAGCTCGCGAGCATTGCTGGAGGAATTCCCTACACTCGAAGTCCGAGCAATCGCCGGAGAATACGAAGACGGTCTTCGGCATCTGCGCGAGAGGGACGACCGCCGGAAACTCATCCTGTGGCTGGGGTCAAACGTGGGGAACCTGGACCGGACTGAGGCAGCCGCTTTTCTCGGACGCGTGCGGGAAACCATGTCCCGTCAGGACCGTCTGCTGGTGGGTGTTGACCTGCGCAAGGACCGCGTAACCCTGGAAAAAGCCTACGACGATTCCCAGGGTGTCACAGCCGAATTCAATCGCAACATTCTGGTGCGAATCAATCGAGAACTGGGCGGGAACTTCGACTTGGGCGCCTTCCAGCACCGGGCAATTTACGACGAGCAGGTCGGCCGCGTCGAGATGTATCTGGTGAGCACAAAGCCTCAACAAGTCCAGTTCGAGCACCTGGATCTGGAAGCGACGTTTGTAGCCGGAGAGGCCATTCACACCGAGAACTCTTACAAATATTCGCTCCCCGAGATTGCGGCTTTGGCATCTGCAAGCGGGACCCAAGTCGAGCGCCAGTGGCTCGACAACGAGCAGCGCTTCAGCGTGAATCTGTTAGTGCCCGGCGAGTGATGCTGGTGTTAGGGGTCAGGGATCAGGGACGTGATCGTGCTCGTTGACGTTCTATGAAAGGGAGTGTCAAGCAAAAAACACTTCTCCTTAGGGCTCCCTACGAGCCAATTCGGATTCCGGTGAAGTGCCGCGTTGCTTGACACTCCGCTCCTCCGTTGAGTACCGCGTCCCTGGTTCGTCGATCTCTACTGAAAGCCGCAGATGGGCGACTGGCAGGATCCGAACCGTTCTGTAAACGTCTTAAAGCAGCTGGGTCAGAATGCTGACCATGGTTCTATTGGAGACTCGATCGACTATTGCTTTATTTGGTCATGCGAGGGGGCATAGCGTGCTCGCGGAACTTAGCGGCGCCTAAGCGCCGGCACGGTCCAACGTCAACGTGGATACTCACCCTCGACCTTTGCGCTTCAGAACTAAGCGGGACGTCCGCTGCAACCCTGGAAAGGCTACACAGTGTCTGAAACGCTTTAAGCTGCTTTACTGATTAGTTTTGGATCATAGGGTTTTCCTGTCTTCCAAATCGCCAAGGCAATGGCAGCGACTTTGCGTGACAGGTCCAGCGTCGCGTGGTCGCGGCTCAGGCCGCGTGCGCAAGCCGCCTCAAACCATGTCTTCATCCCCGCACGGCTGGCGCTCTGGGCTGCGCCCTTGAAAACCTCCTTGAGAATCGCATTGCGATTCCAGTTCAGACCACGCGTTAGCACCTTTTTTTTGTTGCGGACCACTCGTCCATTGACCATCTCATACTCTCCGGTCGACCAGGTCACGATCGCCAGTCCGCAATAACACCAGAACTGTCGCTTGGTACGGAATCGATGCGGGTACATCACGTAGGCCAGCACCAAGGCCACACGCACGGGTCCTAATCCCGGAATCTTCTTCAACAACCCGTAGGCCCGATGTCGCCGCGCTGTCTGGATCAGCGCCTGGCGTGCCGTGCGCCGCTCCCCCACCAGAAAGTCCAAATGCCGATACAGCTGCTCGGCTCGCAACCGCAGCTCGCCGCCCTCGAGCCCTGGCAGCCACTGCTTCCGGCCCTCCTCCGTGTAGACCTTCTTGCCCGTGCAGCGCAGCCCCTGGCTGCGGAATATCGACTTGATTCGATTCATCACTCGCGTCATGTCCCGCACCACGGCCAGATACGCCCGCGCCACCTCTTTTAAGCCGCGCATCTCCGGCTCACCTTGATACACCTTCTTGAGCGTCCCGGCTCGCAGCCAGTCCAACAGTTTGACCGTGTCGATCTTGTCCGACTTGCTTCCCTCCCGCTTGTTTTCACGCACGTCGCACACAATCACTTCGGCCGCATACGGCCGGATCAAGTCGTACAGCCACTTGCTCTGACACCCTTCCTCAAACACCACTGTCGTGTCCACTCCCAGCTTGCGAAAAAAACCAATCAGTTCCGCAGCCTTTGTTTCCACAAAACCCTCATGCAGCACCCGCCGCTTCGCGCTCTCAACTCGAATTATGCACATTGCACTACTCACGTCGATTGACACATACTTTCTTGCCATAAGGGCCTCCTTTTGGTTATTGGCCTTCACCAATAAATTACACCTTAAGGAGCGCCCTTTCATAATGCGTGCTCGTGCACGTGCAAGCGCTCGTGGTCGTGGACGTGTTGGCGCTCCGCCGCCGGCATACGGCATACGGTTGCTAGGACTCCAGGATAGCCTCTGCATCTATCGTCACAGCGACGTCGTCGCAAACGACAACTCCGCC
>JBPCNK010000060.1:0-8477 GCA_051001345.1 Acidobacteriota bacterium | reverse complement strand
CTATCGAACACTGACCACTGGCCACTGACCACTGAACTTTCTCTGCGCTACCTCTGCGATCTCTGCGTCTCTGCGGTGAAGCCCAGTTGCCGACCTCACCCCAGATCAACTGCAATGATTTCATGGTCGAGAATAGAAGGCACGACGACGTTCAGAAATCCGTTTGACTCGTCGACCGGCAACGTGCGGCCGGCGGCTAGAAGCTGGACCTTGCGGGCGCGCCGGCCCTCCGGCACGCGAATCCGCGCGCGCTGTTCACCAATTTGAATCAGTTCCCGAAACGGTCCCTTCATCATCATCGGATTGGTCAGGTTGACTAAATGAACCGTCATGGACTCCTTCTGCCGCCACACCGTTACGTCCAGAACGCCCTGTCCGCTGACCGACACGGGCTGCTCCTCGTTACAGGCCCACCGGAAAGCATTGCGCAGCAGCCGGCCGTGGTCGACAGCCAGGACCTCCCAAAACGTACGATCGATGTCCCAGGGGAAAAATACAACACGGCCGGCGCCTGACTCGCGCACGTACACCTCGGGCTGATCGGTGTGGTCGACGCGCGGATACACTTCCTCCATGGGAAGATCCGGATAGCTGGGAATCAGCGTCAGCGGCGCACGCATCGAGGCGTCGCGGGCGCGGGTCGCAACGCGCCAGACGCCGTTGATGATGCGCGGAGCATCCTCCAGGCCATCGAGCAGCACGTGACGCCGACCTGTTTGCCGGTCGGACTCCAGCCGTAAATAGGAATTCTGCATCGGCCCTTCGACGCGCCCGTCAAACGAAGCGCCGAATAGATCGGCGAGCCCGAAATCGGAGCGACGGGCGCCGGAGGCGTCGTACAGCGATGTTTCAAAGGTAGCCACCAGGCTGCCGCCCTTTTGCACGTAGCGGCGCAGCTGATCGCACTGCGCGTCGGAGAGCGCTGCAATGTTGGGCAGGATCAGAAGCTTAAACTGGTCGACGTGCTCGCCATCGAGCAGGTGGTCGTGAACCATCTCAAAAGGTACGCGCGCCTCGATCAGCGCCTGGTACATTCCCAGGATGTGATCTTCAACCTTTTGCCCGGCCCGCGGACCGCCGTAGAACGCAGCCGTCTGCTGCGAATACACCAGGGCAACCCGCGCCAGCGGCGCCTCATTTCGCAGGTACCGTTCGGCCCGATAGTGACGATCGTAAATGGCCTCGACGACGCGCAGCCAGCGGCGATCGTGCAGCGTGCCGGAGAATTTCGCAAACCACGGCCGCAGTCCGTTGGCGATGCCATCGGCTACCCAGATGCGCAGCTCCGCCTCGCTCTGCACCGAGTCCTTCCAGCGGTACGGTTCTTCCACGCCCACGCTGAAAATTCCGCCGATGGGCTTGCGTCCCAGCGTGGCGCGGTACTCCTTGGCGTTTTTTCCATTGGCCCATGGAGCCGCCAGGCCGCGCCGCGCCTGCCGGTCGGCAAACAGAATGTCAGAGAGCTCGCCCACCGTCTTCATGTCCAGCGCGCTCAGAGCGCCGCCGCCGGAGTTGGCAATAAAGCGCGCTGCGGGGTTGAGAGCGCGGATCTCGCCATCCCACAAACGCCACAACTCGAAGAGGCGCTGCTGGTGCCAGAGCAAATAATTGCGCCGCACCGGATCCTGCGGGTCGGTCGTCCGAGGTAAGTCCATTTCGTACGCCTTCCGGAAGTTGCGCCGGCAATGTTCGCAATAACACATTCCGGAACCGGCCCAGCGGTTGCTGAAAACTCCGTCGATACGGTACAGCTTGACGATTTCGCGATGGACTTCCGTCATGAACTCAAAGTTGTACGGTCCCAGCGCACACGTAACCCAGGCGCCGGGCATGGCCCAGTGGCGCCGCTTCTGTCCTGCGGCATCGACTGCGATCCAGTCGGGATGGGCGTCATAGACGCCCTGGCGCGCTGCATGCGGATCGGTCCGCGCGATCACATTCATGCCGAGACGCCGACAACCCTCCAATAGCAGGCCGAATGGATCGCTCTCGCCGAGTGCGCTGCTGCGATGATGCAACGGGATTTTTGTGGGGTAATAGGCGACGTAGCCGCCTGCGCTCAGGCAGGCGCCGTCCGAATGCGTGCGCTTGAAAAAATCGAGCCAGAACTGCGGATCGAATTTTCCCGGGTCATCCTCGACCAGGACCAACTGTGCCCAGCGCATCGGCCGGTCAAACCAGCCAGCCGGTGCGGTGACTGCTTTGGGCGCAGCTACCTGCGTCTGCCGCGCGCTCGCAATTGCGATCGCTCCAGCCACAGTGGCCGTTTCGAGGAAAGCTCGGCGTGAGATCTCACGAAACTTTGTCATGGCCCATACCGGAAGGCACACCGGCCGCAAGAAACGCACACCGGCTGGAAGCCGGTGCCACCACCCTCCGATCAACCACTCGCAGTGCAACCGTCGCTGCGAGCTAGCGCCACCTGCCTGACGGTTTGCTGGCTTGATTGACTGCGAATTCTTGTACTACTTTTTCGAGGCGAAAAGCGCCAGCAGCGCTTCGGGATCGACCGGTTTGACCAGATGATGGTCGAAGCCAGCCGACTTCGATTGTTGCCGGTCTCTCTCCTGACCGTAGCCGGTCAAGGCAACCAGCGTCACCTTGCTCAGCACTGGGGCCTGCCGCACTCGCCGCGCCACTTCGTACCCGTCCATGCCCGGCAGTCCGATGTCCAGAAGTATGAACTCCGGCTGAAAGGCGGCCGCCATCTTTAGAGCAGACGGACCGTCGCGTTCTGAGCGGACATCGTGACCCTTTAGCTTAAGCAACTGGGCGAGAATGTCGGTTGCGTCGTCGTTGTCGTCGACGACAAGAATTCGGAGCTGTGACCCGCCCGACGATACACCTTTGTTCGCCTTGGTTTCCAATTGAGGCCCGGCCGCTTTCGAATCAGGTATCTGCATGATGAACTTGGAGATGGAAGTCAAGCTAGCCTGAGTGTACCGCAGGCTGCACACGTCGCCTAGGCTTTTGTCGGCCGCCACACTCGCGGCCCGCGACCCGCGACTCGCGACTATTTAATCGGGATGCCGCAATGCGGAAGGCCGTGTTTCTCCAGATAGCGCTGGTGGTACTCTTCGGCCCGGTAGAACGCCGGGGCGGGCGTGATCTCGGTGACGACCGGGTTGCGGTGGCGGCCCGAGCCAGCGAGGCGGTCGCGTGAGGCAACAGCGGCCTTTTGTTGCTCGGGGGTGTGAAAGAAAACAGCGGAGCGGTACTGCGTTCCGACATCGGGGCCCTGGCGATTGGGTGTCGTCGGATCGTGAATTTTCCAGAACACGTCGAGGAGCTGGCCGTAGGAGCAGCGGCGTGGATCGAACTCGACCTGAACCACTTCGGCATGGCCCGTGGCGCCCGAGCAGACATCCCGATAGGTGGGGTCCTTCAAAGTCCCGCCCATGTAACCCGAGGTTGCCGACTCGACCCCGGGCACACTCCGAAATGACGCCTCCACTCCCCAAAAGCACCCCGCCGCAAAAGTAGCTTTTTCCATTGGCCCGTCCTTTTCGACTAAAACTATACACCAGTCGCCAATCACCAGTCGCCAGTCGCCGGTCGCCAGTCGCCAGATGAGACACGTAGACGTGATCGTGCACGTGGACGTGATCCGTGCTCGTAGACGTGCTCGTGCACGTGCTCGTGGACGTCATCGGCTTTTTTGTTGGGCATCACCGAGATTCAATCCACAAACGAAGCGCTTGGGGGAGCTCATTGCACTGCAGTGCCGCCCATGGTAGCGTCGCAAAATCGGCCACGTCCACGAGCACGTGCACGTGCACGTGCACGAGCAGGTCCACGAGCACCACAACGTTAACGGGTACGTCCACGACTACGTCAACGAATTGGAAACTCGCGACTCGCGACTTATAATGACATTCGTGATTCGTAATTCGTAACTCCCTTATGAAGCGACAGTCACAAACTCCCGACGCTGCCACGGCGGCGGCACGCGCGCGTCTGGACTCCCTGGACGTGTTTCGCGGATTGACCATCGCCTCGATGATTCTGGTCAACAACCCGGGCAACTGGAACACCGTCTACGGGCCGCTTCGACACGCTCCGTGGGACGGTTGCACGCCGACCGATTTGATCTTTCCGTTTTTCCTATTCATCGCCGGCGTGGCGATTCCGTTTTCGATGCGCGCGCCCGACGCCGCCGGCAGGGCCGCATTGGTGGCGCGTATCTTCCGCCGCAGCCTGATCATTTTTGCTTTCGGCATGCTGCTGGCGTTGTTCCCCTTCTTCAAGTTTGCGACCGTCCGCATTCCAGGCGTTCTGCAGCGCATCGCTGTTTGCTACCTGGTCGCGGCATTGATCTTTCTTTTCACCGATCGACGCGGCCAACTGGCTGCCATTGCGGCTTTGCTGCTGGGGTACTGGGCGCTGATGACACTGGCGCCTGTTCCCGGTTACGGCGCCGGCGTGCTGACTCCCGAGGGAAATCTGGCGGCTTACATTGACAATGCATTGATGCATAGCCATCTGTATCGTCCGACCTGGGATCCCGAGGGGATTCTTAGCACGTTGCCGGCCATCGCCAGCGTGCTATTGGGAGTTCTAGCCGGTCAATGGCTCCGCTCGGGCCGGCGCAGCCGTCAGCTACTGATCGGCCTGTCCGGCGCCGGCGCCGCACTGGTGCTGGCCGGCTGGCTGTGGGGACGTGTCTTTCCTATCAACAAGGCCCTGTGGAGCAGTTCGTACACGCTCTACACGGCGGGTCTGGCGGCGCTAGGGTTGGCCGTCTGCCTCTGGATCGTCGATCTCCGCGGCTGGAAGCAATGGGCGCTGCCGTTTACGATCTTCGGACGAAACTCCATTCTGGTGTATGTCCTGGCGGGATTGATCGCGCGCGGGCTGGTGAGCTTCAAGGTCACCGCAAGCGAAGGGCCGCCCGTTTTCGTCAAGACGTATCTCTACGAAACGTTTTTTGCGCCGCTGGCGTCTCCGATCAACGCCTCGCTGCTTTATGCACTCTGCTTTGTCGTGATTTTGTTTGTTCCGATGGCCATCCTGTATGCGAAGGGAATTTTCTTGAAGGCTTAGTGCCGTGGTGCCTTACGTCGATGAGCCTTGGCGCGTCGCGTGAATGAGGGCTTCCATGTGGTTGAGGTAGCGCTCCAGTGCTCGGCGGCCCATGGCCGTCAGCCGGTATTCGGTGCGTGGAACGCGGCCCTCAAAGGATTTGTTGCAGTGGATGTAGTGCGCGTCTTCCAGCTTGCGAGCGTGAACGCTCAGGTTTCCGTCGGTGGTCTGCATCAGGCGCTTCAAGTCGTTGAAGGTCAGTGATTCGTTTACGGCCAGAGCGCTGACGATGCCCAGACGCAGCCGTTCGTGAATAAGCCGGTTCAGTTGCACGGGTGTTTCAGCCGCGGTCTCAGGCGCCGGGCGTTTGCGCGCGCGATCGGGGCGAGCCGACGTAGATTTAGCCACCATACCTCCTGACGATCACGACACCGAAAGCAATTTGGACCAGGCCGAAACCTGCCGCCAGCAGCCAGTTTCCCCAGGCGGCCGGGCCCAGCAGCGCAACGCCGCCCAGCGACATGAAACACAGTCCCATGGCAGGGACCACGCGGACCGAAAAGGCGCCTCCGCACACAACCCCCGTGCCATAGAGCAGCAGCCAGACTCCCGGAGTCTCTGCGATGCTTCCCGCGCGATAAAGCGCCCACGTCAACAGCCCACCCGCGGCGAAAGGGGGCAGCAGGCCGAGAGCGAATTTGCGGCCAGGCCCGTACAGCAACGGCACCTGCAAATAGCGGGCTTTGCGAATCATCTCTATGACTCCGATGGCAAAAGCCAGGGCGGCTTCGGCCAGCCAGATCGACAGCCAGCCGGCTGCACTGGGCTGACGCGCCGCAACGAACGCCGCAAAGAGCGCCGTCGTTCCCATCAGGACTCCACCCCATCCGGGCACGGCCGTAAAGGCGGCCGCGCGCTCCATGGTGTCGCGGATGAACCGGAGATTATCGGTGGCGCGACCCTGCAAGCTTTCGGACGTCTGGATGCGACGGGTGGAAGTCATAGCAGCTTCTATTTTAGGGCGGCGCCTCAAAAGTGGCAAGTACTTTCTGACATAAAGTAAGATGTGGATAAATAAGTTGAATTCACCAGTTGGCCAGTCACTGGTTCCGTGGTAGTGACTCGGCTTGGCCAACCAGATAGCGCGTGTTTCCCAGTTGCACTTCGACGTCGCCCCGAAACTGCGCGGCGGCGCGTAGGGGGCTCGATGCGGGCAACAGCGCCTGCCCATCTTCCAGCTGGCCACGCTCGAGCAGGTCCAGCAACGCAGGATTTCCGACGCGAACGCCACAATCAAACAGGAAGGATTCCTGGGAAAAACCCGATTGCAGCGGCAGTGGATTCCACCTTTTGTCGGAAAACCAATAGCCGGTCAGCGTGATCTCGCGCGCGCGGTTGTGCGCGGCTTGCTGGTAGACCGTCCCATGCGGCATGCCTTCGTCAAAACTGATACAGGCTAGTCCATCGTTGTTGTGCTGGCGCACGCTGACACGGTAGAGGATATGGTTTTCCAGGTCGGCCCGCCGCACACATAGCAGGGACCATTCCGGTCGCTGTTCGCCGGCGCCGGAAAGTTCGATCACAGCAGGCCGCGCACTCAGATTCAGTTCCTCGATTCGGCCGCCGGGTGTGTGCTCGGGATGCTTATACAACGACACTTGCTCGAGCGGAATCTCCCGCATCGATCTCATGTAGCGATCCAGTGTCAAACAATCGGACCCATCCTGAAACGCAAAAAGAGCGAGAAGAACGACGAATATCATTTCACCATTATTATAATGTCAGCATGGTCAGAACCGCGACCTTAACCGAGCCGCGACCCGCCTCCGCGGGTGGCTATGGTAAAACTGGGGCCGATTTTTGACCGGCTTCACCACAGAGGCACAGAAGACACAGAGGAACACAAAGAAAACCGGGCTTGCGGGTCCTATGAACCTCGATCGCAACACCGATGACTGCCTCAGAAAGTTCGTTGAGATGCATACTTTTAGTTACGGACAGCCGGTCGTTGGTACGAAGTTTTTCTCTGTGTCCTCTGTGTCCTCTGTGTCTCTGTGGTGAAGCCGTCTTTCACTGCACCGCAGAGCGTCACTAGGATCAATGTTGTTGGTATCAATTCAAGTGTTACAGTCCACTATTAATGCAAAGGATATCCATGGTGAAGCGACTCCTGATTGGTGGATCAATCCTGCTGGCTGCGGCATGCTCGCGGCCATCGGAGCCCGCGTCCAGCGGCCAGACTGCGCCGGCGGCTGCCAACATCAGCGGCGATGCTGACAGCTACCAGGCTCAAATAGATTTTCTCAAGCAGCACACTTCCGTTGTCGAGCTAACCGGCGCCGGCGGACAATCCCGCATCGCAGTGTGTCCGCAATACCAGGGCCGCGTTATGACGGCTACGCTGGAGGGTCCGACCGGTCGCGGCCTGGGCTGGATCAATCGGAACTTCATCGCCGCCGGCAAAACGGATTTGCACTTTAACAACTATGGCGGCGCCGACCGATTCTGGCTGGGCCCTGAAGGCGGCCAGTTTGCGCTGTTTTTCAAACCCGGCGATCCCTACGACATCGCTCACTGGTTTACGCCCCCGGCCTTCAATGAGGGCGCCTTTCCCGTCTCGCGCCAAAGCGAGCGCGAAATCGCCTTCCATCAACCTCTGTCGGTGACCAATCACTCGGGCACCCGTTTTTCGCTGGAGACCGACCGTGTCATCTCGATGCAGGGGAATGCGGAAGTGGAGCGCCTGCTCGGATTGCGTCTTGCGAGCGGCGTTTCAGTGGTCGCCTATGCCAGCGACAACCAGATCACCAACACGGGGACCGCTCCGTGGACGCGCGAAGCGGGTCTGGTCAGTATCTGGATTCTGGGGATGTTTCGGTCGTCCCCCGACACAACCGTCATCGTCCCTTTCATCGCCGGTCCCGAAGCGACATTGGGACCCATCGTCAACGACGCTTACTTCGGAAAGATCCCGGCCGATCGCCTGGCCGTCCACGACGGCTATTTACTGTTCCGAGCCGATGGAAAACACCGCAGCAAGCTGGGGATTTCCCGCAAGCGCGCCAAATCGGTCGCCGGCAGCTACGACGCGACCCATCGAATTCTGACTGTCGTGCAATTTACGCTGCCACCCGACGCTAGAAGATACGTGAACTCGATGTGGGAAGATCAAAAGGAGCCCTACGGCGGAGACGTCGTCAACAGCTACAATGACGGACCGCAGGAAGCCGGCGGGCCGTCGTTCGGGGCATTCTATGAACTGGAGAGTTCGTCGCCTGCAGCCGCTCTGGCGCCGTCACAGAACCTGCGGCACGTCCACCGCACGTTTCACTTCACCGGAACGCCCGAGCAGCTCGATGCCATCGCGCGCGCCGTCTTCGGTGTCGCACTCGATCAGCTAACTACAGGCTTCAGGCTCCAGGCTTCAGGGGTCAGGGAATGACGCTCTGCGGTGC
>JBPCNK010000059.1:0-22385 GCA_051001345.1 Acidobacteriota bacterium | reverse complement strand
CAATGGGGCCGCGATCAATTGATCGCGGAATCGTGTCCGACTCGATCCGTCTGAATCGGTACGACACGCTTCAATGGGGCCGCGATCAACTGATCGCGGAATGACTTCGCGCAGACGGCGGCTCCACAACCGTCCGTTAGCTTCAATGGGGCCGCGATCAATTGATCGCGGAATCGGCTTGCCAGATAAGTGGTTCAATTGTCAAAGACCTACGACCAGGTTTGCGAGCGGTTACCTGTAGAGCCATCCCTTCCTGCGCGCCAGTTCCCTTCTGTCGTTCCAATTTCCTTGGCCAGTCAACCTTTTGCGCTTCAACGAGCGCCTCCCGTGAATTCTCGATCACCTGGCCTCTCGCGACCCGATCAACAAATTATCAGCGAGTAACGAAAACCGGATACTCGCCGATTTCTCCCTCCAGGGAACGACCCAACAGCCGGGCCTGGATTTCCAAGAGCCGCCGGTAGCTGACTCGGTATTCGAAGAGCGGGTGCGTGACCATTGTATCCATACGAAGCTCATAAGCGCGGAAAAAACTCTTTCTTCCCGAAGGGGTCAGGGCAACTGCCGGACCTGCGGCAAGAAAATCCCTCGGAGTGACCATACGTGTGTTTATTGCACTCAGCACAGCGGAGTCGGCGATCAACGGCCGGAACGGCTCCATCAGGTCCAGAGCCAAGGCTGGCCGGCCGAAGCGCGGCTGGTGATAATAGCCGAGAAACGGATCGAAGCCGACTGCATAGCAAGCGATCGTCAAATCTTTCGCCAGCAGGCTATAGGCCAGAGACAGCAGGGCGTTGATCCCGTCGCGCGGAGGACGCCGGTTTCGCGCAGTGAAGTCAAACTGAAATTGGCGCGGTTCGTTCGTATCTGGCTCAACTTTGATCATCCCGGCAAATTCGCCGAAGTAAAGGCGGGCCGCATTCCCTTCGAGTCCGAGCAATTCTTCAAGATCTTTGGCCCCTTCAGCGCGCTCCGCCATCGATTTGAGCGCCCGCAGAACCATAGCCCGTGGTTCCACATGATTGCGCTGGAGCATGGTTCTCTGATTCTTAATCTTGCCCGTTACAAGACGGCGCGCCAGCGCCAGCGCGAACCACTCCTCCTCAGCGAATCGGAACTGTGCCCGCCTGAGAAACACGTTTTTGGTGTTCATGCCCATCGTGATTCCATAGAACCATCCGCCCTGGGAAAAGTAGCAGACAGGAACTCCTGCCTCGCACAGGACCTGGATCGCCTGCGTCGAGACCTGGACGTTGCCCATCAGGTTGAGCTGGCAGACCTCGCCGATGCGGACCTCCTGTTTGAGCTCGTCTCGTTCGCGGACTTGCAGAACCTCACCTGACTTACCGACGCGGAGTCCCTGCGTGTTCAGGTAGAGAGGGCGAAGATCATCCCTGGGTGTGATCAGCCGCCGCACCTCGACTGGGGGATGTCCGGGATCATCTCCTTCTTGAGAGGTAAACAGTACAAGTTGCCGTGCCGACGGCGCTTCTTCGCGAATCAGCGAGTTGGTCTCATCGGGAAGGCAAATGCCCACCATCGAACAACCCGGGCACTTCGGAGAATCGATCAAAGGAGGGGGCAGGCGCCCGGCATACGCGACGGTCCTTGCCTGCTGGATCGTCCGGACCACCTCATCCATCAAGTTGTCGTCGCACGGAACGCGCACGCGCTGCTTTGTTTTGATGTAGTAGGCGACGCCCTCTTCGCAGCGGTATCCATTCTCCCGAAGGATCAGACCTTGAACGGCCAACTGGATTCGGTCGGTGGGCCACAGCTCGATGCCCTCCGCCGTCTCTCTGGGCTGCCCATGTTTATAGTCGACAGGAGTAACAAGGCCGTCGGCGACTTCGAGCAGGTCCATCCGAGCGATGACACGATGGCGCTCGCTCGATAGCGTGACGGAGCGGGAGTGAATCTGCTCTTTCGCCAACTCGGTGGAATCCGGCAAGGAGGTGACTTTGTTGTCGACCCTCTTGTGCTGGGCCCTGCCTTCCACGGTATCGGCGCTGTCCCTGAAGAGGCCTTCAACCCATTCGTAGAAGAAGAGCCGGGGGCAGTAAACGAACTCGTTGACCATGCGCGCCGGCAGGTAATCCGGCTCGGCGGACGGTCGCGGCTCGTGTAGCAGGTCAGGTGCTCGCATCGGCTAGACGACGATGCAGGGACTGTCGATCTGAAAATACGGTTTGCCCATTGCAGTGATCACGCGGTCTCCTCTCCCTTCGGCCGGACCCAGGCTGACAAACAGGACTTGGTCCTCGCCGTAGTGAATGAGTTCGGCCAGATCTGTCCGGCACCTGACCAAATCGGAAGGCGTCAATTGACACTCGAAAACCGAATACTGCAGATGGTCACCATAATTGCGCATCGTCTTGAACACTTTTCGAAGACGTTTATCGTCGCAAATGTCGTAACAGACGAGATAGCTGGTTCGCATGTTCCTCCGGACCTCGCGCCAAGCTTATCCTTCTGGCACAAACAGCCCCAGCCCAAAGTGCGATGAATGGCCGAGGCAGATCGGTCCGCGAACGGCGCGCGAGAAAGTGATGCGGAGGGCTCCTGCCGGGCGGCGGCCACCGTCGTCGCCGCGCTTCTGACGGAAGCGCTTGAACTGGATCGGACGGATCGTTCTGGCAGAATCCCTGATGGGAATGCGAAACGTTCCCTGAGTATCAATTAGCGGCTCGATCGAGACAGGCTCCGGAATTTCCGGACGGCGCTCGCGCAGTCGGCTCAATTCCTCGCGCAGGACGAGTTCGACGAACGCCCGTTCATTCTGCGGACCGAGCGCTTCGGGTCGGTCTCGCTTGACGCCATTTTTCTTCGCATGTCGCGTGACCAGAAATGGCGTCGCCGAGATCCACACGGCAGACTCGCGCAGCGGCAGTGCTCGGAAATCCGACACTCGCCCCAAGCCGACCAGGAGCAGATTGAGCGCTTCTCCATCGCCGAAGCGAAGCCGACGCAGCCGGTCCAATGCTTTGATTTCATGTGGACCGAACCCCGTTTCAGCGACCACGGTTATGTGGTCTAAGCGTCCGTCGGCATCTTCGTCAGTCGGCAAATAGAACGCGTGACCATGTCCAAGCAGTGGCCTCCGCACCTCGTCCTTGCCCGAAAACACCGGTGACACGGAACGCTGAGCATTCTCTGGAATGTTTCGTCCGTAAATCTCGTGCTGCATAATCCGGCGGTACGTGCCCATCAACGCCGCCCGCATTTTCTCCGCCAGAGGCAGCGTCTCCTGCACGAGCGGCAAGACCGGCCCGTCGATAGCGTAGCGGGCGACAGTTACTTGCGGTGTCGGACGAGTGGATATCATCCGCGGTTCGATCTTTAAGCAATCAGCCGGCCGCGCATAGGTCACCCACCGCGAGCCCGGGGGATCGGACCATTTCTTGTCGTGTAGTTCGAGCGTTTCCATGCACAGGTGCCAGTCGGGATCGTAGAGCGGCGTCATGAGGAACTTCCTGGTCTTTCCGTTCCCTGTGGTCTGCTTGCCCTTGGGTGTGTGGTCATTGGCAAAGGCGGTGTTAGGGTCGGCGCACAAAACGCGGACTGGCTCCCCAGCCCTCGAGTTGCCGCGGCCATTCAGGGGCGGACAGTTGATTCGACTGCCGCAGGCATTGGCCTCGGAACCGGGCAGCAGTCTTGCCAGGCACCACGATTCGGCTCGGCCGAGGAAAGCTAGATTTGTAACCAAGGCATCGAGGACTTGGTATTGTTGCTGTGTGAGCGTTACCTCCGGCCAGCAAATCATCAACTCCGCGTTACGATCCAAGGCGACAAAACCGTCGAAAACGAGCGTCTTTTCACCCTTCATCCACGGCATGTAATGCCGGGAATGGCCTGTCGTGGCAGGCGGCAACGCGAACTGTGGCGGTGACGCGAGCGCTTCCAGCAGTGATTTCACCGTGTCGGTGTCCGGACCGGCCTCGCCATCCAGCTTGCTTTTCCACGTGGCCACGAAAGCGCGCAACAATCGCCACGGTGATGGCGGCCATTCCGGGTTGCTTTCGTTGACGTGACGTCCCCAAGGGGTCGAATGAAATCGACCGGAGGGAAACTTCAGTGCGATGGCAATCATGCCTTGCCTTTCTTCTTCGCTTCGATCGACCACTCCACTAGAGTCACTGACGGATCGGCGAACAACTCTTTGCATTTATCGATGCCGGCTCTGCACTCAGCCAGTAATCGGGGTTCGTCTGGTAGAACGAACCCGCCCACATTGGTAACTCGCAGCGCTTCATTCGCCAAGTCACACGCGGTTCGCAGCCGCAGGCCGGTCGAGAGAAAGCGCTGAATCTTGAACAAAGCCAGCGCGATCAACAGATGCTCCGCCGCATCGCCGAGGCGGTACGCTCGCAGAAGACTTAGGTCTAGATTGAAGAATGCCGTGACCAAACCGGTGAACTCCGTCCGATGATAGGGGACATTCCCAAAGCCCTCTTTCGACGTTTGCCCTTCATCGCCTTTCCCAGGATTGACTCGATCGTTCTTCACACCGCCACTTTCGGCAATGCGCACATCACGAGCTTCGATGAAGCCCGAAAGCGCTCGTGTGAGACGCAGTCGCCCTCCCGCCAGGTCGCTCTTCGAGATAAAAACGCCGTGCAGAACGGCGCCCGCATCGAACTTAAAGACGAGCTTTGCAAGGTCAGACAATTTGATTGGTCCTGTTTCCAGACCTGCCGCGTCAGTTTTGATGCGGCTGAAGACGCTCCTGTCCGCTCCTTCAAGGATGTACGGCGAGTTGATCCGATGCGCTTCCAGAACCGAGTTCGTAAGCATCGTCCCGTTGGGCCGGTTTACGCGGATGTATGGCAAGCCTTTCAGGTCGGGCAGGAGGTCGTCATTCGCTTCATCCCAGCAGGCCAACTCCATGCGGTTCGCCACGGACTGAGCCGACTCGACCAGCAACATGTCAGTGCCGTCAGCGAGAGTGTAGCGTGCCGCAACGAGGACCGGGAAACCTGTCGGTTGAAAGCGGCTGCCTTGGAGAGGTCGCAACGGAGCCTCCATCAGCAGCCGAGGAATGTTCATCAGTTTGGCGTAATCGAGGGTCATCGAAGCGGCTTCCTTTCTTAGTTATAGTTTAGATTAGGGATTAGCAGCGGTCATCTCCGCGGATGGCCGGGTAACTAGACGGATGAGTTGAGTCAGCGTGTGGGAATCTATGGGAAAGAGCAGCGCGGCAGCAAGGCGGAGGCCGTCGATGCCGAGCTGATCGTCCCAATCATCGTCGCGAGGATTCCCGCCGGATCGGCGATGAGGCATCGGGACGAGGCCGCTCGACCGGAGTCGCCGCATCGCCAATGAACAGGCTTCCTGCAAACGACCGGCACGCAAGAGCGGTATCAGCTCGGGCTCGTGCAAGATCCGAATTCCGTCGGTGTGGTTTCGCGCGAATTCCGCCACGGTCTCGCCAGCGCGGCCGGTACGAAGCAGGGTGGGGCGGTGCAAGAACAACAGCTTCACCAATGCGTACACGCGCGGGAGTGGAACGGGCGCAGCGGCGTAGCGCGGCAGGTCCGGGTACTTTTTGCGATGGTCGATGGCCACGAGTCCCCAGAGCAATTCTTCGATCCGTCGATCATCTACCTGACCGGCCAGAAAGAGTGAGATCGCGGTCAACGAAGCCGTACGGTTTGGCGCGACTGGCAAATCTTCGCATCCCGCTCTGGCACCGTCCATCACGCGTCGTACGAGCACAGCGGCCATGTTGGCCGACAAATCAGCACTATTCCAGACGACGGCACGATTCTTGTCCGCCCAATCCCACCGCCCATTGAACGCTACTACGGACTCTAAGTTGCTCCGCAGAGATTCGATCTTGGGCTTGGGGCCGCGATCGTGCAGGCCAGCCAGTGACAAGGCAAGTTCGAATTCCGAACTGCCGTCGCATGCCGCTCGAATCCAGTTAGGAGACAGCCGGCTGATCGGTGGAATCCTGGGCAAATCTTTATCGCCCGAACTCTTCCCTGCCAGCAACGCCAGCTCACGTTCGGCGGCGCCGAGGGAACAAAGTATGTCTGCGAAACCAGTCGCGCCACCGTAACGGCAGAAGTCGAAAATGCTGCGGTCGATCCGGCGCATGGCGCCAGCAAAGCGAGGCGGCGAGTTGTCCGCTCCAGCCAGCATGCGAAATCGGTCTAGCCACGGGTCAGCCTCCTTCAACAGATCTGCGTCCGGCTGCGCTCGCACTTGGAACCTGCCCAATGGAGTGGCGAGATAAGACTGCCCGAGCCGCTCTTGAAACTCGTAGCGCACGAAGCTGTCCACGCCCCGGTCTACTCCCAGCGATGCAACCGCTCGCGCAAATGTAACTCCGGTTGTGGCGCGTCTGGCGCCAATTTCAGCGCGGCCTTCGCTCAACAGGCTGCCGATCTCGGCGGTCGTCGCAAATTGCGGCCACAAAGGAAGCCACATCTCACCACGCGTATTGCCACCGCCTGCTGAACCATAGCCGACTGAAGAACTCCGAACGACGAATGGGAAGACCCCCGTTGCTCGTGACGCTCGCAACCTCCGAGTCACCGCGCCGCCCAAGAGCAAAGACCCTTCGAGCATCAGCACATAGTTCCATGGATTGAGTATTGGCTTGCCTTCCATCCCCTGCGTCGCATTGGCTCCTCCCGCCAACCCGGGATCAAATTGGCCAATGCTGAAATGCCGCAGATCAGCCGTTGGGGAGCCGAACAACGCTGCCGACAGAAATGCAGCCGACTGCTCTGGGGGCGATTGATCAACCGCCAGCGGAAGAATCTCGGCTAGAGTCTGCAAGAACATCGCGGAGAAATCCGAGTTCCCGACGTTGCCGCCGCTTCCCAAAAGCGGGGCCTCGGTCCGATTCTTCTTTTCGCCGGTCAGCAAGACCATTGCAGCATCCAGCCACAGCAGTGCATCCTCGCCGACGACCGTGGACCGAACGGCGGCCAGGAAATCGTCCTTCTCCGCCTTGCCCAAGTTCATCGCTTCTCCGTTGACTTCAAAGAGCAACATCGCGTCGAGAATCTTTTTCCGCTCGTCCCGGCTCTTGCCGCGAATCTCCGCGTCTACATCGACTGGCTTGGCCAAATGCGCCAGCGCCTGCTTGGCTGCGAAAATCTGGCGTCTATATGGTTCAAGTCGCAGGTGGGTCGAATTGGCAATTCGTTCCACATATTCGACAGACTCGCGGTTCTTGAAGGCTTGCTTTTCTGGATCCCACTTTTTGTAGAAACCGCAGCCGCCATTCCAAGGAGCCACGATAGGTGTCGGCTGATAATGCTTAAGAAAGAATTCCGCCAAAGCATGGTCATCAAGAGTGCAACGCAACGTGAAGATGCCATCACGCCACGCTCCCCGCGCCGCCGGGTCGCCGTGCTCGTGATCTTCTGACACGAGCCGCAAAATTCCGAGGGCCTTGAGGTAGCTCATCAGCGGCTCCGGGGTGCAGCCGTGCAGTG
Source organism: Acidobacteriota bacterium (assembly GCA_051001345.1). Classification (GTDB taxonomy): domain Bacteria; phylum Acidobacteriota; class UBA6911; order JACQSX01; family JBPCNK01; genus JBPCNK01. The sequence continues at coordinate 14,934 of JBPCNK010000059.1, read as the reverse complement.
GAGTCTCGTACTGCTCAGCCATTGTTCGTTCTCCGCTGCGCGTCGGCTTTGATGCTGGCTCGGCAGTCGGCGGCACGGAGCAGGGCTTCCAAGAAAGCCAGCCGGTAAATGCCGAGGCGGTCGCGCAGCTTTAGCATCCGTTCTACCCACGATGGCTGGCCGTTCTTGCTCTTACCAAGCTGCATGGGATCGAGATTAAGTTTTGCTTCGGGTGCAGTCACGCCAGCACCCAAATCGGTGGGAGGCATCGTATCGTCGTGCCAGATGCCGCGCGCGAAGAGCCGGCCCTCCTCCGGCGGACGAAACTCATCGGGCAGGGAGCGAATAGAAAGCCGGACTTTCCCGTGGTGAGCCGCGACCAAGTACACTGCCAGATCGCGCGCCGCTTCGGGGATTTCTCCCGGATCCAATTGCAGAACCGCCAGGGCGGACGCCAGCTCGTGCCGGAAGTGTCTGCGTCGCAGATCGTCGTTTCCGTCTACTCGACTGGAGAGCGGTTTGATCCGGTCCTGCCGCCAGCAGTCCTTCGGTGCCTTTGCCACGAATGCACTCACAACGCTTCGGGCCGCTATTGCTGAGCGGCGCTCCGCTTTGATCAACGCCTGAAAGCAAGGATGTGCTTTGCCCCGATCATGCCAGCGGGCTGCCAGCAGCAAAGTCTCTCGCGGTATATCATCCGGAAAGGCGGCGAGAATTTCTTCCAGCTCGTCGTACACTTCATCCGTATGTGCGTCGATACCCTGCCAGACGCCGATTTGACTCAAGGGTTCCCGGTTCATACCATCGGGCGCAGCCGCTACAATTGGGATCTCCGACACGAAATCTTTGAGTTCTCCTTGCCAGCCGGCCACGTCGGAATAGCCGCCGACATCGCATGCGATCAGAAACATTTGCCCAGGGTACACATGCTCGCGCATAGCCTTTTCCCATTGGCTATCGAGAAAATTCCACCGCCAGATCCGGCCCTTATTGTTCTCCAAAAACTCTCGTAACTTGCCCACGGGAACCGGGCACAGTTCCTCCGGTCGGGCGGCCGGTGTCTGCTTGGCCGGCCGCAGGTCATCGGGCAGGGCGCGCCAGAAAACTTGCACGTCATGTTCGTCGGCCTCGCGGATGTAGCGCGAGATATCCAGGTCATTGCCCGCCAAGTCCGGGGTCGTGTCGAACAGCTCGACCACGTCTTTGCGACGAATCACGTGAAGCGGACGATACGGCAAGGCGATGCCGGCGGATTCGCGGTAGCGTGTCAGCTTCCTCGGCCCCACGGACTTGCCGTCCAATGCCTGCAAATGCCGGCGGGCTTCGTCCAATTCGTCTTTGTCGTACGGCAACGCCGCCTTTGGATCTTCGGCGCCGATTTCGATCCAGCGTACGTCCGCCGCGTCGTATTCTCCTCGACGATTGCATCGACCAAATCGCTGGACGAGCGAAGCCCACGGCGCCAGTTCGGCGAACAGGATCCTGGCCGAGATGTCCACGCCGGCCTCCACCACCTGGGTCGAGATCACGATGACGCCGTGTTGGGCTACCTGCGCGGCGAAGGCGGCGAACTCCGGGTCGGCCGGTTGCGGCGCGGTCTGCGTCTGCAGTCGGGCGTCGATCACACTTTGGGCTAGCAGCAGCTTGTCCACTAGCCGCCTCCGGTCGGGCATGCGAAATCGCGAGTGCAGGAGAATCGTCGCGGGCTCCGACGCAGCGTCCGAAGCCGGCGCCGCGGCTGCCTTCTTCGCTTTCTTCGGTGGCTTTAGTAGGCCCGCGACAGCCTCGTAAAGTGCTAACGCTCGATCCACAACGTTCACGACGACAAGCGACAGCGCCGGATTGCCGGAGTTCTGAGTCACGCGGATGTGGTCGTCCAAGATCTCCTGAGCGAGTGCCGTCGGCTTCTTGTCCCAGACGCTGTTTGCTTTGCGCAGCATTTTCGTCGCGTGGATGCGGCGGGATAACCCCGCCAACGGCGAGGTGGTATCAATATCTTCGGGCGGATCCTTTTCCTCTTGCGACAGCGTGAGATAGCGATCGTCACGAACCTGGTGGTCGACCGTATCGAGCCATCCTGGCTCCGCCGTCGCACTCATCCACAGACATTGACAACGCCCGACAGTTCCAAATCCAGAGGCGGCTTTCCCGCCATTTCTAAAGGCGTTCAATTGCGCAGTAGTCGCCAGTCCGCTGCCCATGAGTTGTACTTCGTCGAAGACCCACAGACAATCGTTGTTTAACAGGCCAAACTCCATCGGCCAGCGCGCGCGGCTGGCGGCGTAACCGCGGTTGAGCGCGCGCGACAGCAGCATGTCCTGGGTGCCGATCAGAATGGCGTCGCGCTCGGGCCAGAGCGCCCAATCGGTGCGCTCTTCGCCGCCCATCAGGAGATGAACGGCGATGGGAGGACCATCGATCCCCTTCTTGCTGGCCCACCCAGCAGGATCGCACTTGCGTTCGGGTCGATATATCCGAGGATTGCCGGCCGCGGGATCGTCGCATTCGATTTCGCCCGCCAGCATACCGAGTTTGTCCAGCCAGCAGATTGCCTGGTTGTGCGTCTGCTCGACGAGGACCCGCATGGGAAGACAGTAGACAAGCCGGCGGGGAGTTGCGAAACGAATCGACGGTTTCTCATGAAATCGTCTACGCCAAAGCCATGCCAAAACAACTGCGGCCGTCTTGCCGAGACCTGTTGGAATATCAACCAATTCGGGAAGGCTATCTTCGGTTGCCAGACGCGTTTGGTATGCATAGGGGTTCGTCCCCATAGCCTTCTTGAAAAACTCGTCGAACTCCATGACCCTGACCGCCTCATGAACAAAAACTACGCGCCCAAATTCCAGAACTGTAATCTGGTGCTTGGCGACATTGGGTTGTTCTTAGGCCAAGCCGAAAACCGGAGTGCCCGAAACTCCCACATCGGCGATCTTCTCAGTCATCCGCGACACCTCAGGTCGTGCATCGGAGTTTTTTTATCCGGTCTCGCCGGTCTTGGCCGACTTGGGCTCGGTCACACTCAAGGGAGGCTTCTTTTGTGGCCGGCGTACTGCATAGCTCTCAGCCGCGCGACCATGCTCTTCTGAAATCTGGCGCCGCAGCAGCTCCGGTTCTAATACTTCAGCCTCCCCGCCAAAACCCAGGATCCAGCGCTGCAGATCTTTGCCCGGATGGACAAAGAGTTCGAGTTGAACGCCCTGGGTCACTTTCTTGAGAGTTTGCGAATCGTGCCAGCACCTTTCCGATGCCAGTACCGCGGATTTTCCCGTGAACCGTATGGACACTGGTTCAGGCTTGCCATGCCAAATCTCAAAGCTATCTCGAAAGAATTGTTCGACTGAAATGTCTGTTCTGACAAAAGGCTGATCGGATTCGCGCAGGTCTTGAATCCGTCCCAAGTGAAACACTCTGAACTCTTTGCTGCGCTGACAGTAGCCCAATAGATAACTCGCCGACGGCGTCAAGACGACCGCATACGGGTCGACTCGCCGCCACGCGCGCCGCCCGCTATTCAAAGAGTCGTAAAGCATCTCGACTGTCTTCGACTCGACGGCGCATCGTGTAATCCGTTCCGATAATCTGCCGATCTTCGCGGCGGCGGCCAGCTGCCTGGGCCCTATGAACATCAAGGCTCGTTGAGCGACTTCGAAGAACTTCCGGGTTTTTCCTGGCAGACCGGCCGAAAGTTTGCTGGCAATGGCTGAAAGCCCGCCGGCTTCCGGTAATCCTTGGACCCGAGCAGCTAGCGTTGCAGAATAGAGAGCAATCAATTCGCTCAGCTCCATCGGAAAAAGCAACCCATGCGGCAGCGAGAGCCACCAAAAGACTTCTTTGTCACGAAGCTCACTTTGCAGCGGAAAGCCTGCCATTTCCAGCGCTGTCAAGTCTCTCTGCAATGTGCGAAGCGATATGATGTCATCGGGCTTAAGCGCCGAAAGCATTTGCTGATAGGTCATGCCCGCGCGGACGGTTAAAAAGGACAGGATTTTCCACTGACGTATCAATTGTCCGTTGCGCATCTAATTGCCTCGGCCGGGATGAAACTTATTGCACAGTATTCCTGCCTGGGCGCTTCTGTCAAGAAGTTGCAATGAACACAGATGAACACGGTGCGTTGAATGAAAGGACCAGATGTAACTCGGCCGGCCGGCCGGCCGGGCCGGCTCTTCAGAAAATGGGCAGACAGTAATCTTGCGTTTTCGACGGTCGCAGCTCACACTTCAATCTAGTCGGACTAGTCAGAAGGAGTGCTCTGACGACAAAACGCACGTCAACTGCGAAAAAGCGTTCGGTACGAGCTGCACGGGGAGCGCCGCCCAAGACGCGCTGGCAGCTTCAGACGGCCAAGGCCCAATTCAGTGAGGTCTTTCGCCGGGCACGTTCGGAAGGGCCACAATGGGTTACCCGCCAGAACAAAGAGGCCGTTGTTATCCTGCCCGCAGAAGAGTTTGAGCGCCAGCCTGTAAGCCTGGTTGAGTTCTTCGCCCAGTCGCCTCTTGCCAGGGTAAAGATTGACTTTGAGCGCAGGCCGGATTACAGCCGGAGGGTCGATCTGTGAGCGGGTTCCTGCTCCGTGCGCTTCGCAAGCCGCATTCTGGTTATCGATCCGATCATTGCGGACCGCTGGGGCCGGCTCGCCGCTAAAGTAGCGGCCGCAAAATCTTCGCTGCCGGTCATTGACGGGTTGCTGGCGGCTACAGCCTTGCAGCACAACCTTATTTTGGTAACGCGCCACACCGAAGGTGCCGCAGCGACAGGGGTGCAGCTGTTCAATCCCTGGTCGGTGGCGAGGTCGTCAACAACGTGAAGGTGCGCCGAGATTGCCCGCTCGCTTACGCGCGCGGCCCGGTGTTGGGTGGCGGCCGCCGACCCACTCCACGAATTCTTCGTGGCGCTCGTGTTCTGGATTGCCGATCGCCTCCAGAAAGTCCGCGTAGCCCCATGGGCCTCCGCAATCTTCGGGCGGGCAGTATCGCAGCCACCCTGTGGAAAATTTATGTCAAGTTCTCAGCCGATTGGCAAGTCCGCGGTCAGTAGACAAGAATCCAGAGCCGATGGTCGCTCCTGGGGAGCGCATGCGTCTTGCGCGGCTTTTGCCGCGCCGGGGCGCGCTGGAAGCGTGGGCTCCAAGGGCGTTTCGCCGACATTACGGCGCCGAAAACGGCGCGATGAATGATCAACTTCCTTTTCATGCTCTCGCAGAGGGCGAGGCGATGACATTGACACAGGTATGGTTTCTGGGCTCGCCGCCCCCTCTCCTCAGTTCCTCGCAGAGGGCGAGGCGATGACATTGACACAGGTGGCGAAATTTCGACGGTCACCGCTCTCTTCGTTCGCGGCGCTGACGGTCGCGGCGCTGACGTTCGCGGCGCTACGTTTGGATGGCTGGGAAGGACCGACCCATGACCGGCGATGGCAGTACCACAGTGGGAAAGTCGCGGCCCACGGCTGAGCCTGGGTGCGACGAATCCTTTCGATCTTGCGCTTTCGCCGGTGTAAGCCTAGAATTTAGTCTAGTCGGACTAGTCAGAAAGGAGTGTCAGTGGCCACAAAACGCAGATCAACTATGAAGAAACGTTCGACACACACTAAGCGTGCAGTAGCGCCGCCGACCCGCTGGCAGCTTCAGACGGCCAAGGCCCGATTCAGTGAAGTGTTTCGGCGGGCGCTCTCGGAGGGGCCGCAATGGGTCACCCGGCAGGATAAAGACGCTGTCGTGATCCTGCCCGCGGCGGAGTTTGAGCGATTGTCGGCGCGCTCCCGTCAGCCGCTGAGCTTGGTCGAGTTTTTCGCCCAGTCGCCTCTCGCCAAAGTAAAGATCGATTTTGACCGCAGTCCGGATTACGGCCGGAAGGTCGATCTGTGAGCGGTTTTCTGCTTGATACCAACGTAATCTCCGAGTTGGTTAAACCCAGGCCGGAGCCTCGGGTGAAAGCTTGGATTGGCGCGACCGACGAGAGTCTGCTTTACCTGAGTGTTCTCACTCTGGGCGAAATCCGCAAAGGGATTGCTTCTCTTCGGGATGTTTCCCGCCGTGTTGCGCTGGAAGCATGGCTTGACAGTGACTTGGCAACGCGCTTCGCAAGTCGTATTCTGCTTATCGACCAGGTCGTTGCGGACCGCTGGGGCCGAATTGCCGCCAAAATCGCGGCCGCAAAGTTATCACTGCCGGTCATTGATGGGTTACTGGCAGCTACGGCCTTGCATCACAACCTGATCCTGGTAACACGCAACACCGACGATGTCGCGGCTACAGGCGTTCCACTGTTCAATCCTTGGTTCGAGCAGTTATGAGATTCCTCGGCCAAACTCGAACTCACCGGCCGCTGCGTGGACGTCTCTCGCGAGCGATTGGGCGGGTTGGCTTCGCGGCACTGAATGGTGCGCCCGTTTCACCACATTTTTGCAAGAGAAGGCGTACAAGAAATCCTAAACCTACAGCCAAAAGAAGCGAAAGCCAAACCGTATCAGGTCAAACAGGTTCGGCGAGTGGTTCTAAACTATAGACTTGCGAGGCCAGACAATGAAGACTGAATACAAGTACGAACTCATAATCTACTGGAGCGCAGAGGACCAGTCCTTCATCGCGGAGGTGCCGGAGTTGCCCGGCTGCGCCGCAGATGGGAGCTCGTATGCCGAGGCTCTGGCGAATGTTGAAGTCGTGATCCGAGAATGGATCGAAACGGCAAGGGATCTGGGCCGTCCTGTTCCAGCACCAAAAGGACGTTTGATGTTTGCCTGACCGTTGGCTTGTCGGCGCAACTGACAGGTCAGCCTCATCACAAGAAAAGCCACCGGCCTGGCGGCCGGCGCCACCTCCTGCTAATCAGGTCTGCCTGAATCAAAAGCCACCGGCTGGAAGCCGGCGCCGCCACCTGTTATTATGGCTGCCGTGACTTCCCTCCCTAAGATGGTCCGGATTCGGCAGCGCTTTGATTCCAACTCTATCGATGATGTCGGAGCGACCGTCCGCCAACGGCTCGAAGCGTCCGGCATCTTGTCGCGGCTCAAACCAAAGGCCCGCGTGGCCGTAGCCGCCGGAAGCCGCGGTATTACCGGCATCGCCGAGGTCACGCGCGCCGTTTGTCAGGCCCTGGTCCGGGCCGGCGCCCAGCCCTTTATCGTTCCGGCCATGGGAAGCCACGGCGGCGCAACTCCCGAAGGACAGACTTCGCTGCTGGCCCATTACGGAATCAGCGCCGAGGCAATGGAGGCTCCCGTCAACGCTTCCATGGAATCAGTCCTGCTCGGATCGACACCCGAAGGCATCGCCGTTCATTTCAGCCGCGAAGCTCTAAACGCCGATGCGATCATCGCCATCAACCGTGTCAAGCCTCACACCGACTACCGGGGTCAAAATGAAAGCGGCATCGTCAAGATGCTGTCGGTGGGATTCGGCAAGCGCGAAGGCGCCAGCGAATATCACTCCCAAGCAGCCATCCATGGATACGACACGGTTTTTCGCGCCGGCGTCCAAATGGTCCTGGGGACAGGCAAAGTTCTCTGCGGCGTGGGCCTGGTCGAGAATGCCTACCACCAGACAGCCTATATTGAAATCCTGGCGCCCGAGACGCTCATCACCCAGGATGCAGCGTTGCTGGTCAAAGCCCGGAGGCTGATGCCGCGGCTGCCGATCGATCCCATCGACGTTCTGATCGTCGACCGGATGGGGAAAAACATCAGCGGAACCGGAATGGATCCCAACATCACCGGCCGTGGCGTCCACGGCTACATCCTCGGGCAGCCGGTCTTTTCCGACGCTCCGGCGATCCATCGGATCATCGTCCGCGATTTGACCGATGAAACCGAAGGGAATGCCTTGGGTGTCGGCATGGCTGATTTTACGACGCGACGGCTGGCCGAAAAAATCGACTGGAAGAAATCGACGATCAACGCCCTGACGGCTCGTACGCCGGCCAACATGAAGCTGCCTGTGGTGTGTCCGTCCGACAGTGAAGCCCTTGAGATGGCCATCAGTTCCCTGCCGAGCCGCCCCAATGGTCTGGCCGTGGCAAGAATAGGCAGCACGCTTGATCTCGTCGATCTGGAAGTTTCCGAGAGCGTTGCCCAGTTGCTGGGAGCGCGCGGCGATATCGAAGTGGTTTCATCGGCCGAGCCGATGAGATTTGACGGCGATGGGAATCTGGTTTGAACGTTGAAGGAAGAGCGCACAGGGCAGAGACCGTATGCCGTGTGCCGTATGCCGTATGCCGCATCCGTCTGGAATACTCGGCGGCATACGGCCTCCGGCATACGGATCGGCACTGTGTTATCATTTCGCCGAAATGGCGGATTCATTCAACACCCGTGACCGTCTGGATGTCGGCGGAAACAGTTACGAGATTTTCAGCCTGGACCGGCTGGCGGCCACGCTCGACGTCGATTTGTCGCGCATGCCGATTTCCCTGAAAATTCTGCTCGAGAACCTGCTGCGCAATCAGGACGGGCTTTCCGTCGGCAGAGACGACGTTGAACGGCTGGCTCGCTGGAATCCGGCCACTCCTCCCAAAGAGGAAATCGCTTTTCGGCCCGCCCGCGTTCTGCTGCAGGATTTCACGGGTGTCCCGGCCGTCGTCGATCTGGCGGCCATGCGCAATACGATCGCGGAGCTGGGCGGCGATCCGGCGCGGATCAATCCCCTGCAGCCCGCCGACCTGGTCATCGATCATTCGGTACAGGTCGATCGCTTCGGAACGGGTGAGGCGTTTCGCTACAATGCGGAACTGGAAAACCAGCGCAACCGCGAACGCTATGCCTTCCTGCGCTGGGGCCAGAACGCCTTCGACAATTTTCGAGTTGTGCCACCCGATACCGGGATCGTCCACCAGATTAATCTCGAGTATCTGGCCTGCGTCGTTTTCTCGTCGGAGGATTCGGGAGCGCTGCGCGCCTATCCGGATACGCTTGTCGGTACCGACTCGCACACGACGATGATCAACGGGTTGGGGGTGGTAGGCTGGGGCGTAGGCGGAATCGAAGCCGAAGCAGCCATGCTGGGCCAACCTGTTTCCATGCTCGTTCCCGATGTCGTGGGATTCCGGCTGGCCGGCGCGCTGCCGACGGGAACGACCGCAACCGACCTGGTTTTGACCGTCACCGAAATGCTGCGCAAAAAGGGCGTGGTCGGGAAATTTGTGGAGTTTTACGGCCCGGGGCTTTCCAATCTGAAGCTGGCCGACCGCGCCACGCTGGCCAATATGTCGCCCGAGTATGGCGCCACGATCGCGTTTTTCCCGGTCGACGACGAGACCCTCGCGTACCTTCGGTTCACGGGCCGTGACGAAAAACGGGTCCAACTGGTAGAAGCCTACTCAAAGGCCCAGGGCCTGTTCCATCGATCCGATTCGCCCGATCCGATTTTCAGCGACACCATCGAGCTCGACCTGTCAACTGTCGAGCCTTGCCTGGCCGGCCCCAAGCGCCCGCAGGATCGCGTCCCTCTGGCGCATTCCAAAGAGATGTTCGAGGTTGCGCTCAGCCAGGCCCTGGAAGGAAATCTCGGCACGCTGCGCACTCGTTCGGTCGTTCGGTGGATGGAAGAAGGAGGTTCGCCTTCCTCTCCGCCGACAGCCATCCTGGAGCCTGGCTCCGAAGAAGAATCCGCAGACATCGAGTATGCCGGCGCCCGCTTTCAGATCGGTCATGGCGCCGTCGTCATCGCCGCCATCACCAGTTGCACCAACACGTCCAATCCTTCCGTCATGATCGCCGCGGGCCTGCTGGCCCAGAAGGCGGTCGGGCGCGGTCTTCGCAGCCAGCCCTGGGTCAAGACCAGCCTTGCGCCGGGCTCGCAGGTCGTCACCGACTACCTGGAGGCCTCAGGATTAATGAAACCGTTGGAGGCCCTGCGTTTCAACCTGGTGGGATATGGATGCACGACGTGCATCGGCAACAGCGGGCCGTTGCCCGACGAAATTGCGCACGCCGTCGAACATCACAAATTGGTCGTGGCCTCGGTGCTCAGCGGCAATCGCAATTTCGAGGGACGCATCAATCCCCATTGCCGTTTCAACTATCTGGCATCGCCGCCGCTGGTTGTCGCTTACGCGCTGGCCGGCAGAATGGACATCGACCTGACCAGCGAACCGATTGGAAACGACCGGAACGGCCAGCCCGTTTACCTGCGGGACATTTGGCCGGGCGAAGACGAGATTTCGCGCGTTATGGGTCAGGCCATCCAGCGCTCGATGTTTCACAAGCGTTATGCCGACGTGTTTGCCGGCGACGCCATCTGGAATTCGCTGTCGATTCCGGAGGGAAAGCGCTTCCAATGGGACGATTCATCGACCTATATCAAGAAGCCCAGTTTCTTTGACGGGATGACGGCTAAGCCATCGCCACCGCGCGATATCGAAAACGCGCGCATTCTGGCTATTCTGGGAGATTCGGTCACAACCGATCACATTTCTCCGGCAGGATCGATCGCCACCAGCAGCCCGGCGGGCCGATATCTGATCGAACAGGGCGTCGATCCCGGGGACTTCAACTCTTATGGGGCGCGCCGCGGCAATCACGAAGTGATGGTTCGCGGAACCTTTGCCAATATCCGGTTGCGCAACCAACTAGCGCCGGGCACTGAAGGCGGCTGGACACGTTACTTTCCGGGCGAGGAAATCCTGACAATCTACGATGCATCGGTTCGCTACAAGGCCGCCGGCGTACCGCTGGTAGTGTTGGCCGGGCATGAATATGGAACCGGCTCGTCGCGCGACTGGGCCGCCAAGGGGACGCTGCTGCTGGGCGTTCGGGCTGTCATCGCCGAAAGCTTCGAGCGAATCCACCGCAGCAACCTGGTGGGAATGGGTATACTGCCGCTGCAATTCCAGGCCGGAGAGGATCGCCGGACGCTCCAATTGAACGGTGACGAATTGGTTTCCATCCGCGGCCTCTCCGGGCAAATCACGCCTCTGCAAACTTGTACAATCGAGATCAAGGCGTCCGCCGGCGGGCTGCGGACTTTCACGGCGACTGTCCGCATCGACACTCCACAGGAAGTCCTGTACTTTCAACACGGCGGGATACTCCAGTTTGTGTTACGTCAATTGTTGACAGCGACAGCGAATTAGTTGAGTGGCGCGGGCTCCCATGAAAAAAGGGGTCAGGCTTCAGGAGTCAGGGGTCAGTACGTGATCGTGCGCGTTGACGTGCTCGTGCACGTGCTCGCGGCCGTCATCGACTACCCGTACCCTCCCGGGTACGGCACTGCCACAGGCGGCGCCTCCCAAGGCTGCGTCCTCTTCAGCTAGGGTGGTGAGTCCCAGGATTCATGGCGAACGGCGTTCCAATAAAAGTGTGGGCGGTATCGTACTTGCGCCTTAGCGCGGATTACACGGATTACTTGCTGATGAGTTCAACTCATACCCAAGCCGCCTAATCCGCTTAATCCGTGTTAATCCGCGCTACTTTGTTGTGGGCCATTTTCTAATTGTCCGAAGAACGAGGATCAAAATTCAGCGTTTTTGGCGACTGATAGCATGAATGCTCTGGTGAAAGGGCGAGCAACTCTGCAAATCGGCGCAGCTGCGCTCGGCGTTGCGCTTATGGTCGTTTTGTTTCGCCTGCTGCCCATCGCCGCGTGGCTCGCCCGCTTTGTCGAATGGATCGCCGGATTGGGCTGGATCGGCGTTGTCGTCTTCATCCTCGTTTACATTCTGGCGGCCGTCACTTTGGCGCCCGCCGCGGTTCTCACAATCGGCGCCGGCGCCATCTTCGGTGTTGTCAAAGGCGTGATGGTCGTTTCGGTGGGCGCGACGCTGGGGGCTGCGGCCGCTTTCCTGGTAGGACGCTATTTGGCGCGGCAACGCGTCGAACGCTGGACGGAATCGAACAAGAAGTTTCGAGCCATCGACAAGGCCGTCGACCGTGAGGGGTGGAAAATCGTCTTGCTGACGCGGCTCAGTCCGGCCTTTCCCTACAACCTGCAGAACTATTTCTACGGATTGACGGCGGTGGGTTTCTGGCCGTACTTGCTGGCGACGTGGATCGGCATGCTGCCGGTGATTTTCGTCTACACCTACATTGGATTTGCCGGCCGCGCGGCTGCCTCTGTCGTCTCCGGCAAGGCGGAAACGACGACGCAACAGTATTGGTTTTGGGGCTTCGGGTTGGCGGCAACAATTGCGGCGACGCTCTTTGTGACCCGGATCGCGCGCAACGCATTGCGCCAGCGCGCTGATTAGTCGCCAGTCGCCGGTCGCCGGTCGCCAGCAGTTGCCAGTGGCCAGTTGCCAGTGGCGCCACCGATGTCAGGGCCGTACCCGGAAGGGTACGGGTTATTCGATGACGGCCACGACACGAATGAAGAAAAATATCACATTAATCGCCACCTTAATTTGCGTTGGGATAAGCGATTTGGGCATGGGCCAAGGGGCTGTGCCGCAAAGAAACAGTGAGGCTATCTATCTTAAGAACTGCGCGATGTGCCATGGCTCGTCGGGAAAAGGAGACGGCGGAGCGGTCCCGGATTTTACGAGCCGGCGCTGGCGTCAGACGGCTAACCTCCAGCGTCTCGCAGTGATTATCAGCCGGGGCACCGGGCCGATGCCCAGTTTCGGCGAGTTGCTCGACCACGAGGAGATCGACGCGGTGTCGCGCTACCTGCTGACGCTTGCCGATCGCGAGGAGCGTCGGCGCTCTGGGGGAAGTGAGGCGCTTCGGCGCCGTGTGACTGTAACGCGCGATCAAACCGCGCCGGGTTCTCCGTGGATGGTTTATCTGGAACTCGACGGCGAATCCGAAAGCCGCAAAAAATCGATCCAGCTGAACGAGGCGCTGTATCTGCACGTCGAAGGTCGCCCCGAAAGATCAGCCGTGGCCGGTGTGGCGGCCTATCGTCTCGTCCTTTCACAGGACCCGGCTGGCCGCAAACCCCAACAGTTCCTGGACAGTCCTGTCGAACTTCGCGCCTCGGATTATTCTGATCCAGACCAGGATGGGGACAAGGTCTACTTCCGACGTGCTGTTATTGGGCCGTATTCGGTCGAAGTCCGGATGCTGCGGTTTGAGATCCAGGATTCGACCTTCGCCGAGTTGGATCTAGTCGTTCGGATTGCGGAAGTTTCCAATCCGCCAACGAAGTGAGCGGCGCCGGTGGGCGCTGTCGTAACGGCTAACGCAGGCCCACGCCTCCGCTCACTATCGTTTGCGGTTCGAACTAGAACGTCCCGCTGAGAACAACAACTCCCAGCCGAACTATTTCGACTTTCTTGAAGCTCTTGACCGAAACCAGCGTCGACGGCCACGGAGACTTCGCGCTAAAACTGAGATGTCCGCCGCCGTTCGATTCCGCCGAAAACGTGTGCGCCCCGCCCGTCGAAGTTACGACGATCTGGTAGCTCACTCGTTTTTCCAAATGTTCGGCCTTGACGCTGAACGTCTCGCCGGACGGATTGGACATCACCGACGCAGAACCGCGCGCAGCTGAACTCGAAGAGCCCGGCGCCAGCGTAATCTCGACGCGGTAAGGCTCGGGACGCTTCTCATCTTTGTCGTCGTCGACCTTGCCGTTGCCGTTGGCATCGACCCGCACGGAGACGGCCGTAACGCTCAGGTCGGATTCCAGAAATCCGGTGACCTGAGCCAGCAGGCCCACTTTCGGTGTGCCGACGACTTTCGTCTCGGGTGTCAGATGAACCACGGCGCGGCCGGCATCGCCCACCTTCAGATCAAGTGTCTTGCCGTCTGTGGAGATTTTCTCGATCAGGCCCTCAAACCGGATCGGATGGTCTTCGGCCTTGGGAAATCCGATCGTCAGGCGGCGCGCAACCAGCCGGCTGCCTTCTTGGACTCCCTGTACGTCGACCCGGTCGCCCGGCTTTAGGTCCGAAGCCGTCAGATTCTTCGCATCGCGGCCCACGCCGTGGATGCTTGTCTCGGCATTCAGCCAGAACGCAATGCCGATGACGGTCAATTTGGTCTCGTCAGATACTTTCTCCACTGCGTCGATCAAGCCGTCCACTCGGAAGTGATTCTCCGGATCCTTTTCCAATTCGATCTTCTTGACGAACAATCCGTCGGTGGTGAAGGCGACCTCCAGCTCAAGAAACTGCCCGGCCGATAAATCGGCCAGCGTCAGGTGACGATTGCCGGAGGCTTCAATAACCGTGTCGGAGCTTACCGCCAGGGACAACTCTGCGGTCGCAACCCGAACGACAATCTTGGGGCTGGCGCCGGACTCGACGCGCAGCAGGACTCCTTTGAAGTGAATGACGTCGGAGCGGCCAAACAAAACAGCCGTCGACATAACAAGCAGCCAAAGGACTGCCAGACTTCGAATACGAATACTCATATGTTTATCGGACCTCTCCAATGCGACTCTCCGGACGACAGCCTAGTCTAGCAGTTGGCGGGCGGGGTTGATGTGATGGGGGTCACGGAGGTGCGCTCGTGGCCCTGAACTCTGAAGCCTGGAGCCTGGAGCCTGGTTCAAAACCCATACTTCTCCGCGCGCGGTATCAGCTTGAGTAACGCCTCCTGAGATTTTTTGAGGATTTCCTCTTCATCCTGGCCGACCAGTTCTCCGTTGGAAACCAGGATCTCTCCATCGACCAGAACATGACGGACGCTTTCCCGGCCTGCTGCATACACCAGCACCGAGTACACATCTTGACAGGGCCATTGAGCAAGCCGGCGCGGATCAAACAGCACAAGGTCGGCCCGCTTGCCCCTTTCTATGCTCCCTGATTCCGCACCGCAGTGCAGCGCGCGGGCGCCCTCGATGGTGGCCATCCGGAAAATGTCGCGGGCCGGCAAGGCAGCCGGACCGTGCAGATACTTCTGCAGCAACCCAGCCAGTTTCATTTCCTGGAACATGTCCAAATTGTTATTACAGGCTGCCCCGTCGGCGCCCAGCGAAACGCTGATCCCCTCCTTGCCGTAGCGCGTAATGTCGGCGATTCCCGACGCGAGCTTCAGATTGGAACCGGGACAGTGCGTCACGCGCGTATCGGTTTC
>JBPCNK010000058.1:0-4560 GCA_051001345.1 Acidobacteriota bacterium | reverse complement strand
GGGACTTTCTTTTCGACTCCTGCGACGCCCCAGCGGTTCTCACCGCTCCGATGCGGGGCGACTTTCGTTTCGACTCCTGCGACGGCCCAATGGTTCTCACCGCTCCGATGCGGGGCGACTTTCGTTTCGACTCCTGCGACGGCCCAATGGTTCTCACCGCTCCGATGCGGAGAGCGAATGACGTGCCCCCGAGGGGGGCAAATAATAGAGCCCAGGGCGTGAGCTCTGGGTTTAGGGTTCGCCGCCTCCGTGAGCCCCAGAGGGGCGAAAGAAATCGGGTGGTTTCGATTTTTTCACACGTTCTTACGCCCTGGGTTCCGGATTCGTCGGTAATACGAGCCCCGCAGGGGCGAAAGATTAGAGTCCCAGGTCGCACTCCTGGGGTGCACGTCATTCCTCTCCGCATCCGATGTGCGGTCTTCCTTGTATTCCTGCCACTAATCACTTGCCACTTGAACGGCTAAATCTTCGGCAATTTCCACGGCTTGGTGTACTTGGCCAGCAGCATCCGATTGGCTTCGCGGTCATCGATGAATTGCTCGCGCGCGCCGTCCCAGCGCAGCTTCCGGCCCAGACGAAACGCGATGTTTCCGATCAGCGTGACGACCGTCGAACGATGGCACAGCTCGACATCGGCCACGGGACGCTGGCGCGATCGCATGCAGTCCAGAAAATTGCGGACGTGCTTGCCATCATCGAGATCCCCCGACTCCTGAAGCGCCGGCTCGCGCTTCCCTTCCGGATACACTGCAAAACCGCGGTAGTCAGCCACAAGCGTCCCTTGAGATCCATAGAACGCCATACCCAGTCCCTTTCCTTCGATCGTCGGGCGGCTATTGGCTTCCCGGTGGTCCCACGTCATCAGGAGAGGCTGCCCGGATCGCTGCACCTCGTACAAGATCTCCTGCGTGTCCGGCGTGTTCGCGTTGTCTTTGTAGACATAGCGTCCGCCCGTCGACACGACGCTCGTCGGCGATTCGACGCCCAGGCACATCAGAACGATGTCGAGCAGATGGACGCCGCGGTCGGTCGCCGTTCCCCCGGCATAGTCCCAGAACTGCCGAAAGCGCTCGAAGCGGCTGACGTTATACGGATGCCGCGCGGCCGGACCCTGCCACATTTCCCAATCCAGTCCCTCGGGGGGAGCCGAATCGGCCGGTGTGCCGATCCCGTCAGGGCCCCAGTTGCTGGCAATCCAGGCGCTGGCCCGGTGGATGCGTCCCAGCTGGCCGGACCCAATGACGTCGCGCGCTCGATCGAAGTGGGCAGCGCTGCGGCACTGCGTTCCGGCTTGCACTATGCGCTGATAAAAGCGGGCAGCCTTGACCAGCGCGCGGCCTTCCTCTACGGTCCGCGACAGCGGCTTTTCAACGTACACGTCTTTGCCGGCCTGACAGGCCATGATCGCCGGCAGGACGTGCCAGTGATCCGGAGTTGAAATCGAAACAGCGTCTATATCCTTGCGGTCCAGTAACCGGCGGAAGTCGGTGCAGACTTCAACATTGCTTCCCATCGCGCGGGCGGCCCGTTCGGCATGACCGCGGTGACAGTCACACACAACTACCGGCGAAACGTCGGGCTGCATCAGGAATGCGGCTCCGGTCTGGCGAGCACGGCTGCCAAAGCCGATAAATCCGACCCGGATCTTGTCGTTGGCGCCGATGGTCCGTTGTGCGCGTGATGCGAACGGTGTCGGAAAACTATACGCGGTCAGAACTGTGCCAACCGCCGCCGTGGTCTTCAGGAAAGTTCGACGGGATACCGGAGCGCTCATGAGGCACCTCGAAATCTTCAAAAAATAATCGTGCTCGTGGACGTGGTCGGCTTTTCCAACTGGTCGCTCACAAATTGCCCGCTCGCTTGCCAGGATTATTCACAAGTGCATTCACCACAGAGACACAGAGGACACAGAGAAAACCAATCTGCGTCCCCTCTGTGTTTCTCTGCACGATCACAGTATCTATTCCTTAACTGAAAAAAAACTGAGAAAAGTTTCACCCCTATTTGTCTTTCTCTGTGAATCTCTGTGTCCTCTGTGTCTCTGTGGTGAATACCTTTTATGAATAATACCGGCTTACGCGCGCGGCTCGGTCCTTGTGGGTGACTCGGTCATCAACTGACGTCCCCGCCCAAAGCGACAAAGATCAACACCACGATCAGGGCCACGATCACCGCCAGCGTGATCTTAATCCAGCTGAGGGGATGATCGCCAGCAATTGTCCCCGTATAGCCGTTGACCAGAACCTGGAAAACTTTCGATCCAAAGTTGTAGCTCAGCAGCCAGACCGGCAGCAGAACGTGTTTGAAGGTCTGGTCGGAGTAGCGGCTATCGACATTCAGATTGCGGTGGGTATCGCCGGGCACCTGTTCGGCGCACAACGCGAGCGCCTTTTCTTCCATGATCTCACGCGAGCGCTGAGCCGCTGCTACCAGATCGATCTGATAATGCTCGACCACCCAGCCGGAGACATAGCCGGGATCGTAAGGAACCAGATCGGCCGTCGGGAAGGGTTCGGTCTTGCGCAGAA
This sequence comes from Acidobacteriota bacterium, assembly GCA_051001345.1. GTDB lineage: Bacteria > Acidobacteriota > UBA6911 > JACQSX01 > JBPCNK01 > JBPCNK01. The sequence continues at coordinate 2,032 of JBPCNK010000058.1, read as the reverse complement.
GCGGCGCCGAAACGCCTTTGGAGGCCGGCACCAGCTCGTCATCAAAGAAGTGTTCAAGCGCGCCGGAACTCGGTTCCCAGCGGGTGTGCCGGACCTGACGCGTGCGGCTGCGGCCTTGCGAGTCACGATAGCTCTCCGTGGTGTAGTAGTAATAGCCCGCCTCGGCGGTCCACTCACAGAAGACCTTGGCGTCAAACGTCCAGTACGGCAGGTACAGGCCGTGTATCGTGTCGGTCAGTGCCGACTTTTTCAGCGCGTCGGGAGCAAACCAGCGACTCCCATACCACTTGCGTATCGTCTCGCGAACCGTGGATTCAGTGACCCGAAAGGGGAGCAGGCTTTCGGGCTTCAGCGGCGCTTTGATTTCTTCGTAAGGAACCAGCTCGGAGGATCCGCAGAAATCACAGCGTTGCGCGACCCGCTCGGGGCTGAAGACCGAAATCGCATCGCAACTGCGGCAGCGCACCGACCGTTTCTCGGTCTGCCACCCGCGCTGGTCATCGGGGATGCTGCGCAGCGCCGCCGCCAGATCGTTTTCGCGGACGGCGCTGCCATCGGCCTGGAGTTCGCCGGGCGCCACCGTTCCACAGAACGGGCACACCAGCGCCTTGCGCGCTGGATTCCAATGCGCTTCGCCACCGCACGACGGGCAACTGAATTTTCCGAGGGCCGTGACTTCGGCCATCGATCAGTTCCTCAGAAACTCATCCAGTGCCGTTCGTGTGACGCGGTAGGACGCACCGATTTTTTTCGACTTCAAGTCGCCGGATTCCAGGCTCGTCAATACATCCGACTCGCTGACGCCCAGTATGCGCGCCACATCGGCCGGACTGAGCAACTCGGGAAGAGCGGCGGCCGCAGGAGCACCGGCCGGCGCCGAAGCGCCGGCGATCCCACCCTGCTGCTGCATCATCTGCTGGGCCATGGCCAGTCCGACGGCCATCTCGGTGGCCATCGATCCGACGCTGCCGCCTTTCTCCATGCCCTGCGCCATCTGAAACTTCACGTAGTCGTTCAGGTTCCCGACGGCCGCGATGCTGGAACGCTTGTCGATGGCCTGCTCGACCTCGGGCGGAACCGAGACGTTCTCGACAATGTAGGACGTCGTCTCGATCCCATACTTGGCTTGCATGACCGGATTGATCAGCGGCAGCAACGCTTCGCCGACCTCCTGGTAGCGGGTGGCGACATCCAGCACCGGGATCTTGGCCGTGGCCAGCGCGTCGCTGAAGATGCTGACGATGCGCGAGCGCATCGTGTCGGCCAACTCATCGACTCGGAAGTTGTGGTCGGAGCCGGCGACTTCCTTGAGAAACAAGCGCGGATTGATGATTCGAAAGTCGTAGGTTCCAAAGGCGCGCACGCGCACGATTCCAAAATCGGCGTCGCGCATCATCACGGGATTGGAAGTGCCCCACTTGTTGCCGGTAAACAGGCGCGTATTGAGGAAGTAGACGTCGGCCTTGAACGGAGTTTCAAAACCGTACTTCCAGGACTTGAGGGTTGTCAGCACCGGGATGTTGTCGGTTGTCAGCGTGTGTTTGCCCGGCCCGAACGTGTCGCCGAATTCGCCCAGATAGACAAACTGCGCGGTCTGCGATTCGCGGACGATCAGCTGAGCGCCGCGCTTGATTTCCTTGTCGCTATCGGGAAACCGGAATGACAACGTGTCGCGCGAATCGTCGGTCCACTCGATAATCTCGATCAGTTCGCCGCGGATAAAATCCATAATGCCCATTTCGCTTCTCCTCGCTTTCCAACTTGTCAAATCATCAACGAATTCAGGCCGGGAATAGATTCAAAAAAGTCGCGAGTCGCGGGTCGCGAGTCGCGAGTAGTCACCAGTTTCGATTATATCGCAGGGGTCAGGGGTCAGAGTTAGGGGTTAGGGGTAGGGCGCCGACAGGTACAACCCAGGAACATCGTTTACACTTCGACCCAGCAACATCGTTGACACTTTTTGCAGGCAATATGGATATCTCGAGGAGGTACCCGGATGGCCTGGAAGGAGACGTCAGAGATGGAAGAGCGG
>JBPCNK010000057.1:0-13496 GCA_051001345.1 Acidobacteriota bacterium | reverse complement strand
GGAGCCTGAAGCCTGAAGCCTGCTCTGCGGTGAAGCCAATTTTCAAAGGGTTGAAATCCTTGCACTCAAGCGTTAGAGTCGAGCTGGTTTTTCCGAATTCATTGGTAGGAGTCCAACTATGATCACTAGACGATCGTTCATTTCCAGTGTGGCGATGGCGCCTGTGCTGGCGCCGCTTTTGGCGCCGCGCAAGTCCATACCGGTAGGCCTCGAACTTTACTCGGTACGTGACCAACTCAGAGACGACCTGACAGGCACGGTAAGGGCTGTGGCCAAGATGGGCTACCAGAACGTGGAGTTCTACTCACCGTACTTCTCGTGGACGGCCGACCAGACCAAAGAGGTTCGCAAGCTTCTCGACAGTCTCGGCATTACCTGCCTGTCGACGCACAATGGCGCGAATTCTTTTGCGCCCGAGAATCTCGACAAGGCCATCGAGCTGAATTCGATTTTGGGCTGCAAGTACATTGTCATGGCCGGTGCCGGGCGCGTGGAAGGCCTGGACGGGTGGAAGACGGTGGCCGAGAAGCTGAACGCGGGCGCGGACAAGTTCAAGACCGCCGGAATGCGGGCCGGCTTTCACAACCATCAGGTGGAATTCAGGCCGATTGACGGCGTTCGCCCGATCGAAGTCCTCGCAAAAAACACAGACAAGAGCGTGATGCTGCAGCTCGATATCGGCACCTGCATCGAAGCGGGTTCCGATCCGGTGGCGTGGATTGAACAGAATCCCGGACGAATCAATTCCATCCACCTGAAGGAGTGGTCACCCGAGCCCGGCAAGGGGTACAGGGTCTTACTTGGCGAGGGCGCGGCGAAGTGGAAGGAGATCTTCGCGGCAGCCGAAGCCAAGGGAGGCATCGAGTTCTACTTGATCGAGCAGGAAGGGAGCGATTATCCACCGTTTGAAACGGCGGAACGTTGCCTGGCCAATTTCCGGAAAATTCACGGTTAAAAGCAGGGGTTAGGCTTCAGGGGTCAGGGGTCAGGGAATTGCGGATTGAGGGTTGACTGTCGATTTGGCCCTTGATCGAATGATCATCTTTTTTTCCGCGATTCGCTATTCCCTGACCCCTGAAGCTTGAAGCCTGACCCCTGAAGCCTGGGGCCTGACCCCTGACCCCTGGAGCCTGTTGGAGCCCGATGACTGAGAACGAAGGAAACAAACCCCAACGCATCGGTTCGGAGGCGCGTCTGGAAGTCTCCTCGTCTCCCACGCGCACTCAGGATCTGTTTTCCTCCGCCGAGGATCGTTCACCCGGAGCGGTATCCTTTTCTTCCGGCCAGCAGATCGGCCCGTACCGTATTGTCCGCTGTCTGGGCCGAGGAGGAATGGGGGAAGTCTATGAAGCGGAGGACCAGGAAAGCGGCCGCCATGTTGCGCTGAAGATTCTGAACAAGTCGCTTGGCACCCCTCGCGACATCGAGCGTTTTCTGCGCGAGGGGCGACTGGCGGCTTCGATCAGCCATCCCAACAGCGTCTACATCTTTGGAACCGAAGAACTCCAAGGCACTCCGGTGATCGCCATGGAGTTGGTCAAGGGAGGGACGCTCAAGGAACGGGTCGAGCAGGGACCCGTTGGAGCGGCCGAGGCAGTCGACATCATTCTGCAGATCATCGCTGGGCTGCGAGCCGCCGAGGCGGCCGGCATTCTACACCGGGATATCAAGCCAGCTAACTGTTTTATCGATACAAATGGAACCGCCAAGATCGGGGACTTCGGATTATCAATTTCCACGGAGGCCCGCGCCGAAACGCAGTTGACAATGGCCGGCTCGTTTATCGGAACCCCCGCGTTCGCTTCACCCGAACAACCTCGCGGAGATCCGCTGGATGTTCGCAGTGACATCTATTCGGTGGGGGCGACTCTTTACTACCTGCTCTGCGGAAGGCCTCCGTTTGAGGCGTCCAATGCGATCAAACTGGTTTCGGCCATCATTCAACAGGTGCCGGAAAGCCCCGCCAAACTTCGACCGGGACTCCCGGCGGAATTGGCCGCTGTGGTTCTGCGTTGTCTGGAAAAGGACCGATCGAAACGATTCTCAAGCTATGGCGATCTGCGGGACAAACTCCTTCCGTTGGGTTCCGCAGCGGTGTTGCCTGCCAACCTGGCGGTGCGTTTCCTTGCAGGCTTCATCGATGCGATGATCACGAGCGCCGTCATCCTGCCGTGGATGATCTTCCTGAACATTGACTTTCGACATCCGTCGCGTTCGATACCTCTCGTGCTCGGAGGGACTCTCGTCACCTGCGTCTACTACGGTGTGTTGGAGGGTCGCTGGGGCGCTTCGGTGGGCAAGCTGGCTTGCCGCCTGCGGGTCATCGGGCCTGATCGGAGTGTGCCTGGCGTGCCGCGGGCCTTGCTTCGTGCGGCGGTCTCTGTGGCGCCGGCGACCCTTCTTCAGCTAGTTGTCTTTCGGGCAATACAATGGTCAGAGAGTCAACGGTCGGTGATCGAGAGCACCCTGTGGATACGCGGTGCTTTGTTGTTTGTGACGGCGCGGCGCAGCAATGGCTTTGCCGGCATTCACGAACTGATCAGCCGCACTCGCGTCGTGTCGAAAGTACTGTTGAGCTTCCGGCCCATCCAGAAGGCAGTTCGCGGGCCCCAGGCTCGCGAAGAAGTCGGAGCCCGGGTCGGTCCCTATTCGGTTATCGGCGCCCTCAGAAAGGCGGAAGGCAGCGAGGTCCTCGTTGGGCACGACGAGAGGCTGCGTCGAAACGTCTGGATTGAGTTGGTACATGTTCTCCAAACAGCCCGCAACCGCGAAATCGGCGTACCGTCCCGAGTGACGACGGCGATGCCGAACAGACGCAGAAGCAGACCGCCGCGGCCCACGAACGCTGAGATCACCGCCAGCGCTCCCACGGCGGCCAGCGCCATCAAAGCCGGAATCACGAGGAACCTGAAAAGCGATGCAGGCCGCCTGCCTGATCGCCGCTCAACGTCTGCCAGAATCGGTCCGAGAACTTGCTTCGCCTTGTCCAGATCCGCCGCCGCGGCGGTTTGGCGGCGGCTGACGAGTTCCTCAACACGTTTGCGAAAAGCCTCGTTGACCGTGACCCGCGCATAGAGGCTGGACCACTGCACGGTGTCGGCGACAACGGGCCGGAAACGCTGCGCGATGGTAAGTTCCAGCGCGTCACGCTGCAGCCCCGCTTGCTTAGAACCCTTGCTGCTCTGCTGCTCCAGTTTGCCCAGCTCGCCCATGTATGCGCGTAACGGAATAATCTCGGGATACTTTGTTATCCCCGGCCTGATTACCAGGCCTATCCCGAACGTCGACGCTCCGAGGAAAACCGGCAGCGCGGCGCAGCAGGCCACGTGAGCGAAACGCCTTCGGCGCGAAACCGACGCTTCGCAAGTGGCAACTCTTCGAAATGCATCGACAAGCGATTGGGTATCGGGAAAAGAACGGTCGCGAAGCTGCGCGATAAACGACCACGCAGCGGCAGGCAGCGGACCGGAAAACTTCGCGGCACTGACCGTCTCATACAGGAATCCCTGAACGCCCGAAGAGTCCAGCGTCACGTTTGAATGCGCCCCAGGCCAAGTCTGCAAGTCGACCAGCTTTGCACTCCCGTCAGGGGTGATCCAGATCTGCTCGAGTTGAGGCGCCTCCGGAAGTGTGCGATCCTGCACGGCCTCGTGCAGTTCTTCGGCCAGGTCCAACAGCCAGTAGCGAACTACGCTCCATGACTGGCGCTCAGAAAGCACCTCGGGCAGCGGCTTGCCATCGATTGCCTCATACGCGTCCCAGGACTCCTGGTCTGTCCGCCTTCCACTCAGCCAGCGCAGCCGCGCCGGCCGTCCAAGATCCCGCCTGGCGGAGGAAACAGTCGGTGTTTTTCGTGCGCAATTTTCGGATCAATGTCCCCCGATTTTCCTTCGATACGGCCCCGGGGGCGCAGTGGCTCGGCCTGGCTGTCCTGGTGTGTTTTTTGGTGGGCGCAGTGTGGGCTGTGATGCGGCCGGAACGCGGCCTGCACGACCGGGTAGCCGGGACATGGTTGGTTCCGAAATAAGACTCGCCGCATTGACAGTATTCTTCAGGAGGCGTAGATTCCAGCCACCACCGAAGACTTCAGGAGTTTGCCTATGTGGGATCAAGCGATCAAGGACAAGCGCGGCTCTTGGCGACTGGATCTAGCCATTGAGGGCACGGCCCGGTTGATCGGTACCGACGGCTTGGAACTGGATCGAAAAATCATCACCAAGAACGTGAGTGGCGGGGGCACGTACGCACTATCGGATTCGTCCTGCGAGATCGGAGATCAGTTTGTTCTCTGGCTGCCGGTAGGCGGCGACGGCGACTCCCAGACCGCAATTGGAACTGTATTGCGAGTCGAGCAAGTGTCGGAAGACACCTACGGTTTTGCCGTTCGCTTCGAGAGCCCTTTTTCGCTGGGCCATTAGCACCGAGACTCTTTATGAATGCAGAACGTCGCCGCTTCGTTCAGCTTGCCGCAACGCTGGGGGGCGCGGCGGTTTGGGGCGAGACGTTGCTCGGCAGCGCGGTGCCGGCCAGGCCGATCCGACTGGGTGTTTCGAGCTATTCCTACTGGCATTTCCGCGGCGAAAGAGTTCCCATCGAGAAAGTCATCACCGAAGCGGCCCGCCTCGGATTTGACGGCGTGGAAATCCTCCACCGGCAGATGGCCGACGAAACCACCGGCTACATGAACAAGCTCAAGCGCATGGCCTTTGCCAGCGGCCTGGATCTGATCCTTCTTTCGATTCACCAGGACTTCGTGTCGCCAGACGAAGCGGAACGCAAGAAGGCGGTCGACCACACACGTCACTGCATTGATTTGGCGGCACAACTGGGAATACCCTGTATCCGGATCAATTCAGGCCGCTGGGGTACGATTCCGTCGTTTGACGATTTGATGAAGGCGGGCGGCAATGAGCCGCCGCTGCCGGGCTATACCGATGAGGATGCGTTCGGTTGGTGTCGCCAGTCGATCGAGCAGTGCCTGCCCCACGCCGAGCGTGCCGGCGTGGTCATGGCGCTGGAAAACCACTGGGGCTTTACGACCCGTCCGGAAAACGTCATCCGCTTGTACAAGGCGATCGATTCTCCCTGGCTCGGCATCAATATGGACACTGGCAACTATGTCGGCGATCCGTATCCGCAGATGGAACTGCTGGCCCCCTTTGCGACCATCGTCCAGGCCAAGACGTATTATGGCGGGGGCGAATGGTACACGCTCGATTTGGACTACGCCCGCGTGGCGCGTATTCTGCGCAATGCCGGATTCGGCGGATACGTATCGCTGGAAATGGAAGGTAAAGAGGATCCGGTAACCGCCGTTCCCAAGAGTCTCCAGGTGCTGCGCGAAGCCTTCGGCCGTTGATTGCCCTGGTAGCGCCCGCGCTTCACACATTGGATAAAGCGATCAACGGCGCGAATGATAGCCTCTAGTGGACTGTAACATCTGAATTGATACCAACAACATTGATCCTAGTGACGCTCAGCGGTGCAGTGAAAAACGGCTTCACCACAGAGACACAGAGGACATAGAGAAAACACAGAGAAAAACTTTCGTACAAACGACCGGTTGTCCGTAATTCAAAGTATGCATCTCAACGAACTTACTGAGGCAGTCATCGGTGCTGCGATCGAAGTTCATAAGGCTCGTAAGCCCGCTTTTCCCTGTGTTCCTCTGTGTTCTCTGTGTCTCTGTGGTGAAGCCGGTCAAAAATCGGCCCCAGTTTTCCCATCCCGCCCGCGGAGGCGGACCAATATTGTTGGTACCAATTCAGATGTTACAGGCCACTAGTTCTACGAGTTGCGAGTTACGAAGGACGAACGACAGAGGACAAAGGACGAATTTACATGAATCTCAGCGTAAGCCGTAACCCGTAACTCGACCTTCGTCCTTCGTCCATCGTACTTCGTCGGTGGCGCCACTTCTTATTTCCCCTGGATCAGTTCGATGAATTCCGGTTCCTGGCGCAGTGCGTCCAGGTCGCTGTCGCGTTTCAGCCACTGGTAGTCGTGGTAGCCGGCCGCCACGGCCTGCTTGAGTGCGTCGATGGCCAGTCGCTTGTCCCCCAGCTGAGCATAAAAGCAGGCTGCGTTGTACAGCATCAGCGAATCTGTCGGGCTGAGATGGAGCGCTTTGGCGGCTTCGATCTTGGCTTCGGCGGTCTTGCCAAGATGGGCCAGAGCAATCGCGTAGAACATATGCCCGCGTGCGTCATCCGGATGTTGGGACAAATATCGAGGAAACATCCGCTCGCTCTCGTGCAGCAGCTCTTCGGCCCTGGTTTTATCTCCCAGAGCTACCCAAGCCAGGTGCAGATCACTGTAGGCTGAATAAAAGTCGGGATTGAGTTCGATCGCCCGGCGGAAAACCTCGGTCGCCTCCTGATCGCGATCCGTGGTGTGATAAATCCGGCCGAGAATCCAGTAACCGGTGTAATTGTCCGGGTCCAGTTCGATGGCTTTGCGGCTTGCCGCCAGAGCCTCATCGTGCGAACCCTTATTGAAATAGGCCAACCCGAGCGCCGCGTACGCCTCCGACAGCGTCGGATCGTACATCAGGGCCTTCAGGCCGGACTCAATCGCCTTTTCGAGCCACACACCGTTGCGATCGAAGTAGCGGAACAAAAAGGCATAGGCTTCGGCCAGCCCGGCGTACGCGCCCGCGTAGCGGGGATCCAACTGGATGGCCTTCTCGAACAGCTGGATGCTGAACTCGACGCTGTTTTTGGTCATCCGGTACAGAAAGTTCCGGGCTCGAAGGGCACAGTCAAAAGCTTCGGCATTGAGGGTCGAGCGCTTGGTCAGGACAACTTTCTCGCTGGGCGTCAACTTGAGCGTCAACGCATCGACGATCTGCCGGGAAACCTGCTCCTGGATATCAAAGATATCCGCCAAAGTGCCTTTATAAGTTTCAGCCCACAACTGCGCGTCGGTTTCCACATCCATCAGTTGCGCGGTGATGCGGAGGTTTTCCTGGAATTTTCTGACACTGCCCTTCAACAGATAGCGTGCCTTCAACTCTCGACCGATCGTAGTGAGATCCTTCTTGGTCCCCTTGTACTGCATCGATGTCGTACCGGCGACGATTCGAATTCCGGTCAGGCGCGACAGACCCGTGATCAGTTCTTCGGTCAGTCCATCGCTGAAGTATTCGTTATCACTGTCGCCGCTCATGTTGGCAAAGGGGAGCACGGCCAGGCTCCGCTGCTGCTGCTCGACAGGTTCCGACTTGGATGTCTGAGCGGAGAATCCCCCCGAATCCAAATCCCGCTTGAGGCGGCGCAAAGCGACAAGCAACTCCCGGGCCGACTGGTAGCGCCACTCCCGATCCTTCTCGAGCGCCTTGGATACGATCCGTTCCAGTTCAGCCGGCAGCTGCTGATTGATTCGCGTCAGGGGCGCCGGGGTTTTGTTCAAGATCGCGTCAAACGTGACGGCCGACGTGCTGCCTTTGAAGGGCATCGTTCCACTGGCCATTTCATACAGTACGATACCGAAGGAAAAAATATCGGACCGCCCGTCCAGGTCTTCGCCGCGAGCCTGCTCCGGGGACATGTAGGCGACGGTTCCAACGGAGGTCCCGGGGTTGGTGAGATTCTGGTTGGAGGCGATCGTATCGGCTACTGAAGCGCCGGGTATTTTGGACTGCAGTGCCTCGAGTTTGGCCAGGCCGAAGTCCAGTATCTTGGCCTGCCCGCGGGGCGTCACGAAAATGTTGGCCGGCTTGATGTCGCGGTGGACGATTCCCTTGGTGTGAGCCGCGTCCAGGGCATCGGCGATCTGCGTGGCCAGATCGAGTAATTCTGCGATCCGAACGGGCTTGCCCTGCAGTTGCTCACCGAGAGTCATACCTTCGAGCAGTTCCATGGCGATGAAAAGCCGGCCATCGTCCTCGCCCAACTGGTAGATCGTGCAGATGTGCGGGTGGTTGAGGGCCGAAGCGGAGCGCGCCTCGCGTTGGAAGCGTTCCAGCTTCAGGCTGTCCTGGGCCAGCTCCTGGGGCAGGAATTTCAAGGCGACGTGACGGCCCAGGCGAGTGTCTTCGGCCTTGTAGACAACACCCATGCCGCCTTCGCCGAGCTTTTCGAGAATCCGATAATGCGAAAACGTCTTTCCAATCATCCAGCAGCGATTGCCCAGGGAAGAGTTCGGCGTCGGGTCAAACAGGGACTCTATCATAGTCAGGGTTCAGGGTTCAGGAGTCAGGGGTCAGGGTACGTAGCGTGGAGGTGGTCGTGCACGTGGTCGTGGCCGGCATCGGCATATCCATCATCGGATCGCAGGTGTCAGACTGCGCTCAAGAGCGCCGTTCCACGTGTGTAACTTCTTGACTCGATGTATACTTATGTACAATAAAGGATATGTGGAGACAACATGAAGGTGAGCGAAGCATTGTTAACGGTTGTAGAAGTCGCTGCTCGTTTAAAATGTCATCCCCACACAGTCCGTCGCTGGATTTGGGACCGGAAAATGCGAGCTGTAAAGGTTGGCGACCTTGTCCGGGTTCCCGAACAGGAACTCGCAAAGTTCATCCGACCGGCGAGCGAGAAGCCAGCCCGAAGAGAGAGCCGCCAGCCCCGGAAAGGGGCCAAGGCCCTCGTTGCTACGATGCGCAAGCTGCGAACGAAGATCGATCCCACGGACGTAGAACTAATGGAGCGCATGATTGCCGAGGCGGAGCAGCTGGCCGACTGGAGCAGTCCGCTTGGCTGATCGTCTCCTTGACACAAATGCTGTCAGCGCTGCAATGCAAGGGCGTAGTGTCTTCTCCCGCTATTTGGCACGCGTCGCAGAAGATGGCTTGCTTTTGACTTCGGTGATCGTCGAAGGAGAAATCCGTTTTGGCATTTCGCGCCTTGCTGAAGGAAGCAAGAGACGAGGTTTGACAAACGTCCTGGTTCAAGTGATGGAAAATCTACACGATACCCTGCCGATCGCAAGGGCGGTTGCCGCGCGCTATGCCGAAGTGAAAACGGATCTTTGGGCACGCGGTAAGCCCATGAGCGAGAATGACCTGTGGATTGCAGCAACCGCGTTATCACACAACCTGACGCTTGTGACCAGTGATTCAACATTCAGAAATATCAAGAAACTCCTGGTCGAAGACTGGTCCCAAGGGTGATGCAATGCTTCAGCAGTAAAAAGACTTCGCCTTGTGAGATCGCCGAGATCTTGGAGGTCTCGCCCGGGAAGAAGTAGCGCGGCATCAACCTTCTGTTTTTCAGGGGTCTCGAAGCGATAAGATTGGCGGACACGGCTGCTTCCGGAGGTTTTCCGATGCGCAAAACGACGCTCTTCTTTTTTTCGGCACTCTCTCTGGCGCTGGCCGGCCAGTCAGTTTTCGCGCACCGCTGCGGCCCGCCGGAGATCACCCTGCGGGTTGGCGAGAGCCTTCCCTACGTCATCGTGCACGACACGGGCGAGTCCGACGTCGTCGATGCAGCCGTCACACAGGCGCCCAACAACGCCGTAGCCGCTGTCAGCCCGACGGGCGTGCCCGCTCAGCTTGACGCCGTCTTCAACATCACCGGCGTTGCGCCGGGCACGACCTTCGTCTCGTTTTCTTGGGTGCGCACGGCCGTCAACCCTCCGCCGCGGCCAGGCGGCCAGTGCGTGGTTTCGGTCCGGGTCCTGGCCGAGGATGAGCCGGGCCCAACCTCGTCGGCCAACACGCCCTACTCGGGCCGCTGCGCCGATCCGGTCGACACAGCGTCTGGCGAACTGTTCTTCGAGGAGCCCTTGGATCTGTACTTGGGCGGGCCGCTGCGACTGGTTTTTCAGCGCAATTACGCGTCGCGGCTCGGCCGCGACGGCCTGGTGCAGTCCGTGCTGGGCAACAACTGGGTGCACTCCTTTCAAAAGACGCTTTCAGTCAGCGGCGGCAGCGCCCGCGTGGTGGACAGTCGCGGGCGGCTGACGCGCTTTGCGCGGAGCGGAAGCATCTGGCTGCTCGTCGCAATCTGGAGACGCCCTTTCAACTGGTCGAAGGCGCCGGTCAGTTTATTTTCGGTGACCCACGCACGCAGCGCGCCTACGTATTTGACAGCGCCGGCCGCCTTGTATCCGTCGAAGACGGCAAGGGCAACGCGCACACACTGACGTACGAAGCGGACCGCCTCGTGCGCGTTTCCGACAGCCTCGGCCGGTTGCTGACGCTCGCCTACGACGCAAATGGCCGGCTGACAAGCGTCTCGGACGGCCAGCGCACGGTCCTCTATGAATACTCAGGCGGCAACCTCAGCAAGTTCACTGACGCCCTCGTCAACGTAACCGCCTACAACTACGACAGCGCCAACGCCGTGGCGGGCTTGCTTGTGACGCGCGTGCGGCCCGAAGGCAACACGCCTTATTCGCAGACCTATGACTCTTCCGGGCGCGTTGCCACACAGGTTGACGCAGCCGGCAACGCGCACAGCTTCTCCTACGCGCCGGGTGCAACGACCATTACCGATCCTGCCGGCAATTCGAGCCGCGACGTGCACGCCGCGTTTGGACAGCTGCTGACCCATAGCGACGAGTCCAATCGCACGTTCAACCTGGCCTACGACTCCGCGCGGCGTCTCATCAGCGTGCGAGATCGAACGGGAGGCGTGACGCGCCACACCTACCACGAGCCAAGCGGCAAGTACGCCAGCATCATCCACCCGGACGGCTCCACCATTACGTTTGCGTATTCGCCTCGCACCTATCGTGGCATCACGTTTTACGATCTGACGCGCGTCGCCTGGCCGGACAACACGGCCGACGTCTACACCTATGACGCAAGCGGCAATCTGATTAGGGCTGTCGACCAGGCTGGCAAGACTTGGAGCTACACGCACAACAGCCGCGGGCAGTTGCTGAGCGTGACGAACCCGACGGGCGGCAGGACCTCCTACACCTACAGTGCCGACGCAACACTGGCTTCGGTGCGCGATCACTTCGGCAACGTCGATACCTTCGCCTACGATTCGCTGCGCCGTCTGATTTCCGTTACCCACGCCGACGGCAGCCGGAACGGCTTCGAGTTTGACAGCGCCGACCGGTTGCTCTCAGTCACCAACGAGTTGGGAAAAAAAAGCACGTTTACCTATGACAAGAACGGCAACGTCTCAAGCGCAGCCGATCCTCTCGGCAACGTCTGGCGCATGGCTTATGACGGGCGAGAATGGCTGAGCACGCTCACAGATCCTTCGGGCGAGACTTCACGCCGCGGTTTCGACAAGTTGGGCCGCCTGGCGGCTTGGACGGACCGGACTGGCAATACAATCCAACTCGGCTATGACGCGCCGGGTCATCTCGTCAGCATTCGCGACGCGGCCGGAAACCTCTGGACGCGCGGCTACAATCCCGAGGGCGCGCTGGCCTCGGTTAACACTCCGCTTGGCAACGCCGCCGCCTATACGGCCGACGCCTTGCAGCGTATTACACGCGTGACGACCCCGCAGGGGCTAGTGCACAACATCAAGTACGATTCGATGGGCCGCGTCGTTGAATGGCAGGACCCGGCCAATTTGACGACAATCTATGGCTACGAGGCGCGCGGCCGATTGAAAAGTGCGACCCTGCCGGGCGGCATCAGCTCCAGCTACAGCCACAATGATCTTGGGAGGATCGCCTCCGTCGTCGACCCCAACGGCAGCCCGTGGCAATATCGCTATGACGAGCAGGGCCGGCCGACTTCCAACATCGATCCGCTCGGCAATCAAACCACGTTCGAGTACGACAATCGCAGCCGTGTCGCCAAAGTGAATTACCCGGGCGGCGGCTCGCAACTGGTCTCCTACGATGCCGTCGGCGCGGTGACGCGGCGCCGGTATTCGGACGGCACAGCCATCGACAGCGGCTACGATGACAACAGGCGACTGACGGCGGCCAGCGGGATTGCCGTCCGGTATAACGCCAACGGACGCCTCTCCGAATGCAACGGGATCGGCATTGCGCGCGACAAGGAGGGCCGCGTCGCGACTCTCACGCTGGCCCCGGGCAAGCAGGTCAGCTATTCGTACAACAGCCGCGGTCTGCTTACTCAGGTTGCGGACTGGCTGAACGGACAGACGACTCTGGTCTACGACGCCGACGGCCGGCTCACGTCGCTTGCGCGTCCCAACGGCATCACTACAACGTATTCGTACGATCGCGATGGCCGCCTGGTGAGCATCCGGCATGGCGGCGCAGTCGAGACGCGGCTGACACTGGACGCACGCGGTCAAATCGCGACCGCCGAGCGCAGCGAGCCGGCTGTCGTGAGCGGGGCTGCTGGAGCGGCCTCGACGGCAAGCTATGACGCCGCCTCGCAGCTGTCTGCGGCCAGCTATGACGCACTGGGCCGACTGTTGAATGACGGCCGGCGCAGCCTGCGCTGGGATCTCGCAGGGCGACTGACTGGCTACAGTGCAGGCAACGACTCCGTCGAGTTCAGCTACGACGCAGCCGGCCAGCGACTGACGCGCTTGGCCGCAGGCGTGGCGCGCAGCTACGTCTGGAACTATTCGTCGCTTCTGCCCACGCCGGCGATCGAGCGCGATGGTTCGACCGACCATCGCTACTACGTTCACACTCCCGACGGAAAGCTGCTTTACAGCGTCGACGCCCGCAACCAGGCGCGCCGCTTCTACCACTTCAACGAGAGTGGCTCTACGATCATGCTGACTGACGACGGCGGCGCCGTCAGCGCCAGTTACGCCTACACCCCGTACGGAGTGATCGCCGGAGGAAGCCCCGCTGCCGACAACCTGTTTACTTTCGGCGGCGAATACGGCGTGATGCAGGAGGGCAGCAGCGGCCTGTACTACGCGCGGGCGCGCTATTACGATGCCTCAGCGGCGCGCTTTCTCACGCGCGACACTCGGCCGGCGCTGGCGCCCAAGTCGGTCAATCCGTATCAGTATGCGGACCAGAATCCGGCTGGCGCCGTGGATGCGACCGGCTTTGACCGCCAGATCATCATCGGCGGACACGAGTGGATCAAGGTGGACGTCTACGACGCGGCTGGAAACGTGACCGGTCAGATGTCGCTGCATTTTGCGCCCCAAGGCGGAGGGAGCGACTTCACGCTCAACAACCCGCGCACCGACTTTTATCCCACGCTGGGTGTGATAACGATCAAGTCCACTCAACTCGAGGACGAGTTGCTGCTGCTGCACTGGAGGAAGTTGGCTGCCGAGCCCAACGGCCGCAAGTGGAACCCCATCTTTAACTGTGCCTGGGCGTCCTACCACTATGCTTATGCCGACGCGACCCTTCTTGAGCCAGGCGAGGCGCTCGAGCGTGCCAAAAGGGATCTGCGCCTACCGGCGACGGCCGCTTTCAATGTTCCTCCGCCCGATCCCTGGTACAAGCGGCTGTACCACGGCGCCGGCGATGCCTGGGATACGGTCGAGGAAGGGATTTCGTGGCTAGCCCAACTTCCGCGGTTTTCTGACCAAAATCCTTTATTGATGCGGTGTTGCGTCTTCCGTTAGTCACTACTCCGGCTCCCCAGCAGCCACCCTATGCCAGGTTTTCACCGGATTGATGACCTC
>JBPCNK010000056.1:0-5274 GCA_051001345.1 Acidobacteriota bacterium | reverse complement strand
GATGACTACAAAGACCGTCCACCCTCACTTCAATCATCCAAAGACCCCTCGAGACCCCGATCCCGAAAGTCTTGACCATCGCAACCTGCCCGTTTCACGATTTGCGAACCTTCATGCATAATCCGGGCTAGAGCCCTGTGCCCACAGCCTCAAGGCTCAATGACAGCGACTTCGAAGAAACCACTCTCTGCAAAATCTCCGTAAACTCGGCCACCGTCTTCGATCCAAGATTCTCACCGCTGCGAAGGCGTACGGAAACGGCGTCGCTGGCCGCTTCCCGGTCGCCGACAACCAGCATGTACGGGGTTTTCTGCAACTGCGCCTGGCGTATTTTGTTTTGCATCCTCTCGTTGCTGTCATCAACCTCGGCCCGAAACTCCAGATCGAAAAGCCTCGCGGCGACAGTGCGTGCGTACTCCACGTGCCGGTCGGCAATCGGGATCATCTGGACCTGTGTCGGCGCCAGCCAGGCGGGAAACGCGCCCGCGTAATGTTCGGTCAAGAACGCGACAAACCGTTCGTGGGACCCCAGCGGCGCCCGGTGAATGACCACCACGAACTGGTCCTTTCCCGTGTCGTCCACGTATGTCAGGTCGAACCGCTTCGGCATGTAAAGATCGACTTGGTTTGTTGAGGCCGCAAACTCCTTGCCGGTCACAGATCGGACGATAAAGTCCACCTTCGGCCCGTAGTGAGCCGCGCCGCCGATGTCCTCCACATACGGGATACCCGACTCATCCATGGCCTCCCGCGTGATTCGCTCCGCATCCGTCCACATCTGTACGTCGTCATGATACTTGGTCGTGTTGTTGGGATCCCGCAGCGCCAAAACCATGTGGTAGTCGGTGATCCCAAGGCTCGAGTAGTAGTACTCATGCAGGCGCATGACGTCGAGGAACTCTTTTTTGGCCTGCTCGAGCGAGCAGTAGATGTGGGCGTCGTTCTGGCAGAATCCCCGCACCCGCATCAATCCGTGCAGCTGGCCGGACTTTTCATAACGATACACGGTTCCATATTCGGCGTACCGGATCGGCAACTCCCGGTAGCTGTGCGGATGCGCCTTGTAGACCATGTGGTGGTGCGGGCAATTCATCGGCTTGAGGTAGTACTCGTCCCCTTCGATGTCGATCGGAGCGTACAAATCGTCCTTGTAGTAAGGCAGATGTCCGGAAATGTAGTACAGCTCGCCCCGGGTCAAATGCGGAGTGGAGATGCGCTGGTAGCCCCACTTGCGCTCGGTCTTTTTGGCCCAGTCTTCCAGCGCATCCCGAATGATCGTTCCCCGCGGCAGCCACAACGGAAGACCTCGCCCGATCTCGGGGCTAAAGGTGAACAACTTCAGGTCCTCGCCGATTTTTCGATGGTCGCGCTTCTTGGCTTCCTCCAGCCGCCACAAATGCTCTTCCAGTTCTTTAGGCGTGCTCCACAGGGTCCCGTAAATGCGCTGCAGCATCGGACGATGTTCGTCACCCCGCCAGTAGGCGCCCGCCACTTTTATCAGTTTGAGCGCGTCCGGATTGATCTTCCTTGTGCCGTCGACATGCGGCCCGCGGCATAGGTCCTCGAAGCTGTCGTGCTTATAGGTCGAAATCACGACACCGCCCTCAATCTGGTTGCCGTTTTCGTCGGTTTGTCCCTGAGCCAGACCTTCAATCAACTCAAGTTTGTAAGGTTGCTCCGCAAACAACTCGCGCGCCTGGGCCGCCGTCAGTTCGCGATACTGAAAACGGTGATTGCCTGCGATGATCTCGCGCATCCGTTTTTCAACCGTCGACAGATCGTCGGGGGTCAGCGTCCGCGGCAGGTCAAAGTCGTAGTAAAAGCCATCCTCGATCGGCGGTCCGATGGCTAGCTTGGCTTCGGGAAACATCTCGACGACCGCCTGCGCCATGACGTGGGCCGCCGAGTGGCGAAGTTTGTAAAGATCGGTCTGTTCGTACGGAGTCTGCTGGGTCATCGCTCTGGTTCTTTCTCCTGTCAGGGAACGACTTGATAGTGTAACGCATTCTCTGGCGGTGCCGCGCGCGTAAGCGAGCGGCCCCTCAGCAGAGATGCTAATTGCCTTTGCCTGTCGTTGGCAGCAACATCTCCGCCACGAATTGCGCCGGCAATACCGTGGTCGCTGCCATTAACAAGCCATGCAGGTTCAAAGTTGCGGAGCGGGGCCCTCTCGCTCGCTCGGGGCTTAATCTTTCGCCCCTGCGGGGCTTGTCGAAACGACGAACGGAAACCCAGGGCGTACGCCCTGGGCTTTAATCCTTCGCCCCTGCGGGGCGACTTTCGTTTCGACTCCTGCGACGGCCCAACGGTTCTCACCGCTCCGATGGGAGGACGAATGACGTGCCCCCGAAGGGGGCAAATAATAGAGCCCAGGGCGTGAGCCCTGGGTTTAGGGTTCGTCGCCTCCATGAGCCCCAGAGGGGCGAAAGAAATAGGGTGGTTTCGATTTTTTCACACGTTCTTACGCTCGGGGCACCGCTAGCTTCACGCAAACAAGTTGGCCATCACTGTGATGATCAATGAATTAGTGAAATCCATGAGAAACGCGCCGACAATGGGCACGACCAGATAGGCGCGCGGGGCGGGACCGAACTTGATAACGATGGCCTCCATGCAGGCGACTGCATTGGCGGTGATTCCCAGCATAAAGCCGACAAAGCCTCCGGAGATGACCGCCGCTTCGTAGTCTCGTCCCATCAAGCGGAACACCACTAGGTAGCTCAGCGCCATCATAAACAGAACCTGCACGATCAGAATCGTCACAAGCGGCAGGGCGAGATTGTACAGCTCCCACAGTCTCAACCCCACCAGAGCCATGGCGATAAACAGCGCGAGTGAAATATTTCCGATGTCTCCGACGCGCCGATCCGAGAGCGCTACCCACTGCATCCGGTCGTTGAGATTACGAAAGATTCCAGCAACGATCATGGCGCCGATATAGCCCGGCAACAGGATGCCGCTCGATTGAATCCATGCGCTGAGCCACGAGCCCAGCCCCATGGCCATGGCCAGCACAATCACTTCATTCAACGGGTTTCCGCCGCCCTCTTGCGGCGCATCGATGGCTGACGCTGCTAGCGGTCCTTCGGGCGGCTTGGAAACACCGGGCTGAGACGGTTGAGCAAAGAGCCGGTGCCGCTCAATCAACGCGGTGCCAAGAGGGCCTCCGAGGAGTCCCCCGCAGAGGATCCCGAACGTAGCGGCGGCAAGCGCCAGACTGGATGCGCCGGCAATTCCCAACTTCTCGAAAGTGTCGCCAAAGGCAAGGCCCGTGGCTGGACCGCCCATCAGCGTCAGCGATCCGGCCACGATTCCCAACAGCGGATGAACTCCCATCAGCGTGGCGATTGCGATGCCGATCAAGTTCTGCAGAACCCCCGCGACTGACGCCAGAACCAGCAACAGCACAATCGCCGGGCCGCCCACCTTCAACAAAATGATCCGGGCATTCAATCCGACCGTGGTGAAAAAAGCTACGAATAGAAGATCGCGCAGGCCATTGTCGTATTCGATGAGAATTCCCTGCTGTCGCAACAACAACCCCGCCAGCGAAAAGACGAGGCCGCCCAACACGGCAGCCGGAATGGCCAGGCGCTCCAGTACCGGCGCCAGCCTGCGGATGGCCAGACCCAGCGCCAGCGCCAGACAGGCGATACCCAGCCCCTGAATGAGATTGAGCTTCATGGTGACGAAATCCCCGCCCACCGCCTACTGCCTACTGCCCGCTGTTCTTAGTTTTGGTCAGCCGGCGGTACACAATGTAGAACGGAATGCCCGCCAGAACGACGGCTAGCCCGACGACCGAATCGCTCAGCCAGAAATGCAATGGAGACCCGGCAGGCACGTTCAAAGATTCGGCCATCATCGAACGGGTCAGTCCCTGTTGGAAGGTGTAGACGAGCATGACGGCGCCCACCACACAAAATAGCGCCGGCACAACCGGATACCCCCAGGTTCGATACGGCCGAGGGGTGGAGGGTTCGCGCCGCCGGTAAAGAAAAATGGTCGATGTGGTCAGAACGTAAAAAACCCACAGCCAGAAAACGGCCAGGTCGGTCAATCGATCAAACGTCCCCGTCAGGCTGAGCGCGACGGAAAACACCGCCTGAAAGACGATCGCCGACGAAGGCGTCAGAAAACGGGGATGGACCGTGGCGATCCGTTTGAAGAAATAACCGTCCCGCGCCGCCGCATAGGGGACACGCGCGCCGGTCAGGACCGAACCATTCAGTGCGCCGGTGCTGGAAATAATCGTGATGACGGAAATCACGGCCATGGCGCCGCCCCCGATCGCCACCAGCGCCGCATCGGCTGCGACGCGCGTGGACAACGCGATCTGTTCGGGCGTTAACACATAGAGGTAGGCGACATTAGCACTGAGGTAGAGAAAGGCGATGACAGCCATTCCCAAAATCAGCGATATCGGGATGTTGCGTTGCGGGTTTTTGATTTCGCCGCCGACGTAGGTCACAAAGTTCCATCCGTCGTAGGCCCAGAGCGCCGCCACGACAGCCGCAAAAAATCCTGCGATGCCACCGGTTGCTGCGGCGTAAGACATGCCGAAGTGCCCAAAGCTGCCTACGCTCGCGCTGAAGGCGATGCAGATAATCACTCCGATCCCGGCGACCTTCAACACAGTGAAAATGACCTGAAAAGCCCCTGCCGCTCGCACACCGACATAGTTGATGGCGCTAATGACGACGATGGCCGCCGCCGATAGCACCTGAATGCCGCTCAGCGAAAATGGAGTCTCGACGATCTTGTTGGACAGCCCAGACAGAGGCCCGAAGGCTGCAGCGAACGTCGCCATCCCGGTCCCCAGCGATGCGATCGACGCGGGCTTGGCGACCACGAAGGTCGCCCATGCGTAGACAAATCCGGCCAGGGGACCGTAGGCACCCTTGATGTAGACATACTCGCCGGACGTCTCCGGCCGCATCGCGCCTAGCTCGGCATACGTCAACGCTCCCATTAAGGACAGGATTCCGGCGACAATCCACGCGGCAAACAAAAGCTCGACGCTGCCGACTTCGCGGAACATCGCCGCCGGCTTCAGGAAAATTCCGGTCCCGATGACGCCGCCGATGCACACCGACAGCGCGCCCCATAATCCGAGGCCGCGAATCAGGGTGCGAGGTTGAGAGTCGTTTGTCATCGAATCCCTCTGTGAAAGTCGCACTTCATTGCTGCATTGCAAATGGAATTCACCGCAGAGGCGCAGCGCGGCATAGCCGCAACCGTATGCCGTATGCCGTATGCCGCAGGCCGGCGACG
>JBPCNK010000055.1:0-25562 GCA_051001345.1 Acidobacteriota bacterium | reverse complement strand
GATGACTACAAAGACCGTCCACCCTCACTTCAATCATCCAAAGACCCCTCGAGACCCCGATCCCGAAAGTCTTGACCATCGCAACCTGCCCGTTTCACGATTTGCGAACCTTCATGCATAATCCGGGTTAGAGGGTCTTTAGCTCGTCGGTCGCGTCTGAATTCCTTCGATTCAACCTGTCGTACTCTGCGTGGCGCTTCTTTAATTCCTCCCCAAGCCGCCCAACACGCCCATCCAATTCTCGATCCCGGTCCGGGAGCTTTTGGTCCAGGAAAATCCGAAATACTTGGAAAATGTGGAAATAAATGCCTAGAAGGAAAATCAGGAAGTACTGGCCTTCCACCTTCCGCCGGCGGATATCAAAATAATGCAGCTTCAATTCTTTTTTTCCTGCTTTCAGATCTTCTACGATCTCAGTGTGCATTACCACCACATCGGCATCGGCATGAGAAGCATACTTGCTGCACCACTCGTGGAAATCGATTAGAGGTGCCGCTTTAGGGTACTTGGAGGCGTCTTTCTCTCGAGCCTGTTGGATGTTGCGTTTGATAAATACAAATTCTCTTTCTCCCTTCAGGTACCTGTCTTCACTTCCCGGTTCTTCCAGGATCTTGTAGGCTGCAAGACCTGCATCGATGGCTGTTCTTGTTGCTGAGAAGGCTTCTTTTGAATGGCACCTCAGAAACGCGCTCATTGAAAAGCAAAGCTGGGAGTGGGCGTACCGGTACAGCATCGCGATGATGTACTCATCAAGCTTTTCTTGTTCGACAGACAGTCGCTCGCGGTAGATCTGATCCAACTCCTGGAACAGTCCAAGATCTTGATTAAGATTGATCAGGCTCGCCAGCAAATTGCTCTCTTCAGTGCCCAAATAATCAAGAAAATCTGACACTTCCATATTTCTCATCGCGTCCTCCGGTGAATGCTCCCCGAGTGTCCCTCACGCCCTGGAAGCACCTCGCGCACGCTTAACTCTACTGCAAACCCGGAGACTGTCGGGCGATCCTCGTCCTCTACGCGCGCTGGCCAGCTGAGGCACCTCTTAGGCTCGGTGCCGGGTACTGGCCAGTGTACGGGGGTGAGGGGCAGTTGGCGATAGCTGCGCAAATGAGGACGGGCATAAGTTGAACTTCCGTTTGCGCAACCCCGGGGAATTGCAAATCTTCGAGCAGTTCGGAGGCGGAGCAAAACAGTGCGGAGTGACCGGCTAGCACGGCCGCATGTGCGATATTTTCAAGGATCATTGGTTTTGCCCGGCCGTTGGATCCAAGCAAGATGAGGTTGCGCGCTTCGGGGATAAAGTCCAGAGGCAGGGTAAGCCACCGACGAGGCGCGCGGAGTAAGGCGTGCCAGAACCTGACGATGGCCGCGCGCAACTGGGTGAGACCAGAGTCATCGAGCAGTTGCCGTAACTGTCCGGTCTGTGGTGCGGTTGATTCTTCCACGGTTCTGTAGCCGCGTCTTCGCGCAGGCGTGGGCGTCCTGACTCCTGACGCCGTCGTTTCCGCTACTCCTTCTCAAACCCCTGACTTGTAAACTTCAGCGTGCGACTGTTTTCAGTGACCGTCCGCACCACTTGGTCGGGTGCCCCAGTTGGAATGTTGGCTTCGATCTCGAGTGTCACACTCACGGTAGCTCCTACCAGTCCTGAAAGATGAGCGATCACCTCGTCGGCGATGCGGCTGGCATCTCGGCCTACACGCGTGGTGTCGAGTGTAACCGTTCCGTGAAACCGCTTTGGCTTGGACGGTCCTATAGGCTCAGGCTGTGGCGCCACGCCTGAACCCTTCTCCGTTGGCGGAGACGCTTCGCCGCCAGGTGTTGCGCCCGGTGCAGCTTCAACCGCAGCGGATGTCGCACTTTCAGCATCCAACTGCCGTCGCGCGACCTCCGACTTGACGAGCAACCCGGGCGCGTCGCTGTCCGCCAGCGACACGTGCCGCCCGCACCTCAGCCCGCGATAACGCCCGGCACCCTCGTCATAGCTGTCGGCAAAGGCGAAGGAGTCCAATTCCCACGTGAGCAGGCCAAGCCCATTACCGATGGCATCCAGCAAGACCTTCGGCTCCTTGAGCCTCGGCAGGTATGGATAGCGCGCGAAGTCGTCAATGAGTTGTTTGATTGCGACATGGTCGCCCCGCCAGAGCGGCACGCGGTCCAATTCCCTGCGGAGGAGCGTCGCAGCAAAGCTGGTCACCAAGAGGTCGTCGTTACGCAGCTTTTTGCTGGCGCGTACTGCGAGGTCTTCCTGCCCTGACAGGCGGAAGGCCTTCCAGTCGACAGGACTCTGCGCCGATCCCTGAACCGGCACGAGTAGCCACTGGTACGTTTCTGGCACGCGCGCTGTCACTGCTCCGTCCGCTGCGTTCTTCTGTGTCTCTGCCTGCTTTACCTGTTGCGGATCGAGATTCAGTGTCACCTCATCTTTCACGATCAACTCCCATGCAAGATAACGGCGTACCGCCTCGTCGAGGTCCTGGAGCCGCGTCCTGTCGGCCGCGAGAAAAACGAGCGTGTTGCGATAAAGGCGCGGCGTGTTGCCGCGCGACTCGAAGATTGCCTTCGCCGCCGCCTCGGCCGCGTTCCCTTGCTCCTTACTGTAGGCGTGATCAATCCCGAGTACGACCAAACGCGCGTCGAGATCGTCGGGCACCTCCTGGCCCGAATGCGGCATCGGGTGGATGCGTTTGAAGTCGCCTGTCTTGCGCAGATCGATGCGCAGGCGCCGGTCCAACTCGTGTACGATCTTCTCGGGCTCGCGCTTCAATTGCTCTGCGCGATCTTCGGCTAGCTTTGTCACCGTGGGCTGCGTCGAGTACCAGTAGCGTGTCCCGTCCTGGTAGAGATACGTGGCAGCTCCGGCGAGCCGTCGGAGCGCATCGCCAAAAACCGCCGGTGACTCGCCCGGCATGACGCAGCCGAGCTTCACCCTGCGGTCCTCCAGACCGCGATGTGCCGCCTGAGTGAGGGGCGCCGAGCCCATGTAAATGGTGCGGGCAACGCGACGGCACGCCGCAAACTTGCCGAGGTTCGGCAGCTCGCTGTCCATACGCAGGGGCAGTGAGCCCGGACCATCGACATCCTTCTCGATCACCGGCACCCAGTTGTCCGAGAGGTAGCGCGTCAGCTCGAACTGCACGCGCGGGTCGTCGATCGAGACATTCGCCGGCAGGATGAGCGGGTTCTTGTCCCCTTTCTCCCACAGGCTGTGGATCACCGCCGCCATCAGCCGCAGCACTCCACGGGTGCGCTGGAACTTGACCAGCGTGGACCAGTCGGTATAAAGCCGGTCGAAGATCTCCGGGTGGATCGGGTACGCGGCCTTGATGCGCTTTTCGTAGTCGGCGGCGCGGCATTCGGGGGGAAATTCCTGGTGTTGCGTGCGGTACAGATCGGCGAAGGCGCGCGATACCACGTCGCGGTCCTTGAACTGCGCTGGGTCCGACATCGGCTCGAAGAGCCGGCGCCGCACGATCTCGAACCCCTCCTCGGCGCTCGCCGGGCGCCACGAGGACTCGACGCGCCCGACCACGTTGCGCAGCCGGTCCAGCGCCTCACGACCGCGCTGGCCACCCACCTCCACGTCATCGGCCTGGGTGTGCGGAGAGCCGGATGTGTCCGAAGCCGGCAAGCTGATCACCAGCAGACAGTTCTTCGCCGCCTTCGCCGACTCGGTCACCACCTGAGCGAACGTAAACTGCGTCTCGAAGCCGCCCGCCGGCAGGTCACTCTGGTCGTGAAGCTGCCGCGCGTAGGCGACCCACTCGTCGATCAGGATCAGACACGGGCCGTACTCATCGAACAGCTCGCGCAGCACATCGCCCGGGCTGGTCGCCTTTTCATCGTCGGCCTTGATACGGGAGAACGCCTTCTTACCGCCGAGTTGCCACGCCAGCTCCCCCCACAGCGTGCGCACTACCGTGCCGTCGGGCTTGGTGACCGGATTGCCGGGCGAGATCTTGTTGCCCACCAGCACCACCCGCCGCGCGGCCTGCAACTTCTTCGCTCCGGCCTCCTGCATCACCGCGTCGATTCCGGCCAGCTCCCCCGGCGCGACACCGGAGAATAGGTGATAGAGCGCCAGCATCGAGTGCGTCTTGCCGCCTCCGAAGTTGGTCTGGAGCTGCACCACTGGGTCGCCGCCCTGGCCGGCGAGCCGCCGCACCGCCCCCACCAGCATTCTCTTCAGGCTCTCGGTCAGATAGGTGCGGCGAAAGAACTCGACTGGATTTCGGTACTCATCCGTCCCCCCGCCAAGATGCACCTGCCAGAGATCGGCGGCAAACTCTGCCTGCTGGTAGCGTCCACTCGCAACGTCCTGGTGCGGCGTCACCACCTCGCGCCAGGGCTTGAGGTTGCTCGTTGTCACGCTTTCGATAGCCGTGTCGGCGCTCTTGCGCTTCTCGCTGCGCACCTGCTCGTCGAAGCGGACGCGGAGAAGCTCCATCTTCATCCTCTCGAGTTCGTCTCCTTGTGGGGCGGAGACGGCGGCGAGCAGGCGCCCGACCGAGTCGAGTGCCCGATAGGCGTCATCGGTGGAAAACGGATTCTGATGGGCCCAGCGATTCCGAACATCGCGAAGTTCGCTAACGAGCGTACGCTCCGCCTGGCCGAGTGTTTTCCGGAAAACGATCTGCCATTGGTTCCACATGACCGACAGGAGGGAGGCGACGTCCCACCTGGGCTCCTTACCCGGCACAAAGAGGTGGGCCTGGGATTCACTCACCGCCTCGCGTACCTGTTCGATCCAGAGCTGCGCGTGCTGCGCCTTCAATTCGCGCTCGACGAAGGGCTGGAGTCCGTCCTTCAGTAGCTCCAGCGCCTTGCCGACGCGTTCGTGGTTGGTGATCGCCATGGGCTATTCCTCATTCTCTTCAAATAGTGCAGCCTGCCCACTTCGAGCCTTGCCGCCCTCCCGCGCCAGGCGCGTGATCTCCGGCCAACTCAGCACCAACCCGTTGTAGGGCTTCGCCTCGGCCGTGCGCTTCTTGCGATCGCACAGCGTGTAGAGCCGATACGTCAGTTCACGGGCGACCTCTGCCTTCGATCCAAGCTTGGCAACAAGTGCTGCCGCGGCGCGCTCGCCGCCTGCCTCCAGCGCACGAATTAGTTGGTGGACCACTTCCCATGCAGTGAGACGCGGATCAATCGTAGGATCCCAGTCTGCGGGCAGCTCGTCGGGACGCAGGAGGCGCACCTTGCCGCGACTCGAAGCCAGAATACCGGCCTCGACCATGCCGGTGACGCTGGTGTTCTTGGCGTTGGAGAGCGTCTCGGCGACGCCGTACGGGCCTTCGGCGAATCCACACTCCTCAAACCACGCCAGTGCCCAACGACTGTCGGAATCGAAGTCACTCTCCTGCTCAGCCAGCGCCTCGTCGAGGGTCTGGTTGATGAGTGCTAGTGCGTCACGGACCGAAAGTGGTCGCCCCTCCGCGCCGAGGACTTTGGCATAGCGCGTGTAGATTGCCATACCCGGGCCAATGGCCGCTTGCGCCAGGTCCACCGGGGCGATATTGCCGCGCTGCAGGTGGGCAAGTGCTGTGGGCAGCTCGGCCTTCAGGGCGGTGACGAACTCGCGGCGGGTGGCGGTGAGCGCGTCGGTCGCGCGCTGGCGGCAGACGAGGACAATGCTGGAGGCAAGAACGTTCGTGCCTGAACCGATCATGCGGTTACTCAGTTCAGTCCGCATCGGCCAGGTACCGCTGATTCCGAAGCCGGCGCGGATCACCGCGTCGAGAAAGGTGTCCCAGCCGGTGCTGGCGGTGCCATTTGCGCCGTCGCTCTCCGCCTGCTTGAAGGCGTAGTCAATGGTGACCGGGAAGGCTGGGTGCGCCTGTTCGGCGAGGCGGTGCATCGCCTGGGTCATGCCTTCGAGGAAGAAGGCCTCTGCCTTCTCCTTGCTGCCATGGCGGTAGGAGCAAGCGACCAGCTCCTCGGCCTTGGGCACGGCGAGAGTGGCGAAGAGGTCGGAGAAGACGGGCTTGAGCGCGCGACGTAGCCAAACGTAGAAGAAATCGGAAAGGTCAGCGTACCCGATGTTATCGTAATAGGGCGGGTCGGTGGAAACCACCTTGACGAGGCTGATCGATTGGTTCTGTGCGTCAGCTTGAGCCGCAACTCCGAGCTCTGTAGCTGGCATCGCCCCAAGTGCCTTCCACGCCCAATCAAGCATCGCGATCCAGTTTCCGGACGAACCGCAAAAAGGATTGGCCTCTGCGAAGTCCCAGACCATTGGAATCGCCTGGCGACCAAAGGTGTTACGCATCTTCTCGCCAGAATTGTGCCAGCTGCAGACTGTCGACCAGTAATCCGAACACTTATCCACAACAAATGCCAGATAGATTCCTACTGCATCCGCATACGCCGTTGTGCCGGTATCGCCGCGATCGATGCCACGTCCGTCGTCGCACATCCCTGTGGCCAGCGCGTCGCGTTTCACCCGCACGCGTGCCTCCGGCACCAGATCGGAGAAGGTCGTCAGCGCCACGAGCTGGCGCGGGGTGAAATAGTCGCCAAACGTTCGAAAACCATAACGTCGTCCCTGGGCGTTACTTGCCCATGTTCCTCGGCTCGGAGCATCTGACTTCCACGTCGGGTTCGCCTCGCGCGCTACGGCTTCCATCGCCTCGGTCGGCGGCAGGTATAGGCGGCCACGATCACCTTCGGCGACGATGGCCATCAGCCGGTCGCCCATCCGCCCAGCATTGGCCTCATCATCGATGTACTCGTACCGGATGGGCACGTTCGAGATCAGGCACCGGAAGCTTCCTCGCGAGACCTTAGTGCCGTTCTTCGCCGACTCGGCGTCCTCCGGCTTGCCCACCTTCACCGTGAATCGGTAACCCCCGCCCTCGATCACCGGCTCGACGTAGGCCTCCTTGCCCGCCTTCGTCGAGAGCATGAAGGTGGAGACGAGCGGCACGTCCACTTGTGCGAAGGCAGGATTCGGACTTTTCACTGTGCGCGCCCAGAGCCACGCAATCACGGTGAGCTTCTTGCCCAAATATTTCTTCAGGTCCGGCCGTTCCTTCGCCATCTCCGCCGTCACTTCGACCTTGGGGTAGAGGTGACCGATGCGCTTCTCCGCCTCGTCGCGCATCCACTGGCCGTAGTAGCGCACGTCCTCGGCCAATCCCTGCGCGCCGCGCCAGCTCTTGTCCATTTGCACTTTCTGGCGCTGAGCATCAGGATTCACCGGCGGCTTCCCCGCGAACTTCGGAGGGATCTCGATCATCGCCTTGTTGATCAGTACCGCCACCGGGTTCAGGTCGCTGGCATGCGCTTCCAAGCCGAGCCTCTGCGCTTCCAGCGGCAATGATCCGCCGCCCGCAAACGGATCGTGAAAGGCGGGGAGCTTGTGACGATCAAACAACTCCTTGGCCCGCGGATGGCCGGCATTCTCCGCGCAGGTATAGCGCCAGCTCTGCCAGATTTCGTCCCGCGCCTGCTGCAGCACGGTCTCGTTGGTGGTGTTCTCCCACAGCACCAGGTCTTCGATGATGCGGAACAGCCGCTGCCGCTCCTTCTCCTGCGCCTTCTCCGTCTTGAAGATGTCCGGATGGCTCGACGGATCGTCCACCATCTGCGCGAAGATCACCGCACGCGCCGCCGCCAGCGGCCGCCGCGCCCACCACAAGTGCAGGGTGCTCGGATGCCCGTGCCGAATCGACTTCTCCCGCGCCGATGCCTTGTTGATCGCATCGAGCGGCAGCGCGACTTCGATTAGTTTTTTCTTGTAGGTCATACAGTCCCTCGCGGGCGTCGGTCGATTCCTGGGATCTGAATCGGATCATTCTGTCCGTGCAGCAGGGTGCTGATCGATAGATTCCTAGGACTCGGCGATAGATTGTCGATGGATTTTAAGGCCGCTGAGTTTACGTTTACGGCGGATCGGTTGACGATTAATTGACGAATGCGGCGTGCCATCAGTCATCCGCACCTTTTTTCCGCGGTTTACGATTAACGGGGTCTGCTTTACGATTACTTAACGATTCTCCAGACCCCTTCAGGCGGTACCGGGTGGACCGACCGCTTCCCAGCTTCTCCCCCAACCCCAATTCGACCAGCTTCCTGAAGTCTCCCGCCGTAGTCGGTCGCGTGACGCCAAACTCCGCCTCGCATTGCCGGCTGGTGAGCTCTTTGCCTTCGACAAGCCACTGCATCATCTTTCGCTGCCGCTCGTTGAGTTGAGCCTCCACCGCCGGCGTTACCCGGAGCCGAGCTTCCGGTACCCGAATGCGGTCGATGTTTTCGCCCGGGCCAGGGAAGATAATCTGGAAGTAGCCCGTGTCGGCGCCTAGGAGCGGCTGATCGAGCCCGTGGTCGAGCATCTGATCGCGCATCCGGCGGAAGCCGCTGCCGCGCTCCTCGATGCGATGAAAGTACGAAAGACACTGCGCCAGCACCGGATTGCGCGAACAGGGCCGATACTTCCCTTTGCGCAGGTTGGCGAGCGTAATCGGCTTGGGCGGAAGACCCGGACTGGAGAGCACTACACGGTCGGCGAAAACCTCTAGGAGGATCTTGCGTCCGGCGTCCTCGTACTGGCGGTGCGCCACTGCGTTGACCAGTGCTTCGCGCAGGCCATCGACGGGGTACTCGTCGAGGCGAAGTCGATCGAGGCCGACGATGCGCATGGGGTGGCGGGTGTTGCGATCGATGAAGTCAATGGCGCGCTCAATGGCATTTGGCATCGGCACACGGATGTCTTCGTGATCGCGCGGGTCTCCGTCGGGCTCAGCGCCGCGGTAGGCATCGGCCAGGATGCGGCAGTGTGGAAAAACCGCCGAGGGGTCTTTGGCCAGCAACACGATGCCTGCGGCGGTCGCATAGTGTTCGCCTGAGGCTGGCTCGTGCCACACCAGGCCGCGCAACGCGGCGCCAGCAAGAAGATCCTCTTCGGAGAGATTGTCCTGCTTGCGCTGTTCGGCTGCGGCGATCAGGCGGCCGACCACATCGTGGTCGAGGTCCCTCCAGCGAATCCGAGTGAGCGGCTGGGACTCGAAGGAGGAGGTGGCCTCGATGGTCTGCTCGGCGATCTCGTTCTCATCGCTGGTCGGCGCGATGCCGAAACGGTCCCGTAGCAACTTCACCAGCGCCGCACGGACTTCCTTCTGTAACTCGATGACATTGCCGAAGCGCTTGTACTTGGGTCCGTCGGTGTCCAGTTCGGCGAGCAGGGCGGCCGTTCCCTTCTCACGCTTCACGTACCGGTCGCCCTTGATGAAGGCGAGAACGGGCAGCTTGTTTTTCTTCGCCCGGCGATATTCGGCGTGGGTAATAGAAATATCGGCCACCGGCGCGCCGTACTGGACGCCCACGATGAGTACGTACACGTCGCAGCTATCGAGGGAATCGAGGCAGCCCTCCAACCCATTGTGCGGCGATGCCGGCTCGAATTCATAGAGCACCGAAACGCAATGGGACGACAGAAACGGGTCAGTGTTCACGAGATTCTGCACAATGAGGCGTTCATCCTCGAGTTCCTTTTGCACCGAGCTGACAAACACGCGAAGCGTTGCCGTCATCGTGGCGCCTCCGCGCGCCCTAGCAGCTCGGAGAAATCGTAGTTTACGCTCACGACGCCGAAGTCAGGCTCGCGCTGGAAGGGCTGGCGCAGGTATTGAGTACGATGGCTGTCGTCGCCCGTGAATTCGACTATGGCGAGGATGAAGTCTTCCGGCTTGTTGAGCGAGTAGAGGATCTCGTTGCGCGTCACGGTAATGGTGGCAGCACCCGAAATGCGGCCTTTGACTTCGATGAAGCGCAGCTTACCGGTGCCGGGGACGCGGCTCTCGATGTCGTAGCCGAGCTTCTCAAACTCACGGTCGGTCGGCTCGAAGCCGAGGCCGCGCTCGAGCTCCATGACAACGGCGCGGGCACGGGCAGCGCTGGCCTGCGTGTCGGTAGGCGCCGTTAGAACCGCCACCGCCTGGCCGGTCATCGCCGCGAGCAAGCCGACGGGTACCACCAGCAGGCCTCCGAGTACCACGGGCGGCAGTGGTGCGATCTGGGCTTCGAGCTTCAGTTCCTCGAGTCGATTCTGCAACCGCGCCTGCAGATTGTCGGCGCGCTTGCGTGCCTCGCCCGAATTGAGCCGGGCGTTGGGCTTGCCGGCCTGTTCCTGGAACCTAAGCTGCTCGGCGCGGTGGTCCCAATGAGTGACCTCCTTGGTGAGCCGCTCTTTCACGGCCGCTTCGGTTTTGGCGATCAACGCAAGCTTGCCGTCACGAACCTCCGCCAGGTGCTCCGGAACGACGTGAACGATCGCGTAGCCCTGCACTTGCCGCTCCAGCTCGCGGGTGACCCACGCGCATTCGGGTCGATCAAGGATCGCGCCCACTCCCGGCTCGCCCTCGGCCAGAGGCCGGTAGTCGAGGTAGGGCGCGTAGTGCACATGGCGCGTCTTGCCGTCGGCGTCGAGTTCAACGTAGAGCATCCGCTTGGAGACAACGCGGCGGTCGCCCGAGCGCGTGATGCTCGCGTCCTGGATTGCATGTTCGAGGTAGAAGAGCATTCGCGGCTGCGTGCCGGCGTCGCGCTCGTCCACCAGTACGGTGCCGCGCTTCAGCAGATCGCGGTGGCGCTCGAGCGTGAGGTCGATGACCGAGTCGAGCAGCGGATGACCTGGGCAAACAAAGGCAGCCAGCGGCTGACCCTGTGGCGCCACCAGCGATTTCTCGAAGGCGATACGCTCATAGCGCGGCAGCACCGGTTCGCCTATGCCGATCGAACGGTCGCGATTGCGCACGGGGGCGGGGACGTGAGTGATCTCGTAGCGGCGCGGCTCGCGTTGCTTAGCCGCTCCGCCCAGCCGCTGGAAGGCTTCGAGAAAGAAGGACTCGATGTAGTGCGGCTGCAGGCGGCGGGCTTCGGCACGCTCCATGTCTTCGCGGATGCGGCGGACGCGGCTCACGTCCATGGCGTCGTGGGCGAGCGCGCGTTCTTCGAGCAGGCTCTGAAGTTGGCTGCGGTCCAGAGCGTTTTCCAGCACCGTCGTCAGGCGGGCGCGAACCTCGGGCCGATCGCCGTAGCGGATCGCTTCGATGAGCAGGTCGCGCAGGGCGCGCCCCTCGAACTGGAGCTTGCCGAGCACGTCGAACACCTGGCCCCCGAGGGCCTGGCGGGCCTGTTCGAGCTTTTCGAGCAGCTTGCGATAAACGTCGCCTTCGCGAGTCTCTTCGGCAACCAGGTTCCAGAGATGACACACTTCGGTTTGCCCGATGCGGTGGATGCGGCCGAAACGCTGCTCAAGGCGGTTGGGGTTCCACGGCAGGTCGTAGTTGACCATCAGGTGGGCGCGCTGGAGGTTGATACCTTCGCCCGCGGCGTCGGTGGCCAGCAGCACCTGTACCTCGGGGTCGTGCTTGAAGGATTCCTGCGCCTTCATGCGTTCCTCGCGGCCCAACCCACCGTGAATGATCACGACAGCGTCTGGGCGCCCGAGCAGCCTGGTGATACCTTTCTCCAGATAGTTCAGTGTGTCGCGGTGCTCGGTAAAGAGTACCAGTTTCTGGTGTGGCGACGGCGTATGCGGCGGGATCGCTCCGGCGCCGTAAGCCGCATCCGGTTCGTCGACGCGGCCGGCGATGGCGGCGGTAGTGAAGATCTCGTGAAGAAGGTTGGCCAGCTCACGCCACTTGGGGTCGGTGCCGCTGCTACAGACACCGAGGGCGGTCGCCTCCAGCCCCTTCAACGTCCCGATCTCGATCTTCAATTCGGCGATCGAGCGCGCGGCGGTCGCCTGATCGAGGATCTCCTCCTCGGCGGCCTCGACCTCGTTGTCCGGCGCGTCTTCGAGATCTTCGATATCCTCAGCGTCGAGTACAGGAAGGGCGAACGCAAGTACGGGCGCAGCGTGGCCGCCACGCTGGAGCACTTCCAACTCACGCAGACGGCTTTCCAGACGCTCCCGACGGCGTCGCAGTGACTTGTAGATCGCCTCGGGCGACGAGGCGAGGCGCCGCTGAAGGATGGTCAGCGCAAAACCGACGGTTCCCGCGCGCTTGTCGTTTTCGAGCGCCTCGGCGCGGTTGAACTCTTCACGCACATAGTCGGTGACCGCCTTGTAGAGGTACGCCTCGGCCTCCGAGAGCTTGTAGGGCACGGTGTAGGCGATGCGTTCGGGGAAGAGCGGCGTGCCATCGAACTTGAGCAGGCTTTCTTTGACCATCCGGCGCATCAGGTCGGACACGTCGGCCACGTGGACCCCGTCGCGGAAGCGGCCCTCAAACCGATCGCCGTCGAGCAGCGCCATGAAGAGCTGGAAGTCCTCCTCTTTCCCGTTGTGAGGAGTGGCGGTCATCAAGAGGAAGTGCCGTGTGAGTGTCGAGAGAAGTTGGCCGAGACGGTAGCGCTGGGTGTACTTCGCCTCGCCGCCAAAAACCGAAGCCGACATCTTGTGAGCTTCGTCGCAAAC
This sequence comes from Acidobacteriota bacterium, assembly GCA_051001345.1. Lineage (GTDB taxonomy): Bacteria > Acidobacteriota > UBA6911 > JACQSX01 > JBPCNK01 > JBPCNK01. The sequence continues at coordinate 13,141 of JBPCNK010000055.1, read as the reverse complement.
CACCAGATCCCAGCGGCAGTCGGGCGCCTGGAGCTTCTGCTGCACGTCCTCATTGCGTGCCAGCTTGTCGAGACGGGCAATGACCAGGTTGGTTTCCAGAAACCAGTTGCCCGTGCGCGCAGCTTCGAGCTTGTCGTTGGTGAGAATCTCGAACGGCAGATGGAAGCGGCGATAGAGCTCATCCTGCCACTGCTCGGCAAGGCTGCCCGGGCAGACGACAAGGCAACGCTGCAGGTCGCCTCGCGCGATCAGCTCCTTGATGAGCAAGCCCGCCATGATGGTCTTGCCGGCGCCGGGATCGTCGGCGAGAAGAAATCGCAGCGGTTGACGCGGCAGCATGGCTTCGTACACTGCCGTGATCTGGTGCGGCAGTGGCTCGACAATTGACGTATGCACAGCCAGTACCGGATCGAACAGATGTGCGAGTCGAATGCGTTGCGCCTCGGAAACCAGCCGGAAGAGCGCACCGTCGCCGTCGAAGCTCCACGGGCGGCCCTGCTCGAGGAGATCGAGCCGCGGTTCGTCATGCCGGTAAAGCAACTCGTTGGCCACTTTGCCCGTCGCTGTCTTGTAGGTCAGCTCGAGCGCTTCTGAGCCAAACCACTGGACGCTGACAACCGTAACGAGGCCGTCGGGCAGAATGCCGCGTACCGCTGCGTTGGGCTGGAGATCCTCAAGCTTGATCATTTTTGTTCCAGAAGAAATACAGCGACTCAGATCTCGTAGCTATCGAGGTAATAGAGCGCTGGGGATGCTCCCTTTTTACTACGAAACCTCGTCCTCCGTTGTACCAACTTCACCTTGATTCATTGCAGAGACCCTCCGGTTTCCTTTGGGTCCGCTGCGTTCGGGACAACGTCGCTGGCGTCGTCTGGAGTTGCCAGCTGCAGCCGCCGGCAAAAAACTCTACGTCCTACGTGCGGCCAGTCCTTGGCTCAGGTTGTCGAATTCTTCGGCGGTCGAACGCAAAATCGGCCCGTTACCCGCGTGGCAGACTAGTCAGAAGTACAGTCGCTGGGCGACAAGGTCAACTTTTCGGAGGTAGGAGGCGGGCGCTGAAACTGGCCACCCCCGAAGGCCTCACAACGCCGTTCACACGACAGCATGCTTCTATCCGCATGTGCATTTGCAGGTCACCGCGGACGGATTCTCCGCCAATGGTACGCACTGGATCGAGCCGAAGCATCCGATCTTCTGCTGCCGGTACGGTCGCTGTCGATCTTTCGCGCCAAGCTATGTCGAGCCATTCCGTTTTCTTCAGGGCGGCACATAACCCAGGACTTTGTCGCGGTCAGGCGCGCCAACAATCCTCGATTCGTTAGACCGCGGCTCGTGGGCTAACTGGTCAGCTACTCATTTCGGTGCGCAAGCCGGCGCGCGACTTCGGCGGCGTTGACCCGTCCGCCTTGATCCTGACTTCACCTTGCGGGCTCTCGCAGATGGTCCGAACTCCTGCGGGTCGGCCTGAGCTCCACGAGCAGGCAATTCTTCGCTGGCGACGCTAACCAACGCCGCTCATCGGTGTGCCCTCTTCCAGACCTGCGTCAGGAGAGCGTGGGATTGGCTCGTCAGACGACGCATGCTCTGGAGCTGTTCAGGGTTCACCTCAGTTTTTTTGACCTGGAGCCGATCGTTGAAGCGACTTTGGAACCTGATTCGTCCAGCAAATGCAGAAATATCGACCTCTTTGCTAGGGGTCGCTCCTCTGCTCTGCCATACGTGATGGGTAGCCTCGTAGAGGTTCTCCGCTGGCTCGCCCAGGAAACGCGCGGCTTTGGCAGCTGAGCCTTTACCATCGACTGTCATAGGACCCATCAGGTACAGACGACCGGCGCGAACAGTAACTGTCCAAAGCGTATCCCCCAGGTGAAGCCGATCAAATTGCTCACTCGCGGAATGATTCAAGGTCCTGCCCCTGTCGCGATCGGCCTGTTCAGGAACGCAATAGAAGAGGAATTGACCAGGCAACCGTGTCGTCATCTTATTAGCCCTCTGCTCTTGTTCGCTTTCGACTGAACTTGAAAATATACCACCTGAGCCCTTATCACCAACCCGAGAATCGGCAGCTAGTAGCGTGGGTGCTCGCGGATAATCAGTGCGATGACACCCGCAGCGACGCCTCCCACCATGCGAGCACCACCCGCGAGCCGACGCGGGCAATTGCTGGCAGCAGCGTAGCCGCTTCTGACTCGACCACGCGCCGGACAAAACGCGGGAGGCAAACTGCGTGGTGCATTGCCAGCCAGCCGGCGATCCACGATCACCTCTGCCGTTTACCCGGAGCCTCGCCTTTGACTGCTCCCGGTGGCGCCAACGTGTCGGCCCACTTGGCGATGGTTTGGGCTACTTGTGCCTCTTGGCCGGTGTACATGTGGTCGGCACTCTGGATCATGACGGTGTCGACGCGAGTGGGGCCGCTTGACTGACGCTGGATGGAGGATTTGAGCAGTTCCAGGTCCGCCGCAGTTCTAATGTCCGGCTCCCTCGTGCCAAACCAGGCGAGAATCGGACAACGGATGCGCGTCACAGCCGGCGTTGGGGTCTGAACTCCGAAGAAATCTTTCAGTTCCGGAGCCGTCTTGGCAATATCCAGATACGTGGCCGCGCTGACAAAGGATGGAAACCGCCGGTTGGGAAAACGCAACAAGTCATCCCCGCGACCTTCAGCCACCAGGCGCGTCGCTTGCGCGAGCAATTCCGGGTCTGGCGTCTGCGTGTCTGCTCGAACCGCTCCGGAAGCGAGGACCAGTCCGACTACACGTGGGTCTTGCTTTTCAGCCTGGTAGTGGCGAACCGCCGCCCAGCCGGCGCTGTGTCCAACCAGCACCACCTGCTTGAATCCTTGAGCCGTGGCGAAATTGATCCAAGCGGCCAGGTCTCGCACTTCCTCGCTGGGCACACCCCAGTAACCACCGCCGCGCAGGCGTTTTCCCCCGCGCTCGCCGATGTTGAATCCGATGTCATGCATGCGCGTATTGGCGGTGGTGCATGTGTAGCCGCGCTCGGCCAGAGCTCGGCCAATCTTGACGTACGTCGGAGAGTAAAAGTTCACCCCCCTTCCGTGGATCCAGATGACGGCGATGGGTTTGGCTGAATCCTTCGGCGGAGCAAAGATCGCGCCGCCATTGGGGATGTCATCGTCGGACCGAACATAGACAAGTTCTTCGGTGAACTTTCCAGCTGTTTGTTTTCCGGCGCTCTCTACATTACCAATTGGTGAAATCTTGTTATTTGAGAAAGATTTCGATCACGCTTTCTATCTACCGGCCCGCGGCCTTCCGGTCGCGGCTCTGACTTTGGTTGCGACCCCGACGGCCGCGCTGCGCTCCCTTGCCAAAGCAGCGAAGCTGTCCCCAGCAGAGCGAGCACCGCAGCGATCGCGGTAAGGTGACAGCGTGTCGGCGTCGAGTGTCGTATCCTCATAGTCGGTGTCCTTGTGCTCGATGGAAACTCTCCCGACGCCTGGACTACTCGGGGTCAATTCCGCTGCAGCACGGCGTTGACGCGCGCGAAGGTGTAGACCATCACGCCGATGAGGGCGCGATCGCGCACAAGCCAAGAAGCAGAGCCTGCTCCGTTTCCGCGCCGTTGTTCCTGACCTTTTTGACAATCTTGATGCTATCGAGCAGCTCGCGGGCCTCCTCGGCCGTCAGCACGGGTGTCTTCCCCTTTTTGACGACGTATTTTGGGCCGCGCACGGCGTGGGCGGGGTTCACGTCCAGGACGTGGCCGGTTACGAGCCAGTCGAACAGCATGCGCAACGCGGCCAGGTGCTGCTTCACCGTGGGTGCTGAGAATTCCCCTTGCAGCTCCTTTACGAAAGCGGCGACGTGGAAGGCCTCCACGTCGGCGAGCTGGCTGATGCCGCGCGCGTCGCACCATTGCGCGAAGCGGCGCGCGGCGTTCAGGTACGCCTTGCGCGTGTGGTCGTTGTTGATCTGGGCGGTGAAGAATTCCAGCACGCGCTTCGCGGCCTTCGGCGTCGGCGCAAAAAGCGCGGCGGGCTGATGCAGGGCGGATGAGCCCTGCATCGGGGCGGCGGGAACGACAAGCGCAGTCTCGCTATTCATAGACATCCCGGCGGTGGGCGACGCGGGTGACGTTCACTGTCTTGCGGGCGTCATCGATGATGAATACGACGCGGTAATCGCCGACGCGGATACGCCAGAGATCCTGGTAACCGCGGAGTTTCCTGCAGCCGGATGGTTCTTGGATCGGCGGCCAGACCGTCGATCTTCGGCGCCAGCCGCGCGATGAGGCTGTCGCTCAGGTTCTCCAGCTCCTTCCGGGCGGAAGGCTTGATTTCGAGCGCATATTTAGCCACGCAGACGGCCGCGCTTGATCAGGTCGGCTTTGACGGTGGCGAAAGGAACGCCTTTCTCCTTGCGCCGTTGTTCCGAGATCAGGCCGTCGTAGAAATCCTCCCAGAGCGCCTTGTGCTTCTTGAGGTCGATCTGGACGGCCACCTTGCGGCCTTTCTCGTCGGTCAGGAATTGAATACCTGTCATGAGTTGATCCTCGTCTTTTGTGTCTCCCTTCACCCTGCCATGGACGCGGTCGGGCGGTCAACGGTCGAGTGTTATAAAGGACGTTATCACACTCTAAAACAGAATCTCAGACAGCACGAAATGCAGCTCCGGGTAAAGAGCGTCAACCTCGCTCTTCTCCCTATCGAAAAGAGCCGGGTCCTTTAGATGCCACAGGTGATGATCTCCTCAAGGGGGAGGACATCTTTGAAGAGGCTCAAGTCCAGGCGGTCAAGGAGGTTGTCGCGTGGCAGCTCGCCGAAGCCATGAGAAAAAAGAAAATATCGAAGGTGCGCATGGCGACGCTGCTCAAGACGAGCCGCACCCAGATTGACCGCCTGCTTGATCCGAAAAACGACATCACGCTTTCAAGCCTGCAGCGGGCGGCGGCGATAGCCGGCCGCCGTGTCACAATCGAGCTGGTGTAAGGCCGGAGCCGGGATGGTATGACTTCATAAATGGGCTGCCGACGACTGCGCCGGCAACGAACGGGCAGGATGAATTTCCGGACGAAGGCAGGCAGCGTCGCATCTTCGATTTCTCGGTGTCAATAATATAATGTCTTTGATAATTATTGCCAGGACCTTATGGACCGTCTGGCGGCGCAGATTAATCGGATTAACACGGATTACACGGATTAAGTGCAATGCGCCTAATCCGTTTAATCCGTGTCAATCCGCGCTACATCTTGTGGGCCATTTCCTAATTGCGCGAAGAACGATGATCAGAATTCAGCGATTTTGGCATTTGATAGCCTAAACCAGGCGCGAAACGCCGCCAGCCAATAGCCTCGGCCGGGCCGGGAAATCAGACCTCTCACAGCGAAGGAGCGCCGAAGGCGCGGCACATCTAAATTGCCTTCTCGTAGGCAATAGTGTTCAAAATGTTGCCACTGATTGCCCACTCGCTTACGCTCGTGGCCCGGACCGCGCGGGGCTATTGGCTAACGGCGCTTCGCTGCCTGCCCCTGCATCAAATTTCGTGAATAATCGGGGCTAGCTGGGAGCTAGCTGCGTCCACGCCAGTAGCGAGGGTGAAACGAATGCTTGATCACCCGAGACGGCGGCGCACTCGGGCAAAGACCTCTTCGCCGGGGATAAGCTGGACTTCGCCGCGTCCGACTTGACCGACGCGGCGTTCAATCTCCTTTCGCCAAGCCTGTTCGACATCCGGGTCGGACGGCCCGTCTAACGACTCAATTAGCGATAAGGCGAGCTCTGCACTTTCCTGTTCGGACAGCTGGAACGCTTTTCTTCATTACATCCGAGAGCGCACTCGACATACAAATCGCTCCTTTCAGCGCCACGAGTATACGCTGGGTGTCAGGCCGCTCCTCGCTTCCCATGCAAGGCCTCAGCCACAGCATCCGGATTTTTCGCAGCCACGCGTAACAGCGCCAGCGCTGGCCCATCAGGAGTGCGTCGGCCCTGCTCCCAATTCCGAAGCGTCGCCACACTAACACCAATCATGAGGGCGAACTCGCTCTGCGATGCACCCAGCTTCGCACGGACTCCCTTCACGTCGGCCGGCCGAAACACGGTTGTCCGAGTGGGCTTCAGGGTGCCCCGACGGATCCGCCCGGCCTGCCGAACGCTCTCGATCATTTCCTGGAATGCCGCATCCTTCACTTGAACTCCTCCTTAACAAGTTGACCAAGGACGCGCGCCTGTGCCGCCGTGAGGTCGCCTTGCTCCTTCTTCGAGTATGCATACAACATGTAGAGGGCCGTCCCTGCTGGCGCCCAGTAGTAGATGATCCGGAGCCCGCCGCGCTTACCGCCGCCTGGGCGCGCCCACCGCACCTTCCGAAGTCCACCGGTCCCGCGAATCACCTGACCTTGTTCAGGGCGCAACATCAAGGCGATCTGTAGACCTCGGTACTCTTCGTCGTCGATCAGCCGCTCGATGACCTTTGTGAAGATCGGCGTCTCGACGAACCGCATGACCGACTATACGCCATTGGCGTATCATTGGCAACTCGCGCCCATCCACCCTGCGAAAAACCAGTTTTTGTCAGATCCTCAAATTCCCTGCGTACAAATCTTGGCCGTTCAGTAATAGTGTAATGAGTGAAGCGCGGCCTTTAGGTTGCGCGCAGTGCGCATCGGAGAGGGGACAACCCATGGCCACCATTCGACCGTACCGGGAATCAAAGAGTCTGGCGGGCAAGCTGCGGCAATTGAGACGGGCCGGTGTCCTCATCGGACGCCGGAGCACGAAACGTCTGCCGCGCTGGACTCCGATAAAGGTAAAGGGCGTTGCGCTCTCCAAGCTGGTGCGTCTGGAAAGGGAAGCAGACTAACGCCACGGCGGTGCAAGCCGATTTTTCAGATCGATTGGCGTTCATCACAGCCGACTCGGTTCAGCGCGACGCCGCCCTTGCGCTTGGTTTGGAAACTGTTTGGGTAGAGTAACCGCCATCAAAGCGAAACGATAGCGCCCTATGTCCGCTCCGTCCACAAACAAGCTCTCCAAACAGTCGCCAGTCGCCGGCCGCCAGCCGCCAGACCAACCGAACGTAGCAACCTCTCCGTGCGCGCCAGCCAGGAAAGCGTGGTCGCAGGATGACATCCTCGAAACCGTCGGGCGGTACTGGGGTTTTTCCCAACTGCGTCCCTTGCAGGAAGAAGCGATCCGAGCGGGTCTTGACGGGCGCGACTCTTTGGTGGTCATGCCCACCGGAGGCGGCAAGTCGCTATGTTATCAGGTGCCGCCGGAACTGGAGCAGCGCACCGATATCGTTGTTTCGCCGCTTATTTCCTTGATGAAAGATCAAGTCGATGGACTGCGTGAGTGCGGCTACCCGGCCGCGGCCCTCTACGGCGGTATGCCGGCTGGCGCACTGCGCGACATTGAACAACGAGCCGCCGCCGGCCGTTTCCGTTTGCTGTTTGTGGCGCCGGAGCGATTGTTGACGCCCCGCTTCCTGCAGCTGATCGAACCACTGAAGGTCCGAGCCTTCGCCATCGACGAGGCCCATTGCATCAGCCAATGGGGACATGACTTCCGTCCGGAATACCGTCAGCTGGCCGAGTTGAAAACTCGATTTCCCTGGGCCAGCGTGCACGCGTACACGGCAACGGCCACCGAGCGTGTGCGCGCCGACATTATCGAACAGCTGCGGTTGCAGAGTCCTGCGCTGCTGGTGGGTACGTTCGACCGGCCGAACCTGGTGTATCGAGTGGTTCCCCGCATCGAGGCTTACGGTCAAACGCTCGATGTGCTGCGCCGTCATCCCGGCCAGGCGGCCATCGTCTACTGCATCAGCCGCCGGGATACCGAGGCGCTGGCGGCTTATCTGGCAAGTCAGGCAGTCCGCGCGGCCTTTTATCATGCCGGGATGCAGCCGGACCAACGGCGCAAGACGCAAGATGCATTTGCGTCCGAAAAGATCGATGTGGTGGCCGCGACCGTGGCGTTCGGGATGGGCATCGATCGCAGCGACGTGCGCGCCGTCATCCATGCCGCCATGCCGAAATCGATCGAGCACTACCAGCAGGAAACGGGCCGGGCAGGACGCGACGGCCTGGAAGCTGAATGCGTGCTGCTCTATTCGGCCGCCGACGCCATACGCTGGGAATCGTTGATTGACAAGAGCGCGGCGGAAGCCGACGCGCCGCCGGAAGTCCCGGCCGCGGCGCGCCGGCTGCTCGAGCACATGCGCCGCTTGTGCTCCAGTGCGCAGTGCCGCCATCGCCGGCTGTCGGAATATTTTGGACAGGCCTACGCCGCGGCCGAGTGCGGCGCGTGCGATGTGTGTCTGAATGAAATCGAGGGGATCGAAGACGCCACGATTGCGGCGCAGAAGATCCTCTCGTGCGTCGCACGCACCGGGCAGCGCTTTGGCGCCGAGTCGATTGTCGACGTATTGGTGGGCGCCAACACCGAGGCCGTCCGGCGTTGGCGCCACGACCAGGTCTCGACGTATGGCTTGATGAAAGGCCAGGATCGCCGGGCGCTGACAAACATGGTGTACCAACTGCTCGATGAGGGCTTGCTCGAACGCACCACCGATGAGCGTCCGGTACTGAAACTTACTGCCGCATCCTTGGAGGTAATGCGCGGACAGCGTGCCGTCAAGTTGCTACAAGCGAACGCGACAGTCGGCAGGACGCGTTTTGACGAAGAATCCTGGGAGGGAGTCGATCGCGGATTGTTCGAAGAGCTGCGCCAATTGCGGCGCCAGATCGGCGACGAACGGAGTGCGCCGGCCTTTGCCATTTTCAGCGACGCGACATTGCGCGACCTGGCCCGCCGCCGGCCTGGATCGCTGGGGATGTTACTGGACGCCGACGGCATCGGCGAACAAAAGCTGGAGGATCTGGGAGAGCGCCTCCTGGAAGTGATCCTGCGATATTGCACGGAGCATCAGTTGGAATTGGATGTCGGCGTTGTCAGACGCGTGTACCCGAAACGTCCCAGCCTGCCGAGCCCCACGAAATTGCAGGCCTTCCGGATGTTCGCCCGTGAGGCCAGCGTCGAACAGGTCACTGCGGCCATTGGCCGCGCAAAAGGCACCGTCTGGGGTTATCTGGCGGAATATCTGGCGGCCAACCCGTCAAAACCGACGGATCCGTGGATCGATGAGACGACCCTCCGTTCTATTCTCAATGCCGCGGCAAAAGTGGGCGACACAACGTATCTCAGACCGATCTTCGATGAGCTTGGCGGCAATGTCCCCTACGGGCAAATCCGCGTCGCGGTGACGCGTTGCAGCGCGAAAGCGAATCTCTGAAAGCCACTCCCACAACGTTTTTGACTTAAGTTGCACTTATCAACCGCAACGCATGGCAATTAATCCGAGTTAATCCGTGTTAATCCGAGTAATCCGCGCCGAGGCGCAAGCGCAACCGTATGCCGTATGCCGTATGCCGTATGCCGCAAGCCGTATGCCGGCCCTCGCCGTCGAAAGCCCCGCCACGAGCAAACGGTGTTGGCTGCATGCGTTGTTGGGCGCTCACTCCAACGTGAATTCTTCATAACGCTCGGGTGCGTAGCGAGTGGCTAGCAAACCGGTTGCTTCCTCGACGTTGATGGCCTGCACCAATACGCCTTCCTGCCCATAGGGTAAGTACGCCTGGCACTGGCCTGACGGGGCGATGAGACTTGTCGCCGATTCCTGGAAGCGCAAAGCATAATTGACACTGGCAAAGTAAATCGTGTTCTCCAGGCTGCGCATCATCATCGCCTTCTCGTAGTAGGGCCCGCCAGCCGCGCCCCACTCGGTCAGACCGACACCTTCATGATCACTGCCCGTGTGGTGGGGATGAAAGACGATTTTGGCGCCCCGCACCGCCGCCCATCGCACCGTCTCGGGATAGCGCCAGCCCTCATGGCAAATCACCACTCCAAACCTCACTCCGTTGATCTCGAAGAGCCGCCGGGTATTTCCGGGCACATAGAACTGATCTTCGGTTGGGTCCAGTTGGTTCTTGGTTTGGTAGCCCTGAATCTGACCCCCGGCGTCAATGACAATGGCGGCAATCTGCCGGCCCGACTCTGTGAGCCTTTCCGTCCCGAGGATCGTGGCCATCGCGTACGTTCGCGACCACTGCGCCACGGCAAGGAGCGCCCGCTGCTGCTCGGTCCGATCAAAGGGCCATACTTCAAAATCCTGTCCCCGCAGACCCGGCAGATAGGCTTCCGGCAAACACACGATCGCAGCGCCTTGGGCCGAAGCTTCCGACAGCAACCGTTTGATCTTGTCTAAGCCCTCATCCAGGGTTCGGGCGATACAAGGCGAAGCCAGGGCAATGATCATCGATGAACTCCGAGGAGAATGGATTCGACTAAGGTAGCTTGAGCGCCCAACGTCTGCTGCCCGGTCTATTCACAAAAAAGCAAAAAGCTTAGTCACGAATTTCACGAATTATCCCGAATGACACGAAAACATCTCGGTATCTTGACAACTGGTGCTCAAATCGGTGGCTGAGACAGCGTGTTGAAACTGCAAGCCTGGGCAAAGAGGCTCAATGGCGTTCAAAGATTCGTGATCATTCGTGAAATTCGTGAAATTCGTGACCAGGTTTTTCATTATGTGAATAATCCGGGCTAGGCGTTCTCGGGTTCGGACACGTGAAGATCGCGGCAGATTTTACGTGCGAGAAAATCATTGATTTCGCGATGGCGAGGAACAGTCGAGGTTTTTCGAGCCGACCGATTCACATACACGGTGTGATAGAGAGAGGTTCCCGGATGACGTCGCGCCCCCGCAGCGCCTCTTCTGCCAGCCGGCGGTTGGCCTCAAGTACCAACTCGACGGCCCCCAGCAGATTCGATCTCGCCTCAACAAGCGTCGCACCTTGTGTATTGGTGCCCGGCAGCTCCTCCACAAATCCAATGTAGCCCTCAGGAACCTTTTCAAAAACCGCTGTCAGTTTCATGGCCATTTGGCGCCCATTCTACTACTCCCTAATCCCATCCACAGATACGTCTAACGCAGAGCTAACCGGTGCGCGACGCCTTTGCGCGCGTCCGTGTTGAGCGCCGTGTTATGCGCGATGTCTTCTCGGTCAGTGCGAGTAGAGCGGCAAGCGCTTCGTTTACCGCTTGCGACGTGGGAAATGCCTTGGCGATGGCCGGCTCCAAGAGCGCCACCGAGGTTCCTGCGGCAACTTCAGCGTAGAATTTTCCTCGTTCCAATCTTGCGAAATCGGAGCGCGTGTACTCGGAACGCATTTCGTCTTTAGCCTTCTTCATAGAGTATCCTTTCACCGCGTGTTACACGGCGTGCAGTGATGATTCGAATCGCGCCGGGCCGATAAGTATGAGACACAGCGAGCAGGCGGCCCAGACTCGACGTTCCAAACGTAATATACCGCGACTCCCCGACCGAGTGTTCAGGGTCCGGACCTGACAGCGCGAGCCGATCCAGGAATACCGAGCCAGCTTCGTCAAAGGATACGCCGCGCTTGCGAACATTGATCTCGGCTTTGTGCGGATCCCACTCGAACTTCATAGCGATTCGCAGCTCCGTAGCCTTCGCATACCGGCCTGGCGATAACCGGTTTATTCACAATAAGCAAAAAGCTTAGTCACGAATTTAACGAATTATCCCGAATGACACGAAAACATCTCGGTATCTTGACAACCGGTGCTCAAATCGGTGGCTGAGACAGCGTGTTGAAACTGCAAGCCCGGGCAAAGGGGCTCAATGCCGTTCAAAGATTCGTGATCATTCGTGAAATTCGTGACTAGGTTTTTCATTATGTGAATAATCCACAAATCCAATGTAACCCTCAGGAACCTTTTCAAAAACCGCTGTCAGTTTCATGGCCATTTGGCGCCCATTCTACCACTCCCTAAACCCATCCACAGATACGTCTAACGCCACGGCGCTCACGCATCTTCTCCGAGCTGGATCAACCACGCAATCCCAAGTCAGCTCTCCAATTGGCGCGGCGCCTCGCAAGACTCCGCGAGAAGAGGCGAGCTCGTCAGGCAGCGAGCAGGGTACGGCCGATTCGTCGAAAGGCGCTGAGTTCCGCGCAGCGCGATGCCGAACGCTGTAGCATCATCGCCTGTTAGGCCGCCCGAGTCTTCACGGCGTGCAAATCCGCAGCCTGCAGACTTGATGTGGGCCTCATCTGGGCTGTCCCACCAACAGGCCGAGTACGGGAAGCAGCAGCGCAATAAAGAAGGCGAGCCCCATGCTCCAGCTTAACCATTTCTGCGGACGATTCACCCAGTGGAAGAGGACCCACGACAGGAGCAACGACTGCACGAGGACTTCCGGCAGGCCCCTAAGGTGGAGCCAAAGCGGAAGCACGGTGTAAATCACACCCTCCAAGGAGCCCGGTGATGGCCCGAATGTGCCGATGACGCCGACGACGACCAAGACCGTCCACATCACCAGCCAACCATTCTTCTTGCCGAAGCAAGGCTCTCGCAGCAGGTAGAAGACGATACCGAACAGAAGACCCCTGATGGGCTGGAACAATGGGCCGGCCATCACCAAAGGTTCGCTCGTCTGCCGCATGAGCAGGTTGAGGCTGGTGTCGGCGTAGAGACGCGCATAGTCGAGTACCACAAATGCCAATAGGCCCATGAGGAAGTACGTTAGGGTATGGGTCACAATCGTCTTGACAACGACCTCGCGGAAGGTTGGTCGGGTTTGATTCACGGTGTGCCTCCTTCGAACAGCGGACGTTGTCGTGGATGACGGTGCGGCTGGTCGACACGCCGAACGATGCGCGTATTGGTCACCGCGAAGGTGCACTCCCCGGAGGAGCAGCTCTTTGCTTGGCCAACTCGGTTTGAAATGCTTGCTCCCTTGGTTCGCGTCCGCTGCATGCCGTCTGCTAGCCCGGTCTATTCACAAAAAGCTTAGTCACGAATTTCACGAATTATCGCGAATGACACGAAAGCATATCGGTATCTTGACAACTAGTGCTCAAATCGTGGCTGAGACAGCGTGTTGGAACTGCAAGCCCGGGCAAAGAGGCTCAATGCCGTTCAAAGATTCGTGATCATTCGTGAAATTCGTGAAATTCGTGACTAGGTTTTTCATTATGTGAATCATCCGGGCTAGGCAAGTCCCCGCACCTGCCAGACGGCCGCCCATCAACGGTGCCGCGAGCGACGCGAGCGGGTCCGCTGCGCTCATTGGGTCAGAGA
>JBPCNK010000054.1:0-9259 GCA_051001345.1 Acidobacteriota bacterium | reverse complement strand
GGGCTGGGTCCTCAGTCCATCGTTTGAAGTCCGTTGCCTGACGTGCCACGGCTCGCCGGCGCACCTGCCGGCAGCCGAGCGCGGCGTAGGCTGCGAGAGCTGCCACGGTTCCGGGAAATCGCATCTGGAGGCTGTGGCCGAGCAACGCTCCGACATGGCAATTCTCAATCCGTCCAAACTGAGCAAGGAGAAGCTGAACCAGTTGTGCGGTCAATGCCACTCCGGCTTCAGCGATCTGGTCAGCCCGCGTCCGCAGGATCTGTTGATATCCAACCAGACGACGGCGCTCGAACTCTCCGAGTGCTACATCCAGAGCGGCCGCCAGCTCGGCTGCATCAGTTGCCACGACCCACACGGCAATGCCCGGCGCAACGATGCGCGCTACGTCAGGAGTTGCCTGTCCTGCCACGCCGCCGCAGCCCGGCGTGCGGCCACATGCCCCGTCAATGCAACGACGGGTTGCATCGGCTGCCACATGCCGACCAACAACCGGCCCGGCATGCTCCCTCTGGTCGACCACTGGATTCGCGTGCACCCCGGCGAAGGCGCCGCGCCGCGCCGCATCCGGACGTCGCCCAGCCACGTTGTCCCACAGCGTGTTTTCCTGCGCCTGCTGGCCGTAGCGGAACGCGTAATGGCCGAAGCCCTCCGAAAGAAACTCGCCGGCGGAGCGCCGTTCTTTGAGCTGGCTCGACAACACTCCATCGATCCATCGGCGGCGCTGGGCGGCTTTCTGGGCGAGACCTGGCTTGACACGCTCGATCCTGCGCTGGCGCCGGCGGCTCGCCGGTTGCGCCACGGACAAATCAGCGAGGTCATCGAGCGGGCTGGACAGTTTGTGGTGCTGCAGCGTCTGCCGCGAGATTTCCGATGGCAGGCCGAACAACGGGCTGAAGAAGCGCAGCGCCTCGCCGATGCCGGCGACGTCGACCGGGCGATCGAACGATTCCAGCAGGCGATTCGAATCAATCCGCATTTTCTGCAAGGACTGGTGGCGCTCGGGTCGACCTTCGGCGAAAAGGGAGACGGACCCAACGCCGTCGCGCTGCTGGAACAGACTGTCCGCTTTTTTCCGCGCGCCTCTTACGCGCACTTCAACCTGGGAATTGCCTACGGTCTGATCGGCCGGAAAGACCTGGAGGTTACCGCCTACCAGCGCGCTATCGAACGGGACCCGGACCTGCTGGCCGCTCACGTCAACCTGGGGATTGCATTGGCTTCGACGGGTCAACTCGACCGCGCAGCCGCGGCCCTGCGGCAAGCCATCCAGATCAACCCGCTGTCGGCGGCGGCGCACTATCAATTGGGCCGGGTCCTCGAAGCGCAGGGTCAGACGGAGGCCGCCCGCAAAGAGTTGGAGATGACGGCCAAGATCGATCCGCAGTTTCTGGAAGCGCCGCGGCGCGAGCAACGCTAGGGGCGAATTCTTCATGACGAACTCGTTCCAATAATTTTTGTTAGCGCTATCGTGCTTGCGGCTTAAAAGCATGATCAGTTAGCGTGGATCCCCGTCCTTTTTGACCTTTATCTGATATCGTTATATGATATCGCATATGCGTACCATTGTGGATCTGCCTGACGACCAAATCGAGGCGCTCGATGTGTTCTGCCGCAAGGAAAAGATCTCTCGCGCGGAGGCGGTGCGCCGCGCCGTGGCTCGGTTCTTACCTGAGGACGCAATCAGTTGGCGCGACCATCCAGCCGTAGGCCTGTGGAAGAAACGAAGAATTGATTCACGCGAGTATGTACGTCGTCTGCGCAAAGAGTGGGATCGTTGAGAGCCCTCTTTGATTCGGACATTTTGATCGATGTGCTGAAAGCGACCGTCCAAGCATTGGACGAGTTGGAGCGCTACGAGGAGTGTTTATTGAGTCGAATCAGTTGGATTGAGGTTCTGGTGGGAGCATCGTCGAAAGAGGAAGAGGAACTTCTTCGAGATTACCTGACGAAGTTTCGCATCTGTGAGTTAGATGAGCGCAGCAGCGAGCGTGCCGTAATTCTTCGCCGGAAATACAAATTGAAAATACCCGACGCGATCATTTGGGCGACCGCCCAGCAACAAGGCTGTCTCCTGGTCACGCGCAACACAAAAGACTTTCCGGAAGACAATCCCGGGATTCGCTTTCCATACCAGCTTTGATGCCAGCCGACACCAACCCTCCACGACTTCGGCATTGCGCCCCTGGAGTTGCAGGGAGATTCTCGACGCAACCTGGAGAATTGGGCTTGTCGCATGGTGATTCATAAATAATTCGGCCAGGGGTTTCTTACTCGCGACGCGCGGCTTATTAATGATCCTTCTCAGGAAGTTCACCCCGGTTAAAAGCCTCCAGCAGATTCATTAGCTCTTGTGCCAGTTTGGGCTTACTGTCATATAGGTTCACTGCCTCGGCGCGATCATTGACGATATCGTACAATTCGTGCCGCCCATCCGACGCCCAGATAAGTTTATACTGTCTGGTTTGCACTACCTTCAAAGCCCGATCAAACACGCTGTGGTCAGCTTCGGGGAACGTCTTGGCCATGACGTCCAGGAACATGTTGGGCGCCGCAAACTCGGCAAACGTATGCGAGCGCCCCGCATCGGCGGCGTCGGCCAATGGTAAGCCCACGGAGACCCCAACAGGCTCCCTCTTGATTGCGCAAAGTTGAAGTAAGGTGGGGAGTATATCGATGGTCTGTACCGGAGACTGGATGCGGCGTCCGGCTGGAACGGCTGGTGGATAACGGATGATCAATGGCACGTGGATCAATGGATCATAGAGCGACATCTTGTGATCCAAAAGCGCGTGATCTCCGAGATGTTCTCCGTGGTCCGAGGTTATAACGGTGATGGTGTTATCGAGAAGCCCACGGCGCTTGAACTCCGAAATAAGGATCCCTATTTGCGCATCAAGGTATGCGATTTCTCCGTCGTATTGCGACTCAAGAATCTCCAACTGCGTCCTGCTAATCTCCATGCCGGGTACCTTGAGAATGTAGCCCACCTCGCGAGGGTGTGCCCAGCGGCGAACTTCCGCCAACATCGCACTATCTGTACCCTTTGGCAAAAATTTGGAATCGTAAGGCGGCGGGGGACGATAGGGGAAGTGTGGCTCGAAGTAATGAATGAAGAGGAAGAAGGGCTTGCCAGTTTCATAGGCGCCGAGCCATTCCCGAATCCGCTCGTTGGTCAGGGCCGCCCCGTCGTCAACCGGATTGGTCCCCAGGTCGCGCCAGACGTCGATGAGTTGTTCGAAGCCTTGATCGAGACCCGCAAAGGAGCCCACCCATGCATTGGACGAGAACCCGAGCGTCTTGTAACCCGCCTCGGCCAGAATTTCCGCGAGCGTCTCAAAAGAGCCTTTCAGCTTGGAATGCTGAGATTTTACGCCGTGATCTCGAGGGTAGAGGCCTGTAAAGAGAGAGGCCAGGGATGGCAGAGTCCAGGAGGCTGGCGTGATGCAATTCTGGTACAGAGTGCCTTCGGCCGCGACTTGATCGAGATTTGGGGTAGTTGGTTTCTTGTAGCCATAGCAGGAGAGATGATCGTAGCGCGTCGCATCCAACACGATGAACAGAACATTTGGCTGAGGAGCGTGAGCGTTGGCGCTGGGCTGTGCGAAACTGCTGTGTTGTCCGTGGCTGAAGGAATTATCGAGAAATAAGCATCCAGCCACAATCAATAAAGCACCGATTGAGACTGGAACAATTCTCATCTTATCTACCGATCTCTGTCCCTTCTTCAGCATCGCTAGCCCGGATCATTCACAAATTACCACAGCGTTTATGAATCCGGGGATTCACCACCCGGGATGAAAAGGACGCAGCCCTGGGAGGCACCGCCGATGTCAGTGCCGTACCCGGAAGGGTACGGGTAATCGATGACGGCCACGAGCACGTTCACGAGCACGTCAATGAGCACGATCACGTCCCCCTTCGGGATATTGGTAATTGTGGTGAAACTTTCATAAATAGTCCGGGGCTAGCGGACCGTGAAGAACGCATGTTCCTGGGCACTCGACTGGCCCTGCTGGACCAGAGCGCGCACCTCGTAGTCTCCCGCCTTAAACGTGTGTAGAGGAAGGGTCAACACAAACGGGATGGGCCCGGCGCTGTCGGACCCAGACAGAGCCGGCGCTCCGCGCACGACGACCTGGCCGTTTTGCAAAATCAGCACCGTCAGCGCTGGCTTTTCCGCGCTGGCAGCCGCCGGATAAATCACGCCGTGCAGGGCCAGCGTCGCATCCGGCCGCTGCTGCAGGGGCTCACCCAGGTTGGGAACAATCTTGACCTTTTCATAGCGCAGAGGATTTTCGTTTTTTTCATCTTCGGCTGTCAGCGGGTCGGTTCGACGAATCACCGAAAGACTGCTGATGGCCACTCCGGACGGCGCCTCTGCAACGACCAGCACGGCCTGGCGCGCAGCGCTTTTCCCCGTGCTCTGGTCAAGAGCCACCGTCTCGAGCGCGTACCGTCCCGGCGCCGCCTGGAACTGGCGCAAGAAAACGACCGTTCCGTTTTTCATCGCTTCCCGTTTTTCCAGCGGTCCGGTCAGAGGATAATCCTGGCTGAATTTTTCGACGATGCGACCGCCGGAATCCTTCAGCACCGCAAGGATCGAAAGCCGCGCTCTGTAGGCGCGCGTGGACTTGTCCTCATCGAAAGACACGTTTAGCAGAGGGACCTCCATGACCAGCGTGTGACGGACCTGACTGGCGCGATGGTCGAAGCGGAGCACCCGAGTCTGATAGTTGAAATCCTGCGGCAGCGGTTTTGCATTCAAGGCCATCAGAAGCGGAACTTCGAAGGGAAGGACCGGCGGGCCGGCGACGGGCGGCAACGCAAAGTAGCCGCTGCGCGTCTGTATCTTGACATCCGGCCGCGACACCTTGACAGAGATCGTGCGAAACTTGCCGTCGTATTCGAGCCGCGTCGGCACATACGCCAGCTCGTAGTAGCCGCGAATGTCCTCATCAATGAGCCGCAGGCCCGACCGCGCGTCGTTGGTGTTGGCGATCAGCAGGCCGCCCGTGCTGCTGGCCAGTGCAGCGAGCGTGGCCTGAACGTTCAGCCGCAGGCTCTCTTCAGCCGATTCGCCGATCATGACGTCTTCGCGCGCGACGGCGCTGCCGGCCGACTGTAGCTGGCGGGCGCTGGCGCCGGCCGCCTGCTCCAGCATATCCTGCGAGGATCGGCTCAAGGCTGTCGTCATCAACCCCCGCGCATCAACCGCGTAGACACTGACATTGGACAGGTTGGCCTGACTGATCAGGAATCGAAAGCGATCGACCACATGAGGCGGTATCTGCAGCCCCTCTGAGAAAAGGATCATAGTCTTGCGGCCCGGCAATCTGCGCTGCTGGCCGACCAGCGCCAGCAGCGAGTCCATCGAGGCATGACCCTGCTGTTCGCGCTGCAGCGTTTCGGTCTGCATCAGTACATCGATGGTCAGCCGCGCCAGCACGGCCTCGGTCAGGGCTCTTTTCTGTTCAGTCGTCGGCGCCCCAGTCGGAGAGCGCGGTCCCGACACTTGGCTTTCGGCAACCGCCAGCGCGTCGCGGGCCCGCTCAAGATCCTGGCGGATGGCGTCGGACTGCGACTTGAACCGGGAATAGGACCCGGAAGTGGCCTGGTTGACGGCCTCGCGCAGAGCCGCGCGGTCGTTGGTGAACTGCTGCAGAACGTGGAGGCGCCGGTCGATGGAAAAGACGGCCGCCAGCGTATTAGCGGCAAACTTTGTGCCCAGAAAATCCAACGCCGCCTGGCGGGAAAGCTGCCGCGCTTCGTTTTCCAGACGCTCAAAAACAAGCGTCACCAGGTTGATGTGCCGGAACGGATCGATCTGCGGGAGTCCCGCTTTCGATCCGACATCCGTTCGGCTGTCCGGCTCGGCTGCGGTCGAGTCGTCGCTCACCAAGCGGAAGATACTGACCGTCTGTTTGACGCCGTCTTCGAAAACTTCGACCTCGTTGGGCGTCAGATCCCGAACTAGCCGGCCGCGGCCGTCGCGCACGACCAGATCGACGATGACGGCTTCACTTACGGCGCGAACGGTGTCGGAGGCCCGCTGCGGATTGACGTTTGTTTGTCCCGCCTGGTTCTGAGTCCCGGCAATCGGCTGCACCACCGTCAGAGTGACTAACGCGATCAGGAAAGCAAGCTGTCTGGCCATCCGTTTATCCTCCTCCGCACTGGCCCGGCGACCGGCGACTATTCTGGCGACTGGCGACTTTTCTACGGCTTTTCGCCGCGCAACCTGCGAAATTCATTCAGTTCGCGCTCGGCGTCATCTTTGCGGCCGGCGCGGCTGTAGGCTCGCGCCAGCCAAAAGCGGACCTGATGATCGACCGGCGCCAACTCGGCTGCTTTTTTCAGATGCCGGATGGAGGCATCGGCCTCTCCCAACTCGACTAGCACCAGCCCCAGGTTGCTGTGCGCCTCCGCCGAGTGCGGCGCCAATTCGATAGCCTGTTCGGCCACCGGCAGGGCCGCTTTGTAGTCGCTGCGCCGGACATATTCAAAGACAATTTGAAGGCGGGCCGAAACATGCGAGGGCCACAGCTGCACGACCTTTTGGAACTGCCGCAGCGCGCCGTCGGCGTCTCTCAATAGAAGCAGGAAGAGAACATAGTTGTAGTGCACATTGGGTTGCTGCGGGTAACGCTCGATCAGCTGCCGGTAAGTCTGCCCAGCCTCGTCCAAGCGCAGCAGCGTCGTCAGATAGGCTGCCTTTCCCACTTCCGTGGCTAGTTGAGTCTGCTCGGGCAAGGCGTCGCCGGGAAGCAGCGGCAGGGCCAGCAGACTCAAACCGAGCGGCACGAGAAGCCGCGGGTGGCCGCTGGACTCTTTGGCCAGCGCCAGTAGAATGGGCATGGCCTTTTCGAACTGGCCGAAGCGAACCATCAGCACGGCGGCGTGGTAGTCGGCCAGGGATGTCAACTGCCGGTTGGCTCCCGTCCCGAGCACCCGCGCCTTCTGGAGGCTCTCCAGCGCCTCTTTTTGTTGCCCGATCTGGAACTGAGACAGTCCCAGCAGAGCCCAGGCCGGACCGCCGGCAGGTTGCAAACCGACCAGCCGAGCAAATGCGGCCCTGGCTTCGTCGTAGCTGGCGGCTTCGTACAACAGCGTTCCCAGCTGCCACCAGCCTTCTTCCCAGCCGGAGTCCAATGCCAGCCCTTGCCGATAAAGGGCGATAGCCTCAGCGCCGCGGCCCGATTGGCGCGCCGCTTCGGCGCGCTTGCCAAGTTCCTTCGACGCTGTGGCCGCCGCAGCCTGGGCGGGAGCGGCCACGGCGGACTGCGCCTGCGCATCGCCGGACCGTGCGGCCAGTCCGGCCGCCAGCAGCAGAATCAGGGCTGCAAGCTTCATAACAAAAAAGGGAATGGCCTTAACGGCCATTCCCCAGTAGTTCATCCGAAGACTGAATGCAGTCTAGAACATGAACTTGACAGCTACCTGCAAGAGCCTTCGACCTCTCTTTTGAGCCGCCCGACCGAACTCCTTCTTGGTCGTCTCGGTCACCTTCCCATCCGTAAACTGCAACGTAGTTCCCGTGGAGTCTAAAAACGGTATCGGATGGTTGAAAATATTGTAGGCCGAAAACCGAAACTGCAGCTTGCGCTCGTCACTGTTGCCTACCTTGAAATTCTTGAAGGTCGAAAGATCGTGGTTCTTGAACGCCGGCCCATGCATGTACGGAAATTGATAGTGACCGTTGCGGCCGGGCGTTGGCGCGCTAAAGCAGTTGGGATTGGCGTACTGTCCCGCGGCCAGCCCTTTGCTGGGATCGCAGATCAGGACTGGCTGCGCCGGCGTATCGGGCGTTCCCGCCACCGTGACGCTGCTGATGCTCTTGTTGAGCGACCCATCGGCTGTAATCGCCGGCTGGGCCATCGTGCCTCCCATGCTGAAGCCATACAACGGAGCACCGCTTTGCCACTGCGAGATGCCGGAGAATTGCCACCCGTTGAGGATACTGCCCAGCACGCGAGTCTGGACGGCATCGGGCACCAGGTAATTGTAGGCGACAGTGAACGAGTGCGTGCGGTCATAAGGCAGCGGACCGTAGCTGCGCCGGCGTTGGTCGAACTTATCGACGGTGGCCGCGCCGCCCCAGGTGTTGCCTCCGATACCGAGAGCCTTCGCGAAGGTGTAGGCAGACGAGAAGTTGAAGCGCCCGGACTGGCGGTTGGCCATGACCTGCAGCGAGTTGTAGTTCTGCGACAGGCTGTGGCCTACCTGGTTGATGGTTCCGTAGCTCAGGTACGGCCGGTAGTTGTTGGCATCGCCGCCTTTCGGGAAGCCGAACATGGCCCCCTCGGGAACGACGTTGATGTTGTTGTTGCCAACGGTGAGCTGGTGCCGGCTGGTATTGCCCACGTAGGACGTCTCCAGAAACGTATCCCAGCCGATCTTCTGTGAGAGCGTCAGACTGTAGGAATATGTGGACGGCACGCGGTTGGTCCCGACTTCCAGCACGGTCAGATCGCTTTTCTGGATCTGCGTCTTGGGATCGATCTTGTCGATCTCGGCCAGCGTTCCCGCGTTCCACCCCAGCGTTACCTGCTGGGCCAGCGGCGGGTTGGTGACCGCGCCGAAGGAGTCGCCGCCGCGGCCGTGGAAAACAAAGCGGCCCGCGCCTCCACGTAGGACGGTCTTTCCTTTGCCCGAGATGTCGTAGGCGAAGCCGAATCGAGGAGTCACAATCAGCGCCGGCGTTACCCAGATCGATCTTGGAACATCATCGCCCCGGTAGCGGGCCACGACACCCGAGTAGGCGGTAATGGGCGCCTTCGGATCATACTTTTTGGGATCGAAACCGGCCATCTTGCCTTCGGTATCAAAGTTCCAGCCCTGGTGGATGAAGCGCGCGCCCAGTTCCAGAGTCAGGCGCCGCGATACCTTCCAGCTATCTTGCGCATAGAAGGCCACCTCCTGGCGGCGAATGTAGCCGACGATGTTCTTGGTCGACTCCGCGTACGAGCCGATGCGGCCCATCAGCAGGTCCGCATAGGCGTTGCCCGTGGAGTTTCCTCCCCAGGTTGTCGGCGTAATTATGCCGGCGTCATCGCGCGTGGTGGCTTCATCGTTGGTTTGCCACTGCCAGTGGACGCCAAACTTCATGGTGTGAGTGCTGTAGACCTTGCTGAAGTTGTCGTCGACGCTCAGCAGTAGCTTGTTGCCGAAGATTTTCGGGTCCTGCAACCCGCCGGCCTGATGCATCGTCGCCACGCCCCCGCCCCAGTCCGTGACGTTTGGAATCATGTCGGTGCTGGTG
>JBPCNK010000053.1:0-12304 GCA_051001345.1 Acidobacteriota bacterium | reverse complement strand
GTGTTTTCTCTGTGTCCTCTGTGTCTCTGTGGTGAAGCCGCTTTTCACTGCACCGCAGAGCGTCACTAGGATCAATGTTGTTGGTATCAATTCAGATGTTACAGGCCACTAGTCACTTGAACGCAATTCAGGAGTGGGCCTCGCGCCAGAGTTTGGACGTACGCGGCTGGCGGGGCAACCGTCACGTTCAGACAGTCTGGAACAAGTTTGCGCTGCGGCACGAACGGATTCCCGCCGAAGAGATCCTCCACATCCCGCTGATCGATGGGACCGGCCAGATGCAGTTGCTTGTGCACCGGCGTCAGGTGGATGCTCCGCTGTTGCTGCTTTTTCACGGGCTGGAGGGTTCGGCCGAAGCTCCTTATATGGTGGCAGCTACGCGGCGGGCACTCGATCGCGGCTGGAATGCCGTTCGCGTCAACACGGTCAACTGTGGCGGAACGCTGGGACTGGCGCGGCGCTTCTATCACGCCGGCATGACCGAGATGATCGAGAGCGTGTTGCCCTGGACGCGCAGCCAGGGATTCCGCCGGATTTGTTTGGCGGGTTTTTCACTGGGCGGCAATCAGGTCCTCCGCTATCTCGGCCTGAAATCCGCCGATGTCCCCGTCGAAGTCCAGGCCGCAGCGGTCGTTTCGACGCCGATCGATCTGGAACAGTCATGCCGCGCCATCGACGCGCGGACAAACTTCGTTTACCGCTACAATTTCCTGCACTCCATGCACCGGACGCTGGCCGCCAAGCGGCGTCTCCATCCCGAGTTGTTCAGCGGTATCCCGCACCGGCGTGCGCGGACGTTTCGGGAATTTGACGACTGGTACACCGCTCCGCTGTGCCAGTTCCAGTCAGCTGACGATTATTGGACGCGCGCCAGTTCGATCCGAACGCTCGTGCACGTCAGCCGCCCGACGCTGATTCTGCACGCACAGGATGACCCCTTTATCCCCTTTAAGCAGTTCGAGCAGGTCCCCTGGCAGGACAATCCCAATCTGGTACCGCTCTTCACGTCTAAGGGAGGCCATCTGGGTTTTCATGGCGAAGACTCGCAGTGGGCAGCCAGCCGGGTGTTGGAGTTTTTTGAGAACGTCCTGGAGAGTCCAAAATCCGAAATCACGGCGGCTCAATCAAAAATTGGGGATTGGGGATTGGGGAATGGGGATTGAATTTGCGATTGCGGATTTCGGATTGCGGAGTTGATTGACGATTGTGGATTGGGGGATTGTGGATTGAATTGCGGATTTCGTTTGGTACGAAGGGCAGTCGGAAGAGCCAGCCAATCGGCAATCACCCAATCTGCAATGCAATCCTCAATTCTCCAATCCACAATCGCCAATCAACTCGGCAATCCCCAATCGGCAATCCCAAATTCAATCCCCAATCCCCAATCCCCAATCCCCAATTTTTGACCCCTGCCGTAATTTCGAATTTCGGATTGCCCCTCCGCCCGCTTTTTCTAAAATGTTTGCTAACGCGGTGATTGTTGAATAATCTAGGCTTCCGGTGAAGATTTTCTGGAGCGTCCGGGATCCCGAAGCCACTCGCACCGAACTAGCCGGATTGCACCTCCTCGACCCAGCGTTCAAGTTTCGCGCGTCTCAAACAGAACACATCGTGGATATCCAGCCCGACTCTGTCGCCGGCAGCGGCGTGGTGTCGCTGGTGGCCTGGGCGGATCAAGGGCGCCCGCCTGATTCGATTCCCTCGGTGCGCTTGCTGGCGCCGTCGCGCGAGTTTTTCGATGAACTTTGGTGCTGTCAGGTTAGAGAATGGCCTGTCATCGACTCCCCAAGTTTGTGGCTGGTCGTTCCCGACACCGACAACGAGGAATTCGTCCACCCCTATTTTCGACAGCGCAACCCCGGCTGGTGCGGCGTCAGGTTGCGCGTACAGTCGGTGCCTGATCTCGAACGACTGGAAACCGAATGGGTCGATTCGGGCGCGCTGGCCACAGGCAACCGGTATCTGCAAGACCGCGCTCTGTTGTTCTACCGCGGCGCCCTTGTCGAAGTGTTCACCGCAGTCTAATCGCCCAATCCGCAATCCGAAATTTTCGCCTGTTGGTCTGTAACATCTGAATTGGCAGCAACAACATTGATCCGCCTTCGCGGGCGGCTATGGGAAAACTGGGGCAGATTCTTGACCGGCTTCACCACAGAGACACAGAGGACACAGAGGAACACAGAGAAAAGCGGGCGTACCAGTCTTATGAACTTCGATCGCAGCACGGAGGACTGTCACAGTAAGTTCGTCAACATGCATGTTTAGAATCACAGACAGCTGATCGTTGGTACTGAAGTTTTTCTCTGTGTTTTCTCTGTGTCCTCTGTGTCTCTGTGGTGAAGCCGCTTTTCACTGCACCGCAAAGCATCACTAGGATCAATACTGTTGGTATCAATTCAGACGTTACAGTCCACCCCTATCTATGCGCGTCCTTTGTGTCTTCCGGTGGGAATTGAATCATTGCTTGATGTGATAGTTCGGATAGGGCGGGCGTTGCGGTTGGCGGATGGGATTTTTCTTCAATTCCGCCAGCAGCCACTCCACGGTCTTTTCCAGCTGCAAGTCGTGCCCCTGGCGCCAAGCCTTGGGATCCATCTCGACTTCCAAGTCGGGCGCAACGCCGCGGTTCTCGATCTCCCACTTTCCGTCGGGCGTGTAGAAAGCGAAATGCGGCGCCGTGACGGATCCGCCGTCGATCAGCGTCGGATAACCTCCGATGCCGATCAGGCCGCCCCACGTGCGCTTGCCGACGAGCGGACCTATGCCGGCCTGCCGGAACATCCATGGCATCAGATCGCCGCCTGAACCGGAGTACTCGTTGGTGATCATCGCCTTCGGACCGAGGATCGTGCCGAAAGGCGTTCGGAAATCTTCGCCATCACGCACGGCCCAGTAACTGATCAGCGGCTTGCGCAGATAGTCGATGATGTAGTCGGCCGAATGACCGCCGCCGTTAAAGCGCTCGTCGACAACAGCGCCTTGTCGGTCGGTCTGTGGGAAAAAGTAGCGGTTGAAGTAGGTGTAGCCGCCCTGCGCCGTGTCGGGCAGGTAGACATAGGCCAGCTTGCCGCCACTCATCTGGTCTACTTTTCGGCGGTTCTCCTCAATCCACGCAAGATTACGCAGCGCGCTCTCGCTCGGGAGCGGTACTACCGTGACTTCCCTTGAACTGGAACCGTCAGGGTTTGCTCCGACGCGCAGCACAACCTGCTTGTTGGCTGTGCCCTCAAAGAAGCTGTAGAGGTTGTCGTTTGCGGTCAGGTCCCGGCCATTGACCGCCAGCAGATACTCGCCCGAAACTACATTGACCCCAGGCTGTGTCAGCGGCGCGCGCAACTGCGGGTTCCAGTTCTCGCCGTTGTACACGCGCGCGATCCGATAGCGGCCGTTTTCAGTCCTGTAATCGGCGCCGAGCAGCCCGCCCGGGACGCGCTTCGGATCGGGGACATCGCCTCCGCTGACATACAGGTGGCCGACCGTCAACTGCCCGAGCATTTCCTGAAATAGGTAGTTCAAGTCGGCGCGGTGCATGATCGATTCCAGATAAGGCTCGTACCTTTTCGCCGTCGCCTGCAGGTCAAGTCCGTGATGATTCGGATCGTAGAAGAAGTCGCGTTCGATGCGCCACGTCTCGCGGTACATCTGGCTCCACTCAGCACGCGGGTCGACGCGGACTTCCGCGTCCTCGGTTTTGATCTTGCCTTCCCCCGGCTTGGGCGGCTGTCCGGTTGCAGCGATGTACCAGCTCTCGCTTTGACGATAGAGCATCTTCTCGCCGTTGGCGGAGAGAACGACCCCGGCCGCATTGTCCAGCACTTTGTCGAGTTTGCGCTTTTCAAGATCGAACTTGTGCAGTGTCGAGCCCTGCGCACCGGGTGCCGGCCCTTCGACGACAAACAGGACATTGGCTTTTCCCGGAGTCAACTGACGGATATCACGGGCTGAAATCGGCAGAGCCAGAATCCGCTGGCTGATGTTTTCGAAGTCGATAATGACCTTCGGCGTTTCCTTCTTTTCGCCGGCTTTGGCAGCCGTCGTCTCGGCCTTCTGTTCGCCGTCCGGAGAGGCCGGCTTGTCACCCGTCTTGGCCGGCGGCTTTTCCTCCTGTCCCTTTTCTTCATCGCTCTCAGGACCGAGCGGCGAAGGAGCGTCCTTGCTGAGCACGCACACGTAAACGCTGCGGGTTGTGCGATGGGGATAACCGGACATGTCAAACCCGAAGATGCCCGGGCCAATGTCGGTGCTGCCACTGAAATAAATGTACTTGCCGCTTCTGTCAAATGCTGCGTGTGCTACGTCACTGAAGCCATCGGTAAGCTGGTGGGCCTTGCCCTCTTCAAGCGAATAGACGAAGGCCGCCCCGTACCAGGACTTGAGCGGCTTTTTATAAACGATCCAGCGGCTGTCGGGCGACCACTGCGGGTTTATCGAACCGCCGTCGCGGATCAGAGTGTCGATCCGGACCGGTGTTCCTTTTTCGATGTCCACATACCAAACGTTCAGCCGCTTGTCGGAGTAGGCGATCTTCTTGCTGTCGGGCGACCACGACGGTGAATAGAAAAACGACGGCGGATTTCCGAGATCTAGTTTCTTGACTTCGCCCATTCCGGACTGGCTGCGCAAATGCAGGGCGTATTCGCCCGACTCGTCGGAAAAATACGCGATCCATTTCCCGTCAGGTGACCAGCTTGGATTCCTCTCGGCGACGCCTGGAGAATTGGTCAGATTGCGGACGTCACCCTTCTCGGCGGGCACGGTCAGGATTTCCCCGCGGGCCTCAAAGATCGCGCGCGCACCCGTGGGCGAAATCCGCGGATTGGTTAGCCGCGTGCCGACCTTTTCGTACTTGGGACGCACCGCCAGCATGTCGCCATGAATGCGGATGTCGACGCTCTTGGTTTTTCCCGACGTCCAGTCGTAAAGATGGACCGAGCCGAACTGCTCGTACACGATCGCATCGGGTCCGGCCGATGCCGACTTGATGTCGAGTCCCGCACTTGGAATAGACTTCGCGATTTTCTTTGTCTTCGTATCATAGGAGAAGAGCGTGATCATCCCGTCGCGGTCGGAAAGGAAGTACACTTTGTCGCCGATCCACATCGGGTTGAAGTCGTTGGAATTATCGCGCGGGATTGACGTGACAGCCGAATCGGACAGATTTGCGATCCAGATCGGTGTCGTCATCCCGCCGCGGTAGTGCTTCCAGGCGCTGAACCCTTGCGGCAGCGGCACGTATGCAATTCGGGTGATGTCGGGCGAATAGGAGCCTTCATACCCCATCGGCAGCGGCACCTCAGTGGGAAAAACGCCGTCGACCGGCATCGTGAAGAGGCGGTTGAAGCGTCCTGAGAAGCTGGCGCGCGCCGAAGAGAGGAGCACCTGTTTGCCGTCGGGTGTCCAGGCTCTCACACGATCCGACCCGGGATGATAGGTCAGCCGCTTGGGCACGCCGCCCATCGCTGGCACGATATACACGTCGACATTGCCGTCATACTCGCCCGTGAAAGCGATCAGCTTCCCGTCCGGGGAAAAGATCGGCTCAGTTTCCGTTCCCAAGCCGCTTGTCAGCCGGGCTGCTTCGCCCCCTTCGCGGCCGACGGTCCACAGGTCGCCGGCGTATGCAAAAACAATGTGAGTCTTGCTGAGAGATGGATCACGGACTAGCAGAGGTTTGTCCGCGTTCCCCAAGCAAATGGCTGCAGCAGCCACGAGGAACAGGGTGGTGAAAACTAGTTTTCTCATCATGATGACTCCCGCTCAAGTAAATCGGTCTGAACACGCGAACCGCTCTGCCCATAATACGCGTCATGCTGTACCGCAACCAAGTCTACCGGCACCGACACTGGCTCCTCGATCCTTCAAGCGAAGTCATACGCGCGCGCGCCCGTCCGTATGACTTCCATCGAAAATCAATGCACGCACGTCGGTGCCGCGAACGGCAGTGAGCGGCTTGCCTGGAAAAATTGTCCCTGCTGAGGGTCCACTCGCTTAGGCGCGCGGCACCGCCCGCCCCTTGTGCTACGATTCCCCAGATGTCTCGGGCTTTTCTGCGCAAAACGGCCATCGGCCTCGGGATCGCTGTCGCCGCGACACTGGTCGCAGGCGCGCTCTACCAGATCCCCTTTTTCCGGACGATGGAGATGAAGACCTACGACCTGCGTTTCCAGTTTCTGGCTGATCCGTCGGAGGCTGACCGCGGCATCGTTCTTGTCGAGGTCGACGACTTCAGCCTCGATCGCATGTCGCAGGCTGGACTGGGGCGGTTTCCCTGGCCGCGTGACATCTATGCGGACCTCTTGGATTACCTGGCACGGGGCAAACCTCGCGTCGTCATGTTTGATCTGCTCTTCCTTGAAGAAGATAGGGCGACGGTTGGCAGCGGCCAGCCAGACCAGATCACCGGAAAGGAAGCCGATCAAAGGCTCGTCGAGGTGACGCGGAGTCTGGGACGTGTCGTCCACGCTCTGGAGGTCAACGATACATTTGTATCGCCGGCGCCGCCGGCTGCTTCCTACCACCTCGATGACAGTGGCCCCAAGTATAAGAGCGTCAAAGCGCCTTTTCCTGTGCTGGCGTCGGCCAGCCGGATGCTGGGCCACACACGGGTTGATCTCGAGGTGGACGGCGTGGTCCGCTACGCAATTCCTTTTGTTCGCAAAGACAACGCCGCTTATCCATCCTTGCCGCTGGCGACCGTTATGGCCGCCCTGGACTTGACACCTTCTGACGTCCGGCTCGATGGACAAGGCCTGCATGTGGGAACGCGAGTCGTTCCACTGGTGGGGCGTTCGAAGGTAAACATCGACAGGATTTGGACCCGGGAGATGCTGCTTAATTACAAGGGCGGCGTTTTTCGGCATGAGCGGCGCGACATCGACGACTCCACGTATCCCCGGTACAGTTTGTGGCAGCTCTTCTACTCGGAGATGCAGCTTCGCGAGGGCGAAAAGCCAGAGAAGGATCCGGCGCTGTTCCGCGACAAGATCGTCCTGGTCGGTACCTCCGCGGCCGGCCTGCACGATCTGTTTCAGACACCGTTTGGCGCCCAGGGCAAGATGCCCGGAATGCAGATCCATGCAACTGTCATCGACAACATCCTGAACAATTCCTACATGCGACCCGCCCATTGGACAGCAGAGGTCGCGCTGCTGTTTGTCTCGGCATTGGTTGTCGGGTTGCTGGGCGTGTTTCTGGGTTTCTGGTGGTCGCTGGCCGCCGCCGTCGGTGTGCTGCTGGGCGACGGGGCGATTGGAACCGGATTGTTTCGAAGCGGGGTTTGGATACCCTGCGTGCCGGCTGTTACCGGCGTCTTCATCGCGCAGTTCTCCGGAGTCGCCTACAAGTATTTTGTCGAAGACCGCGAGAAGAGGAAGGTGCGAGGATTGTTTTCGCGGTACGTTTCACCGGCTGTCGTCAAGGAATTGATCGAAGATCCCAGCCGGGCGCGCCTCGGGGGCCAGCGGCGCGAAATGACGGTTCTGTTTTCCGATATCCGGGGTTTTACAACCTTCTCGGAAGCCGGCCAACCCGAGGACGTCATCCGCCAACTCAACGAGTACTTCGCGCGGATGGTGGCGCTGCTCTTTGAGCACCGCGGCACGCTCGACAAGTTCGTCGGCGACATGATCATGGCTTTGTTCAATGCACCGACCGATGACCCTGATCATCCCGACCAGGCCGTCAAGATGGCCCTGGATATGATGAAGGAACTGCAGGTTCTCAATCAGCGTTGGACCAGCGAGGGCCGTCCCAACTTTGACATCGGAATCGGCATCAATACTGGGGAGATGATCGTGGGCAACGTCGGCTCGGAAAACACCCTGAGTTATACTGTAATCGGCGACAACGTGAATCTCGGGTCGCGCCTGGAGTCGCTCAACAAGGAGTACGAAAGCCACATCATCATCAGCGAAGCAACGCGGAAGCAGTTGAAAGGCCAGTACTTCATCCGTTCCCTGGGCGACGTGAAGGTCAAAGGCAAGACCAAAGCGGTACAGATTTTTGAAGTCTGTCGCTCGGAAGAAGAGCTACTGAGTCGCGAACAAAAGTCGCCAGTCGCCGGTCGCTAGTCGCCAGTTGCCTGATGAACCAGGCAACAGGGCGGAAGGCGCCGCGCTGGCAGTGCAGCGACTGGAGGGTCGCGGCCCGGCAGAACGAAGGCGTCATCGATCGTCGCGAAATTCGAAGGGTTGGCTCATTTCGACTGGCCACTGGCCACTGGCAACTTTGTCTGGAGGTTTTATGATTGTGCGTTATCTGGTTCTAGCAGTCCTCATTGCCGGCGTTGCCGGAGAGGAGACCCTGGCGCAGTTTGGCGGTTTGAACGACAAGATCGGCAAGATCGGTCGGGCCGCCGACAAAATGCGCGACATCGAAATGACCGAGGCCGAGGAGATCAAGCTGGGCGAAGACGTCAGCCTGCGCGTCCGCCAAAAGTACGGTGTCGTCCAGGATCCGGCCGTGCACAAGTACGTTGCGCTGGTTGGACGGGTTCTGGTTGAAAAGAGCGGCCGTCCCAATTTTCCGTTTCAGTTCATCATCCTCGACACCGATGGCGTCAACGCGTTTGCCGCCCCGGGCGGATTCGTCCACATCACGCGCGGCGCTCTGGCGTTGATTCAACACGAGGCGGAGTTGGCCGGAGTACTCGGCCACGAGATTGCGCACGTCACCGAAAGGCACGCCATTCGCGCCATCCAATCCGGAAAAGCTGTTCAAATGGCGGCCAGCGAAACCAGTGTAACTTCCAGTCCGGTGCTCTTCCGCCGCCTGGCTGATGCCCTGTACAACGTCGTCTACCAGGGCTACAGCCCCCGCGATGAACTCGATGCGGACACCGTGGGTGTTGCTGTATCTGCAAGCGCCGGGTATGCGCCGGTTGGCCTCGGCAAGTTTTTGTTCGATCTCAAGCAGAGAAACTCGAGTTCCGACACCAAGCAGGGACTGTTTGGTTCGCATCCGGAAACCGACCAGCGTCTGGAAAAGATCGCCGCGTTGATCGAGAGGCAAAAGCTGGAATCAAAAGCCGAGCTGGAAGATCGTTACCATAAGCAGATCCAGTACAAGTTGACTGAGCTGGCCGAAATAACCGACGTCGCCGAGGGCACGCAGGGTGTGGCGGGAGGCGGAAAGAAGGAAGAGAAAAAGGAAGAAGAACCGAAGAAGAAGAGTCGGTTCGGCTTGGGCAACATAAAAAGTCTGGGGGGTGGCAACAAGGAAACTACCCAGAGCGCGTCCACGGGCGGATCGGGCGGTTCGCGAGCAGTCGACAAGGAACGTGTCGCCAAGGGCGGCGATAATCCGGCTGTTGTAGCCGTCGCCATTACTGCCAAGGAACTTGAGCAGTTCAAGAAGGAAGGAAAACTGGGCTGAGGAAAAGTCGCCAGTCGCCAGCCGCTATGCCCGCTTGCGGCTTTAGAAACGATGATTAAAGTCCAATGCTTTTGGCTACCGATAGCGTGACCCGGCAGAGTTAGCACGGATTAATCGGATTAACACGGATTAACACGGATTGATTGCGATAGGTTGGTGCTGATGAGTGCAGCTCAAATCCGATGCGCCTAATCCGCTAAATCCGTGTCAATCCGCGCTAACCAACGATGATCAAAATTCAACGTTTTATGAACCACAGTTCGCACTGTTCATCTGGCGACAGGCGACTGGCTGGCGACAGGCGACTGGCGACTAGTTCATGACGCTTATCCTTCTACAGATACTAGCGGGTCTGGTGGTCGTCGCGCTGCTTCACCAGGTCACCGCCAACCGGCTGATCAAGAAGCGGCTGCGTTTTTCGGCCTTTCTTCTCGTACTCCTCGTCGGCCTGTGGTCTTACGCAATACTGTACCCTCCTTCTAAGGGATCATCTTTCGACGAGATCGCCCGGTTGATCGGCGTGCTGGTGCTGGTCAGTGCGCTGGTGCCGCTGTCGCTCAACCCGTTTCGTCACGACCGCGCCTCCGACCGGTTTCCCGGCATCGTTCAGGATGCCCTCGTCGTCGCCCTCTTTGCACTGGTCTGTCTCTATTTTCTGGGCCACAGGGTGCTGGCTATCTCGGCTGTCGGCGGAGTCGTCGTCGGCCTTGCGCTGCAGGACACTTTGGGCAACATGTTCGCTGGCTTGGCCATTCAAGTTGAGAAACCCTTCCGCGTCGGCCATTGGATCCAGGCGGGCAAGTACGAAGGGATGGTTCTCGAGATCACCTGGCGCGCCACCCGCATGCGGACCAAAGACAACAACTACGTGGTCATTCCCAACGGCGTTCTCTCGAAGGAATCGATCCTGAATTTTTCCGAGCCGACACTGCCGACGCGCCTGTTCGTGGACGTCTCGGTCAGCTATGACGATCCGCCCAATCGGGTAAAGCAGGCCATCCTCGAGGTGATTCGCGAGAACGATCAGATACTCCTTCAACCCGAGCCCGACGTCCTGCTGCTGGAGTTTGGAAACTTCGCCGTTGCCTACCGCGCCCGTTTCTGGATTACCGATTACGAACAAGAAGTGCCGATTCGCGATCAGGTCCGCACCGGCATCTACTACTCATTCCGGCGCCACGGCATTCATATCCCGCTGCCGATGCAGGTTCAGATCCATCGTTTTGATCAACCGGCGCGTGGCCCGGCCGATCGCGTCCGGGATTGGAAGGACGTGCTGTCGCATGTCGAAGTGCTGGCGCCTCTCGGTGAACGTGAAATCGAATACCTGGCGGAAACCGGGCGCGAACAGGTTTATGGCGCCGGTGAAACGATCGTCCTGCAAGGCGACCCGGGCGACAGTTTGTGCGTGATCCGCGAAGGTCGCGTCGGCGTTCAGGTCTCCGCAGGCGGCTCCGGACCAGCGCACGTCGAATCGCTGGGGCCGGGCGACTTCTTCGGCGAAATGGCGCTTTTGACCGGCGAACCGCGCAACGCTACCGTTGTGGCGGAGACCGACTGCTCCGTTCTGTCGATCAAAGTCGATGAGTTCCGCAACATCGTCCTGGCCAATCCCAGCTCGGTCGAAGAGATCAGCCGGATTGTCGCCGGGCGCCTCCAACAGCTGCAAGCGGCCGTCTCGTCGTTGCACGCGGCCCGGCCGATGGCCGAAGAATCCGGAACGCTGTTGTCCCGAATCCGCCATTTCTTCAAATTGTAGGAGTCCTCCTTCGATGAAGATCCACGACGGTCACTGTCATTTTTTCTCTCACTCATTTATCAAGGCGGTCGCGGACCAGAAGTTCAAGCCGGGGCCAAGCGGCGAACCTAAAGGAGCCGCGGGTTCACAGGGCGCCGTAGCGCGCGCCCTCGAGATGCTCGGCTGGGATGCTCCGCCCGAAGATCCGCGCCTCCTGGCCCAACGGTGGGTCGATGAACTGGACCGCCATGGTGTCGGCCGCGCCGCTCTGATCGCAAGTGTACCCAAAGACGAGGACTCGGTGGCGGCAGCCGTGGCGGCCTTTCCGCAACGCTTCGTCGGATTCTTCCTGCTCGACCCGACGCAATCGGATGCCGTCGAAAGAACCCGCCGCGGCCTCGATGAGCTGGCCCTACGCTGCGTCTGCCTGTTTCCGGCCATGCAGCGCTACAGCCTGCAGGACGACCGGGTGCGGGCCGTCCTGGAAGTTGTAGCTGAGAGACCCGGTCGTGTCGTTTTTGTCCACTGCGGCGCGCTGACGATAGGGATCCGCAGAAAGCTCGGACTGGGCAGTCCCTTCGATTTGAGCCGCGGCAACCCGCTGGACCTGTCCGTGCTGGCGGCATCCTATCCTGGGGTTCGCTTTCTGATTCCACATCTCGGCGCAGGCTTGTTGCGTGAAGCGCTGCTGCTGGCCGAGGTCTGTCCGAATGTTTATCTGGATACTTCGAGTTCGAATTCCTGGGTTCGCGGCTTGGGAATAACGCTAAAGGACGCGCTGGCGCGGGCGCTGGCCGTCGCCGGTCCGCAGCGGCTGATATTCGGAACTGATTCTTCGTTTTTCCCGCGCGGCTGGAACCAAAAGATCCTGGACGAGCAACTGGCGATCTTCAAGGAACTCGGTCTGGACCAGTCCGCGCAGGCCG
The DNA here is from genome assembly GCA_051001345.1 of Acidobacteriota bacterium. GTDB lineage: Bacteria > Acidobacteriota > UBA6911 > JACQSX01 > JBPCNK01 > JBPCNK01. The sequence continues at coordinate 268 of JBPCNK010000053.1, read as the reverse complement.
CAATTCTGGGCGGCAACTTCGAGGCGCTGTTTCCTTGAAAAAACAGTCGGCAGTCTGCCGGCGCCGGCCGTCACGCATTTTTCATCTGGGGTAATGCGGGGTGTGAATTAAAGATCCCATTTTGAACGTGGGCCCGGGGCGCGCGCGTCTCGCGCGCATTGGCGGTGCCCCGCGTAAGAACGTGTGAAGGAAACCGAAATCCACCCCACTTCTTTCGCACCTCTGGGGCTCATGGAGGCGAAGAACTCTAAACCCCAGGGCTCGCGCC
>JBPCNK010000052.1:0-7068 GCA_051001345.1 Acidobacteriota bacterium | reverse complement strand
TGGTCGTTGAGGACGACGAGCGCATCGCGGCCCTCATCCATGACAGCTTGTCCTATGGTTTCGAGACCGAGACCAGGAACGACGGTGAATCCGGCCTCGCCGCCTGGAGGGAACACCACCATGACCTCGTCATACTGGACCTTGTGCTCCCTCGCATGTCGGGGGATGAAGTCTTGCAGGGAATCATGGAGATCGACTCAACGCAACCCGTCATCATCCTGACCGCCCACGCCACGAGCAGCCGGCACCAGGAGCTGGTACTGGCCGGGGCGGTCGACTTCCTTGCCAAGCCTTTTCAAGTTGACGAGCTCCGTCACACCTGTGAGAGCGTGCTGCGGTACCGGCGCTTAACGGACACCCACGCTGACTGGCAGGAAAAAGAGAACGCCATCCACCAGCTCTCCGACCGGGTGCACGCAGCCGATTATTGCTTGTCCAGCGGAAAGGCTTGGGTCGCCTCCCAGCATTTGAAAAGCGCTCTGGCTGTATGTCGAAACAGGCCGGTTAGCAACAATGAATGGCAACGCATAATCGGTGAGTTCGATACCTAGAAACGTAGGGGTTTCTAGTCCGGATGGCCGTACTGCGCTAACGGTTTGATGATTTTTTGATGTCCCTTCCCGATTCGGCCAACGGTGCGTGGCTAGAGATTGCAACTGACGAGCGACAAATCATCGAGGACTTGTCTCATCTGGTCCGCCCCGTCAGTTGTCAACGCGTTGCACATGGCGAGTATTCTATAGTTCGAAACGCCGTCACTTTTCGCTCGGGTATGTCAGCCCGGCAGAACATACACTGGCTGGCTAACAAAGCAGAAACAAGCAGCTTGATTGCTACTGCTTGGTATCCGAAAAATACGGGCAACCTCAGTCGCCGCAGAGTGTCGTGACGCGAGCCGATGCAAGCATTACCAAGACAGTGAAGAATCAAGGGATGACCTCATGATGAACTCGCCGCGCTGGAGTGCGATCGCGGAATCCCAATTCCCCTGGGAGCGTGAGGCGCTCGAATGGCTGCGTGGCCAGCTACCGAATTATGACCCCTGGCATGTGTGGACGAACTTCGAGTTCATCGACGATGAGGGTAAGGTCAATGAGGTCGATGCCCTCGTTCTGAGCCCGGCGGGTTTATTCTTCCTCGAGATCAAGAGCCGGCCAGGGGTCGTTACGGGTGATACGCACACCTGGGCGTGGACGACGGATGGCAAGCAGTACTCCTACGACAATCCGTTAATCCTTGCCAATCGCAAGGCCAAGCGGCTGGCCAGCGTCCTCCGTAAACAGCCATCCGTCCAGAAGTCCAGGGTACGGCTCCCCTGGGTCGAACCGGTCATCTTCCTTTCCGCTACGCGCCTCGAGTGCAAGCTCGGCGAGCCGGCGAGAGCGGGGGTTTACCTGCGCGGGCGCCCCGGCGCGGCGGATGACGCCGGCATCATAGGGGCGCTCTTGAACGGCGTTCCGGGATCCACGGCGTTCGCGCCGAGTCTCGTCAGTAATCAGCAGGCGCGCACACTGGCGCGCGCGATGGTCGATGCGGGCATTCGCCCGTCGAATAAGCACCGCCGGGTCGGTGACTACCAGCTCGGCGTGGTCATCGGCGAGAGCGAGAGCTTCCAGGATTGGGAAGGGCAGCATATCAGCGTCGAAAGCGTGCGTCGCCGTGTTCGGATCTATACCTTTACCGCCGCCTCGACCGCGGAGGCGCGAAAGTCGCTCATCCGTCAGGCCGCACGCGAGTTTCAAATCCTCGAAGGCATCGATCATCCGGGCATCCTCAAGGTACGGGACTACAAGGAGACCGAGCTCGGGCCGGCGCTCATCTTCGACCACGATCCCAAGGCCATGCGACTGGACTTCCTGCTGCGCGAGCACGCCGCGCGGCTCAATGTCGACCAGCGGTTGCACATTCTCCGGCAGCTCGCGGAGACATTGAAGTACGCGCACCAGAAAAAGCTGTACCACCGGGCACTCTGCCCACAGAGTATTCTCGTGCGTGATGCGGCCACGTCTATCCCGCTGCTTCAGATCATGAACTGGCAGACCGGTACCCGCGATGCCACAACGGGTGGAACCGGGATCCACACGGTCGGTACCCTGCATGTGGAGGAGTATGTGCAGGATCCCGGCCGCGTTTATCTAGCCCCAGAGAGCTCATCGGACGGGCTGATGCATGGGTCGCATCTCAACGTCTTCTCGCTCGGTGCCATCGCTTACCATGTCTTCTCCGGTCAGGCGCCGGCCGATTCCGCCATCGACTTACATGACAAGCTTCGGATAGGGCCGGGCCTTCGGATCTCCGATGTCATGGATGGTACCGGTAAGAGCCTCCAGGACCTGATCCAATTCAGTACGATCCCCGACGTCAGCGTCCGCTACGCGACGGGGGATTTGTTGGAAGGGCTGCCTCCGTTCGATTCCGAGGCAACCACCTTGGAGCGTCTACCCAAAGACCGGACGCGCTGGTGGACTTTCGGTGGGGGCCGGGTCAATGGCGTGCTCGGGGCCGCGATCAAAGCGAAGCACGGTGGCGTGCGGGTCGACGATTTTTATATCGAGGTCAAAGGTAGGTGGTCGGACCAAAACGCGAATGAAGTGCTGAATGGCTTCGATTTGGGAGATTTGGCATATCGCCTCGTTGGGCATGGTGGTCTAGAAGTAAAGTTCGCGGATTGCTTACCTGCCGGCCCTGCAACTTCAATGGCGCTGCAGCGCCTCTTCGATCATGGAACTGCGGCGGAAGTCGCCGCGCAGCGGTGTGTCGAGGTTCTGACATGTACTGAGGTGTGATATGCGTTGCGCTCCAAAGTGCGCGCAAGATTGGTGTTGACCCCCCGGTTCATAGACTCCTCCTTCCCAAAGGATGAAGTGTCCACGAAGCGGGGGCAACTCCACCCACACGCTTCCCCAACTCTGAGGATTAATGATTATGCGAATCCTGCATACCATGCTACGTGTCGGCAACCTCGAACGCTCGATCAAGTTCTATAGGGAAGTGCTCGGCATGAAGCTCTTGCGCACCACCGATCGCCCCGATCAAAAGTATTCGCTTGCGTTTGTCGGTTACGAGGACGAGGAACAGGGCGCGGTGCTGGAGCTTACGTACAACTACGGCGTGGACAAGTACGAGCTCGGAACGGCCTACGGCCATGTCGCGATCGGAGTCCCGGGCGTGTTCCAGGCCTGCGAAGAGGTCAAGCGCCGAGGGGGCAAAGTGACGCGCGAAGCAGGCCCGGTGAAAGGCGGAGCCACCATAATCGCCTTCATAGAAGATCCTGACGGCTATAAGATCGAGCTGATTGAGACCGGTCCACCGTCGGCGGCTCGCGTCTAGCACGAGGTCGTGACGGAACAGGCCCCCGAAACTATGCCGTTTGCACCGGCAGCCGGTTATTGCGCCTGATTGCGCTTCCGCTTCGCGACTGCGAACACAGACACCGCAGCCACGACTGGGCCCACCGACATCCGAATGGAGCGGCGCATCGCTCATCTGGATATGGACGCCTTCTACGCCTCGGTGGAGCTATTGCGCTATCCCGAGCTCAGGGGGTTGCCGGTCGTGATCGGGGGAAAGCTTCCACGTGCTACAGGCAAAGATGGACAAGACTTTTATCGTCTGCGCCAATACACCGGGCGGGGTGTGGTGACCACGGCAACCTATGAAGCGCGGGCGTTTGGCATTCGCTCCGGCATGGCGCTCATGAAGGCGGCGGCGCTGGCCCCCGACGCCATCTTGCTGCCGGCGGATTTCGATGAATACCGGCGTTATTCGCGGCTCTTCAAGGCGGCGGTCGCCGACATCGCGCCGCAGATTGAAGACCGTGGGATCGACGAGATCTACATCGATCTGACCCATGTGCCCGGTGAGACCGTGGAGCTGGCCCAGCGGATCAGGGACAACGTCCGGCGTGCCACTGGCCTGTCCTGCTCGATCGGCGTCACCCCCAACAAGCTCTTGTCCAAGATCGCCTCGGAGTTGCAGAAACCCGACGGCCTGACGGTGCTCTCGCACGCGGACCTGCCCACATGCATCTGGCCGCTACCGGCACGAAGCATCACCGGGATCGGTCCGAGAGCCAGCGCAAAGCTTGAAGCCCTCGGGATCCGCACCGTGGGCGAGCTCGCCGCTGCCAGCCCGGAGACACTGATCGAAACATTCGGCAGCCGGTATGGGCGCTGGCTCGTGGATGCCGCGCACGGCCGTGACGAGCGCCCGGTCGTCACGGAGCGGGCACCCAAATCGATGAGCCGCGAGACGACCTTCGAGCGCGACTTGCATCCGCGACACGACCGGGAAACCCTCTCCCAGGTCCTGCTGGAGCTCTGCCAGCGGGTGAGCGGAGATCTCGTACGCCAGGGCTACCTCGGCAAGACGGTCGGCATAAAACTCAGGTACGCCGACTTTCATACTCTGACCCGCGATATCACACTCGAAACGCCGACGGCCGATGCGGAAACGATCCGCAGCGTGGCGCGCGCGTGCCTCAAACGTGTCCCGCTCGATCGCCGCCTGCGCTTGCTGGGGGTACGAGTTGCCTCGCTCGTCGGCCCAGGGCGTGACAACGACGCGACGGGCCCTGTTTCCGTGCGTGACGACCACGCGGTCCCAAACAGCTTGCAGCTTTTTGATTGAGAAAGGTCGCGGCCCCAAGGGGTGGAACCGACGAATGATAAGTTTCGTGCCCGAAGCGGATCGCAGGCGGTCTGTCGCGCGGTGTTCCTATTCTGGCGCGCATACTCGTGCGCGGGTGACCTTCGCCAACGAACGATACAGAGGGCAATGCCATGGCCGGCGAGTGGGGTCATAACCCGCTGCCCTGGATCCGGCCGGAATGGGAGGAATTCCCAGGCGTCGAGTGCAGGTGCGGACGCCGTGGGCTGCACCGAGACCTGGCTGTCTGGCGTGGGGGTTGTGCGCGATCACGAGCGCGTGACTGCCGAGCGCCTTTCCGGCGAAGCCATCGTGCAGCGCGCCGAGGCCGGCGAGGCACGCCGCTGCGACGCTGTCCCGCTACGAGGACCGCCTCACGCGTGCGCTGGCGCACGTGATCAACCTGCTCGATCCGGATGTGATTGTGCTGGGCGGCGGCGTGTCCAGGGGGGCTGTACCGCACGGCACCGGCGCTCTGGGATCAGTGGGTGTTCTCGGATCGCGTCGACACCAAGCTTGTGCCGGCCTTGCCACGGGGACTCGAGCGGGGTCCGGGCCGCCGCGTTTCTGTGTCGGAGGGTCTAGCCGCGGTCCTAACGGTTGCCGGACGACCCGAGGGACTCGGCGACCGCGCCGAGTAAGACCCGGCGGTCACGACGGGGCGCGCCATCCTCCACGCTCCTTGGTCCCAAGTCACCGCGCTAAAAGTCTACCCAGAAGTCTACCCCAATGTCGAGCCGATGCCGTTATCAATACACAACATATTGATTTTATTGGTGGGCCGTGGAGGACTCGAACCTCCAACCTACTGATTAAGAGTCTCCGCAATTCAACACGTTACAATGAACAACAGCAATCCACACAAAGACTTATGCTCGCCTCTTAACGGTGGCGGGCTGTGGATAACTGGCAATTGTTGCGGTCAAGTGTCCCGCCAGTGTCCCCCCGTTCAGGGCTAGCTTGCGCCACACGTCAAGGCAAGGCGAAGTCGGCCTTTGTAGTAGTCGGCCTCTCCGGCCGGTAACGATGCCGCCTCATCCATGGCCGGGCATCAGTCCCAACGCTTCCTCCATTCTGCGCAAGCGTTCCTCGATCTCAGTCAGTTGCACGGCCTTGTGGTGCTCGCTCACCAGTCGGGCCAGTTTCTCGGCCTCGCCTGGTGTCACCTCGCCACGGCTCGCCGCCCGGAGCAGGAAGGACAATACATGCCCCGTGTCCGCTCTCGTCTCAAGGGGCGGGAGGTCCAGGCTGACCAGCGCTTCCCGGGAGGGCGGGACCAGCCGTTCGAGACACAAGCGCAGGGCCGTCACGTCGCCCGCCAGGGCCATCTCCACCGCCTTGCGCGTCAGCCCCTCCGCCTCGCCGCTCAGCAGCGCCAGGGCGGCCAGTGTGGCCTTGTGGCGGGCGCCGCGCGGTGGGCCGGCCGGATTGCCGCTAAAGCCGGGGGCGAATCGCCCGGCCTGATCTCGGCCTGTGTTGTCAGGAGCGGTGATCATACGTCCCTCCCCATCGCCGCCCGCAGGGCGCCATAGGCGCGCACCATGGCCATGAGCCCATCATCGTAGACCATGCCGCCGGTGATCGCGGTCTCAAGCGGCGCAGGCCCACCGTGAGCGGGCTGGGCGCGGGCCCTTGGCTCGGGTCGTACGCACGTCGCGAGCGCTCAGAACGGGATCGCCTCATTTGAACGGCCTCTGTTCAGTTGGGAGCAAGGCACCCAGATCTGCGAGTGTTTCCGGGTGTAATCCCTGAAACTCCTGTTGTGGAACTTTGAGATACTTCCAAGCTTTGGAAGTCAATTGGCTCGCGTTCTCGCACCAGAGCGTTGCCGCATTGTCTTTGTGCTTTGTTTCCTCCGTCTCCTGACCCTTGGTCTCAAGCAGCCAATTCGTTCCCTGTACATCAACGGCCACGAAATCCGGATAATAAGCGCGAAGATTGCTCACCCAATCGGTATAGTCAATGGCAAACCCGAATACTTCGGGTAATTTGGCGAACGCTTTCACGTCATCAGCCAAGTCCAGGAACTTCGCAAAGGCCTTTTCAAAGTCGTTGTCGCAGGCAACGAGGTTAAATACGCACCTTCTCGCCTCATAGATCGGCCGGGACCAGGGAAAGGGTTGGGTGTAGGACAACATCCTGTCCAGGCTAAGCAGTTGCGGTTCCTGCTTGGCAATGGCGGCGCCGAGCAACGCCTTTCTGAAGGTCTTCACGCAGACATAATGTGCGACGTTGCCGCTCATGGCCTTTACAACTTCCGGCGCGTTGAGATCGACGCTCTTGCCGAAGGCCTTGTGCTCGAAAAACTCCCGCACCTGCGGCGCCAGTGCCGCGAACTGCGAGGGAAGCTTGACCTCCTGGGCGATGCGGCGCGCGTAGTAGCCGATCACCTCCTGGGCGGTTTGCGGCTCGGGCATGACA
>JBPCNK010000051.1:0-19780 GCA_051001345.1 Acidobacteriota bacterium | reverse complement strand
CAATGATATCGTGTATGGGCTTTTTTGTGACATAACTGCAGGGTCTCCTGGAGTTCCAGAATGCCACGACGATCAGCCTTTGGCAAGTTCATATTACGTTAGTGTATTTATGAAGAGTAGCACTAAGTCGGCTGCCGAGGAGTTGAGGCCGGTCCCGGGGTTGCCGTACCCGAAGGCGTAAACCCAGTGCCGCAGTTCTCCATCGCCGCGGAAATATGCAGTGGGGGGGTGCCCTTTGACGATCACTTCCGAATCCCCAAACCGCGTCGAACTCATCTGGAGCGGTGCGAACACGCGCGCTTCCAGAAAAGCCGCAAACGTCATCCCCGCCAGTCTCTCGACGATCACGCCAAGAAGACTGTAGCCCGATCGGTGATAGGAGAGTTTCTCCCCCGCGTGAAACTTGAGCGGCATCTCCGCAACCAAAGGGATCCATTCCTCCGGAGGGGTCTCTTTCTTTTTTTCGTCAGACAAACCGGCGAAACGCGGGTTGTCTTGCTTCTCGGGCAGTCCCGATGTGTGAGTCAAAAGGTGCCGGACGCGGATCGCTTTCCAGGCTGGCGGGAGAGTCTCGATGATGTCCGTTACCGCAGTGTCGAGCGTCAGCTTGCCGTCTTCAACCAGCTTCAGGATCGCCACGCCCGCGAAAATCTTGGTGGTCGAGTAGATTTGAAAGACGGAGTTCTCGTCGGCCGGGACACCCAATTCGATGCTTGAAACGCCGTATCCCTTCAGCTTGAGAACCTTTCCGTTCTTCACCACTGCCAGGGAAAGCCCGGGAATTTGGTGCTTTGCCATCTGCTGCGAGATGTAGGTGTCGACCTTGTCGGAGCCGCCGGCCGCGTTTCCAGGTTGGCAAAGGAGGCAAATAACAAGGACAAAGTACAAAGGACTAAGGACTATGGACGAAGGACGAGGTACGAGCCTTTGTACTTCGTCCTTCGTCCTTTGTCCTTCTGTCTGATCAATCCGCCATTGCCAACATGGGCAGTTCATTTCTTAGTCAGGATCTCTTCAAAGAACACAAGCGCTCTCGGATCCCGCGACTGTCCTAGCCAGAACATCGCCTGCTTACGGACGTGGAGGTTGCGATTACTGCGTGCTACTCCTATTAAGAGGGGGACGCCTTCGTCTTTGGGCAACTGGCTCAGCGCAAACACGGCCTTCTTCTTGACGTCGGTTTCCGGGTCGTTGTCGATGGCGCCGGCAATGGCGTTGATGGCTTTCTGTCCGGCCTTTTGTCCCAGCCAGAATAGAGCCTGTCCGCGGACGCGCGCGCTTGAGTCGCCGCGGGCCATCGCGATCATCGTATCGACGGCTTCGGGCTGTTTGCTGACCGACAGAGCGAAAGTGACCTTGTCGCGCACATGTTCGCTGGGATCTTGCTGGGCTAGCCGGCGAAGCACTTCGTACCCTTTGCGGCCGCGCGCCGCGCCCAGCCAGAAGACGGCCTTTTCGCGCAGCCAGGCGGGCGCGGTCGAAGCGACAAACTGGTCGAAGGCCCGATCTGCAGCCGGGTCGTCGTGTTGGGCAACAGCCATGACGGCGGCATCAGGGAGCCGGCGCTCCTCTTTTTTCGTTTCGGTTTCCGCCGAGCGCGCTGTCGCAAACGACGACAACAACGCAACGCTTTCGGCCGGTCGAACATCGGTCAGCCAGAAAAACGGCAGGTCTCCGGCATCCAGTTCACAGTCGAGCGAAAACGTTCGAATCTTGCCAACCAGGCGGCTCTCGACACGGTACAAAACCACCAGGGTCTTTTTCGATTCCAGTTGCACCGGGGTTCGGTCGGTGGAGCGGAAGGAAGTACCTTCTGTATCTTCCAGACGACACCTCCCGCAGCAACGATTCCAGTCGCCACAGCACGACTCGTGATCGCCCAGGGCAGGTACGGCATAGCCGATCCACGCCGCCGTGGACTGGCCGGCGACCATGGCCCGGAAGGTTTTGTCCAGGCCGGCCGCGGCCGATTGGGTCTGCAATTTGGCGTGCGTCAAAGTCGGCTGCTGGGCCTGGAGGGAAGCGAAGGTTGTCAAAAGAACGGCGGCCACAAGGATCGGGAGTTGTTTTGGTTTCATAGGTCTCCTATTCGAACTATTGCGGGAATATTGCCCGCTCGCTCACCATAAAGGGCATTCACCACAGAGACACAGCGCGGCATAGCCGCAAACCGTATGCCGTATGCCGCCGGCCCGCTCCCTCACGGTCGCGGCTCAGTTGGTGCTCCGTCGCCGGCCTGCGGCATACGGCATACGGTTGCTGTGGTGAATGCTATTGATGAATGATGCTCGCTTTATGCGCGCGCGCCCGGTGTCAATCGCTACTTATTCAAGATCTCCATCAGATACTCGGTCGCTTCCTTCGATCCCATGATGGACAGCTTGGAGACCAGGTCCCTCTTCACAGCCGGATCGGTTTCCTTGCGGGCCAGATCGATCAGCGCTCGCGCGTTGCCTTGGATAAAGAGACCGTTGATGACTGCTTTGCGGACCGCCGGGTCCTTATCCTCGGCGTAGATCGCCAGAAGGGTATCGGTCGATTTTTTCGATCCCATGATTCCCAGATTGCGAATCGCGCTCAGCCGCAACTCGGGATCCTTTTCGATGCGGGCCAGTTCGCTGAGCTTGTCGACGTTTCCGCCCACAAACATTGCGCTCTGAATCTTCTTTTTGACCTCGACCGCCGATTCTTTCTGGTACAGCTCCCACAACTCGGCGTGAGCGCCCATCACACCCAGTTGCTGAACCGCTGCGGAGCGCAGCTCCGGCATCTTCTCTTCGCGCGCCAAGGCCAGTAGCCGGCCGCGCTCGCCAGAAATCATGAAACTCGACAGGATCTTCTTCTTGATAGCCAGATCTCCCGACGCCGTGTAGATCTCGGCCAGTACCTGGCGGCTGGCCTCGCCGCCGAACAATCCGAGGTTTTGAATCGCTTTCATCTGGAGTTCTGGAATCAACTTGCCTCGAGCGATATCGGCGATCATGGCGCGTGCCCGCGGCGAGCTGCTCTGGGCAAGAACAAACATCGCCCGCTCCCGCAGTTTGGGCGAAGTGCTCGAACGGAGGAACTTTTCAACAAGCGGCAGCGCCTCCTCCGAGTTGTTGTGCATCAGGCTGTTGAGGGCCAGCAGTTTCAACTCCTCGTCGCCGAGGTCTGCGGCAGGAACCTGCTCGCCGGCAGCCTGGCGGATTTCGATTTCCAGCGCCTCGGCGTCGTCAACCCAATTACTCTTGGGGTGTCCCTTCTTCAGGGTCGCCACGGTTGCACGCGCTTCGGCGCCGCGGCCCAGCTTGAACTGGGCTTTGGCTTTGTAAAAAAGACCGGCATCGGCGCGCTTTCCACCCAATTTTGCGACTTCCGAAAAATTGTCCAGGGCCTTCTGCCACTGCCCTTCGTCGATGGCCGCTGTGCCGCGTTGATAGAGTTCTTCTTCGCGACTCTGCTCCGCCTCGGTTGCCGGCGGCGCAAAACCAGCGGCTCCCGCGGGAGGCGCCTGGGCCGCCAGCGCGGGCATACTTGCGCTGATGGCGAGCAGAAACGCAAACACTGTAAACAGAGTTCTCATGTGGTTGATCTCCTACAAAGTCTGAGTAGTTGTTTGATTGGTGGAGGGCGGAATTGCGCGCTGGCGCAATTGCGACCCGACGACGCGCACCTTGAACAGGAGTCCACGGCTCTCGATGCGCTCGCGCAGTTGTTCGAGTTGGTCGGCTGATAGCTCCGACGGGTTGTTGGCGACTTCCATGAGAATGCGTTCGAGCTCCTCGAGGACGCCGGCCACGCCGGATTCACCAGCCTGGGTGGCGGTCTGACGGAACAGCCGGTTGGCCGCCAGCAGATCCTCGCTGGAGCGGAGCATCGCGGCATCGAGATCGGAGGCGCTGGCTGCGTTGGTCAATTCGACCAGGATCATTTGCGAGCGTTCCAGATGTTCGCCCACGTTGACCAGCACGATTCGCTCGACGCCCGGAGCTGCGTCCCGGTTGCCCATTTGCGGATCGCGTTTCCACCACGTGCCGGCCAAAAAGGAAAGCAACACCAGAGCCGCCGCCGCACCGGCCAGAGCCCAGCGCGGGAGCCATCCACTTGAGAGGCGTGATAGACCGGGCTGGGGTAAGGGGCGGGGATGCTTCAATTCCCACTGAACCCGCTCCCAGACCCGTCGCCCGTAAGTTTCGTCGCGCTCGGGAACCTGCAGTGTGGATGCGGCGGCCAGGACTTCTTCGATGGCCTGGTACTGTGCGCGACAAGCCACGCAATCGCCGAGATGTTGCTCGATGGAGGCTGACTCTTCGGACTCGCCATAATAATGAAGGACGAGTTGTTCTTCGCTGAAGTGGTTCATCGTGCCGACCTCACAATCGGTTCCAGTGCCAGACGCAGTTTGTGAACGGCGCGAAAGACACTGTGCTTGGTGGCGCTGGTGCGTGTCCCGAGGACTTTGCCGACTTCTTCGATGGACATCCCCTCGAAGTGGCGTAAAACAAAGGCGGCCCGCTCGCCCGGCCCCAGCAAAGCCAGGGCGGCGGCGATCCTGCTCTGGACTTCAGCGCTGAACGCTTTGCGGTCGGGGCCCGGATCGGCGGTGACCAGGCGCAATAAAGGATCCGAGCCGTCGGATTCTTCGGTTTGCCGGCGATCCTGATGCCGGCGCCGCGCCCGAACCAGATCGAACGAACAGTTGCAGGCGATCTGGTGCAGCCAGGTGCCAAAGCTGCTCCGGGACTGGAATCGGTGGAGCTGGCGGTACGCCTTCAGGAACGTTTCCTGGACAACTTCTTCGGCGTCGTGTTCGTTTCCAGTCATGCGATAGGCCAGGCGAAAGATACCGGGACTGTGTCGTTTGACCAGGACGCCGAATGCGTCCGGATCGCCGATCTGCGCCTGAGCCACAGCGGCGGTATCGTTTTCCACCATTCACTATCCTTAGACGGATCGACCGGGTTCCGGTTGGCCGGCCGACCAGCAGTGCCATAAAAAGAACGATGGCGGTGCCGCGCGCGTAAGCGAGCGAGCCTGGCAGCTACCAGCCACGGGCACCACAGATTCAAGTGGCCGACGGGCCCGCTCCCCGACGGTCGCGGCGCCGCCGATAGCGGCATGACCCAGGCGCGCCGCCATTTTCATCCGAGGTGGTGAGTTTCGGATTCATGAACGCTGCCATGAAAAAGTGGGGAATGTTCAGTGCCGCGACCAACGGGAGCGGGTCCATGCCACCGTTTGTTGTTAGCACGATCGCAAGGAAAGGCGAGGACAACGAGTACGCGTCTTTCTTGCATTTCGGAGGGTCCTTCGAATTTCTTTTTCTTCGAGTTTCCGCCAGTTCAAGTCCGAAAGGCGGCTGCCTGCCAGCTTTTTGAATTTTTCAATTCGCTTTTTTCGAAGATAGGACTCCACCACGCCCGGCGGATGGCTTCCGATCGACTCCGAACCCCTTCCGCCTGCATCAATTCGTCCAATAGATCTTCATCGATTGAGATCGTTGTTCTCATAAAAGCCGATTAAACATATGAATAACAATATTTTCAATTGTTCATACGGACAATCCTGGGATTCACCACCCCGGCTGAAAATTTTGAACGTGGGCCTGGGAGCGCGCGCGTCTCGCGCGCTTCTAACCAAGGCCCAGATTCTGTGGGCGGGGCGAAGGGCCAGTTTCAGCGCGCAATGCGCGATGTCAGAATTGTTTGCCGATTTGTCTATCGCCAGTCTATAAATAGACGCAATGACCTTACAACGCGGCTCCCAGCTCGGACCCTACGAGATTGTCGAGCACATCGGATCGGGCGGCATGGGAGAAGTCTACCGCGCCCGCGACACGCGACTGCAACGCCCCGTCGCTATCAAAGTGCTCCGTAGCGACGTTGCGCTCGACCCGGAACATCGTCAGCGTTTTGAACGGGAGGCCCGCGTCGTTTCCAGTCTGAATCATCCCAACATCTGCACACTTTACGACATCGGACAGAGCGGGCAGGTCGGATACCTCGTCATGGAGTACCTGGAAGGCCAGACCCTTGCGCAGCGCCTGGCTGGAGATCGCCTGGATCTGACAACAGTGCTGCGCTACAGCCTCCAGATTGCCGGTGCGCTGGCTGCCGCCCATTCGGCTGGAATCGTTCACCGCGACGTCAAACCCGGCAACATCGTTCTCACATCGTCCGATCAAGTCAAGGTTCTGGACTTCGGACTGGCCAAGCTGGCGGTTTCCGAAGTTGCCGCCGATTTTGCGCCGACGGTGACCTCCGCGTTTCGCACCAAGCAGGGCGCCGTGCTTGGCACGGTCGCCTATATGTCACCGGAGCAGGCCGAAGGCAAACCCATTGACGCTCGCAGCGACATCTTTTCCTTTGGAGCTGTTCTCTACGAAATGCTGACCGGCAAACAGCCGTTCGCGCGCGACTCGCATCTGTCGACACTGGCGGCGATCTTGCGCGACGAGCCTGTCCCGGTGCGCAGCATTCGCTCCGATCTTCCCGTCGAAATAGAACGGGTCATCCGGCGTTGCCTGGAAAAAAAGCCGGATGAGCGGTATGCATCTGCCGTCGAACTCCACGCCGATCTTGCGGCGATCCTTCAGAAGCTGGAGACTCGCCCTGCGGGACTGCAGACGTTGCTTCGACGACCTCTGGCAGCCGGCATCGCAGTGCTGCTGCTGTTGGCAGTGGCCGCCTCAGTTGGATGGCTTTGGTTGCGTTTTTCGCGCGAAAGCCGAATACGCAAGGACCTGGTCGAACTCGAGCGGTTACTCGAAGCCGACCAACGCGTGGAGGCTTTCCAAGTGGCCCGCCGCATCGAAAGCCAGGCGCCGGCCGATCCCCAACTGGAGCGAATGCGACAAAACTTCATGTTCCCTATGCCGATACGCACAGATCCGCCGGGCGCCGATATTCATTTCAAGCCGTACACTGCGCCCGAGCAGAACTGGGTGTACGTGGGGAAAAGCCCGTTTGAGAATCTGCGCATTCCTCTTGGGTATTTCCGCTGGAAGTTTACGCGCGACGGCTATCAAACGGTCGAAGTTGCCGGCGGAGGTATAGGGATGCCTTCTCCGAAGTTGGACCCCAGCGCACAGATTCCGTCCGGAATGGTTCGCGTGTCGGGAGGAACAATCGGGCTGTCCGGTTTGCCCGCCCAGCCGGTGCCGGAATTCTGGATGGATCGGTTCGAGGTCACCAACAGGCAATTTCAGGAATTCGTCAACCAGGGGGGCTATCAGAAACCACAGTACTGGAGGCATCCTTTTGTTGACAAAGGGCAGACGTTGACGTGGGAACAGGTCATGGCGAGGTTTCGAGACAATACAGGCCGTCCCGGGCCTGCCGGCTGGGAATTGGGGAACTATCCGGAGGACCGCGGCGATTTTCCGGTCGGCGGCGTCAGTTGGTTCGAGGCTGCCGCCTACGCCGAATTTGCAGGCAAGAGCCTGCCGACGATCTACCACTGGAAGCATGCTGTGGGCTTGAGTGATCTTTTCTCCGACATTCTGCAAGTCAGCAATTGCGAGAGTACAGGTCCAGCGCGAGTCGGCAGCTATCAAGGTCTCGGACCCTACGGAACCTACGACATGGCGGGCAATGTCCGCGAGTGGTGCTCGACGGGTACCGAGGGCCGTCATTATCTGCTCGGCGGCGCCTGGAGCGATCCAAGCTACCGCTTCACAGATACGGAAGCGGAGTATCCGTTTGAACGCGCCGAGACCAATGGTTTTCGCTGCGTCCGATACATCTCTCCCCTATCGGACGCTTTGAAGGCGCCGGTCGTACGGACCGTTCGGGACTTTTCCCGCGAGAAACCAGTCAGCGATGATGTCTTTCGCATTTACGCGAGTCTTTACTCTTACGACCGGAGCCCGCTCGATGCGAAAACTGAAGCGGTCGACGACAGTGCTTCGTACTGGCGGCGCGAGAAGATTACATTTCGCGCCGGGTATGGCAACGAGCGTGTCATCGCAATCGTGTTTTTGCCGCGCAACGCACGTCCTCCCTATCAGACCGTCGTTCACTTTCCGGGGGCGGCTGCCCGCATTTTGCGTTCAAGCGATGAGCCGTTGCTGATGCACTTTTTGGTTTTTCTGATTCGGAGCGGGCGGGCAGTCGTCTTTCCAATCTACAAGGGCACGTACGAACGTAAAGAGAATCCAGAACCCACAGGCCCGCGCGCAACGCGCGACCGTGTCATTTACTGGTCCAAGGACTTGGGCCGAACACTGGATTATCTGGAAACCAGGTCAGACATCGATAAAAGCAAGCTGGGGTATTACGGACTGAGTATGGGTGCGGCTTGGGGACCGATCATGACGGCGATTGACAAGCGATTCAAGGCGAGCGTTCTGCTGGCTGGCGGGTTTTATAACGCCAACTTCCTACCTGAATCAGATCCGTTGAATTTTGCGCCGCGCGCCACGACGCCCGTTTTGATGGTCAATGGGCGCCATGATTTTATTTTCCCGTTGGAAACCTCGCAGCTCCCGATGTTTCGTCTATTGGGCGCGCCCGAGAAAGATAAGCGGCACGTCCTGTACGAATCTGGACACGTTCCTCCGCGGATGCAGGACGTGATTCGCGAGATCCTGGATTGGTACGATAAGTATCTGGGACCAGTGTCGACTGTGACCCCCGAGCCGAGGCCGTAAAGGAAGTCGCCAGTCGGCAAGATATCGGGGCAGCAGAATCCTTTGCTACCCGCTTTGGAATGAAGGCGCGAAGATTATTTCTGCCGCAAGCGCACACGTGGGTAGCGAAAATTCATTTTCCGCTGAAGTACACGACATTGGGCGCGTCGCTTCTGGCCGCTGCGATGTCAGGATATCCGTCGCCGGTCAGATCGCCCAGAGCCAGCCCATAGACAGCACCCCGCCCGTCGCCAAAGCGGACTTGGGTAAACTGCCGTCCGCTCCCATCGTTGAAAAAGACGGATCCCGGCGCGCTTACATACCCAATCACGATGTCGGCACTGTCATCGCGGTTCATGTCACGGATCGCGATGGCATACGGCGCTGACGTCCTCTCGCCCAGCTGAAAACCTGGCAGCAGCCCGCCCTTGCCGTCGTTCAGATACACAAAGGACGACCCGAGCCTTTCATCACCAACCACCAGATCCGGCCAGCCATCGCCGTTGAGGTCAGCCGCCGCCGCCGTGCGGGCAGCAGTAGTCTGCGGACCGAACGGTTTGGTCCGGGCGAACCCGGCGTGGCCGTCATTGAAATAGATCAGGCTCTGCCCGCCATCGCGGTGGGGTACTGCCAGATCAATGGAGCCGTCTTTGTCGAAGTCAGCGGGCACGACCGGCGTGGCCGATTCTGCCGGGATGGCCAGGCACGGGCGGCCGCTAAATCCTCCTCGCCCATCATTGAGACAGATGTAACTTGGACCCGGACGGTTTGCAGCGATGATATCCGGCCACCGATCGCCGTTCAGGTCCGCAATCGCCGCATTTCGCGTGGACCACTCTGGAGCACCCCACGTGCCGGAAACTCGGAACCGGGCCTTGCCATCGTTCAGGTAGACCAGCTTGCTGTCGGGGCGGTCGTTGCTGGTCACAACGTCGAGGTCGCCGTCGCCGTCAAGGTCTGCCAGCGCGGCCGAGTAGGTGCGATCCGGCGTCTGCCCAAGATCTGCCGCCGCAAACTCGCCCTTTCCGTCGTTGAGCAGGACTCGGTCCAGCAACGGCCAGTGACGGCCCTTTGCCAGCACGATATCGAGGTCGCCATCGCCGTCAAGGTCTCCGATGCTCGCATTGGCGGACGTTTCCGGCTTGTCTTCAAGGTTGACGGCCGATGTGAACTGCCGCATCGACGATCCGAACTGCCCGCCAGTAAACGGCATTGCGGCAGCGGTGACGAGGACATAAGCGATTCTCAGCATCACTTCTTTCTCCCCCCAAGGGGCGAACTTGTCATTACAACGGCACTGAGCATTCCCACGCTTTTCATCACAGAAATCCGGCGCACAGAGGCGCTACTCAAAGCGAGGTCTTGCAGAACACGATTTCAACCGCGCCAACTTCTCGATTATCGCCGCCGACGAGAAAGGCGTCATTCAATTTATTCTAACTAACTAAACTAATGGGTGAAATCTCTCAGCAAGATTTTCAGTCCCGCTTCCTATCTGCCGCCGGCGACGTCCTGGTCGCGGCACTGCCAGTGCTGCGCATCCTGACTCGTTGCACCGTTTCAACTGACCACTGGCCACTGGCAACTGGCCACTGGCGACTTCTCTTAAAGGTACCGCCCAACAACCTCGCGGGCTGAAATCAGGGACATGGCGGCGATCACGGCCGCCGACAGCAGCGTCGCCCACCAGACGGGCCGCGCCACGCGCCGCTCGGGCGGTAGTTGGCCGTCCAACCAGACGGCGGCAAAGCAGGTCAGGCCGACGCCGATGTTGGTGCTGAACAAAGCCACCAGATCGATCAGGATGATCGGCGTTGTCTCCGTCCAGATCAGCAGCCAGGTCAGCGCCAGCATGGTCAGGCCGAACACGTTCATCACGGTGCGAAGCGTCAAGTTGCGCGCCGCCGGCAGCGTCTGGGTCAAAATGCTGTGCGCGCCGCGCGCGTAAATGTCGGGCAGCGAGTTGAGCGTTCCCCAAAGCGCCGCCAGAATCGTGACGTAGTAAACTGGGATCATCGCCGCGGAAATCCGCGCAAAAATATGGGCCTGTTCGGTGAGAAGATCAAAACCGGTAGGGATGCGGTGCAGCGGATTGAGGATCGCCGCTCCGGCAACCATAAACGCCGTCGTGACGAGCAAAACCAGAACAGCGTTGAAACCCACATCCCAGCGCAGTGGCGCCAGCGTCCGCCTGAGATCTTGGCGTGAAAGCGCAGCAGGTCCGGCCTCCCAGCCTTTCAACAGGACCCAGTTCGAATAGACGATGTAGTTCATCGGGATACTTCCGGCATAGCCGAAGACCGACGACATCTCCAACCAGGGGCTGCGGCTTTTCACTTCGGCCGGAAGCCAATCCGGATAACTCGGGAAGCGGCCGACGTTGACGAATCCTTTCAGCGTCTCCCACACGTCGGGCCGCACCAGCAGTGTGGCCACCACGGTCCCGACCATCAACACCAGGCAGACCAGCACCTGGGATTTCTCCAGAGTTTGATACTGCTGGATCATTCCGACGATGATGGCCATGCTGACAAAGAGCAGGGCCAGCCATTTGTAAGAAACCGACAGTCCAAAGGAACTAAGGATCTGGCCCATCAGTTGCCCGCAGGGAACGGCGATAACGACAAATACGGCAGGCGCGACCAGGCCCTCCAGCAGAAGGACCGTCCAGAGCAACCAACCGCGCGGCCCCGGCAATTGGACCAGTCGATTGGCGACCGGTTCGCCGCTGGCGGCCGCATAACGGCCGAGCATGTAGAGCGTCAGCAAGGATTTGGTAAGGACAGCCAGCAGCACCAGCCACAGCAGGTCATAGCGTGCCCAGGCGCCGGCGCGCACGGCCAGAACGGTTTCTCCGGCGCCGATTGTCGCCGATGCCACGATAGCGCCAGGGCCGATGTGCTTAAGGAGACCGAGGAGGTTCATTTTGATGCCGTGAACTTCTTGCTACTAATTGTCCGAAACTGGGGATTGGGGATCTAATGCAAAGAAAAAGCAAAAGCAGTCACGAATTACACGAATGAACCCGAATGACCCGAACGCTCGTAGGTCGATCATACCCAGTTGGCAACGCCCCTTTTGAACCAGAGAGCAAATGTCTATCAGCGGACTTCGGGTTAATTCGTTTAATTCGCGTAATTCGTGACTGCTTTTGCTTTTCTTTTCAATCATTCAGCCATACGGTCGCAGCGGCCGATGTCGACGTTGCCTTTACAGAAAACCGGGACAGCCCCAGGCGTGAAGCGCATTTCCTGCATCGAATCTCGTGAATAATGCGGGCTAGACACTAATAACTCGATGCTTAATCCTTTGGCGCTTCCAGGTGTAGGTGATGTGAATGTCGCCGCCGGACGCCTGAATCACGGCGGGGTAGGAGTACTCGCCGGGCTGATCTTCCAGAATCGGACCGGGCGTCCAGGTCAGGCCATCGTCGGAGGAAAGGCCCACGTTGAGCGGCGTGCGTCCTCGCGTTGTGTGGTTGTAAACAACCAGGACGCGTCCATCCTTCAGGCCGACGGCGTCAAGGCCGCTGTTGGGATTGGGCAATGACGTTGGCCGCGCCGCCGACCAGGTGCGGCCCTCATCGCCGGATTCGGCCATGCAGATAAATCCGATATTTTGTGTGGCGCGAACGAGCATCCGCAATTTGCCGTCCCGGCCGCGCCAAAGCGCAGGCTGAATGATGCCGCGCTGCTGGCCGGGGACAACGATCGGTCCATGCTTGGACCAGGTGGCGCCGGCATCTCGAGTAATCTCCACCCAACAGGTCCAGGCTTTGTAACTCTCCGATGAAGAACCGCAGATCAACTCTCCGCTGCGGCCGGCTATCGGCTTGTTTTTGATTGGACCGAAGATTCCAGATGGCAACAGCTCCGGTTCCGACCAGCGCTTGCCGCCATCGCGCGAGCGGCGAATCAGGCCCGACCAGGTTTGCGGAGTGGCGCCGGCATTGTAAAAAAGGAGGATCTCGCCGTCGCGATTGCGATACAAAACCGGATTCCAGCAGGGCACTCCCGCCTCTTCGGCGACCTTGACCGGCGCCGACCAGATGGAACCAGCGCGCGAGGACATCCAGATGGCGACGTCGGTTGCGCCTTCCTCGCGGCCGCCAAACCACGCGGCCAGGAAATGGTCCTTGTCGGTTTCCACAATCGTCGAAGCGTGACAGGAAGGAAAAGGAGCGCTTTCATAGATGAAGCCGGAGCCCGGTGAAGCCGGCGTCTGGCGGACCACCAGCGGGGCAAAAGCCAGCCCCTTTAGAATGTTGCGTCGCGATTGTTCCATCGGTTGCCTCCCGAGGCCTATCATATAGTTGCCGGTGGCCAGTGGCCAGTGGGCAGTAGGCAGCCGGCAGTAGGCAGCCGGCAGTTACCATTTGCTCGCGACTCGCGACTAACAGGATCCATATGCGAAATCTTTCGATAGTTCTCCTCCTTTTCTTCTTTCTCGTTAGTGCAGCAGACGCGCAATCGCAGGAAGCGCTGTTTGCCCGGGCGCGGGCCAATGGCGTTGATTTTGATCGCACGGCGGCAAAGATGCGGCGTGTGTTGGATGCCTGGTTGTTGCACGCCGATGCGCGGACGCTGCTGCTGCCGGATCGGTTGCCCGGCGAGCGCGGACTAAAGCCCGGCGATAAGACGCGCTTGTACACACCGCACAATTCCGGCGCAGATCTTTATCCCTATCTGATTTTGACGGCGCACCTGGTCGATCCCAAGCTCGTCGACGGCCGGATGATGGAAATGCTTCGGAATGAGATCCGCTTTACTACCGCGAGCGATTCGATTCCCGCCGAGCTGGAACTTACCAGCGGCCGGCTGGGAACCGCCAGCCTGTTCAGCGCCGGCGAGTACGCCAAAGATGGATTGCTGGCCGTCACCGAACTTCTCGGGCGGACGCCTTGGTTTTACCGGATGGTCGACATGACGGCCGATCTGATGAATCAGGCACCGGTGGCTTCGCGTTTCGGCAAACTGCCTGCCGCCGACGCCGAACTCAACGGCGATGTTCTGCAGGTGCTGGCCCGATTGGCGACGATGACGGGAGATCGGCGATTTCTCGAATGGGCCCGGCGGATCGGCGACGCCTACATCGAGGAAGTGTTGCCCGGCAATCAGGGTCTGCCCAGCTCGCGCTGGGATTTCGAAAAGCACACGGGCGACCAGCGTCTGCGGCTGCGCGATCACGGCAATGAAATCATCGTGGGCTTGTCGCTGTTGTATGCAATCGAGCAGTACCAGGACACGCCGCGGGCGCCGCGCTATCGCGCCGCCTTGGAGCGCATGTTCGATCGTATCCTGCAATCGGCCAATCCCGACGGCATGCTCTACAACGTCATCGATGCGGCCACACTGCAGCCCGTCGACACCGGGCTTTCGGACAACTGGGGCTACGTCTACGGAGCTCTCTATACGATGTACCTGTGCACGGGCCAGGCGCGCTACCGCGATGCGGTCCGCCACGTTCTGACCAATCTGCCCAAGTATCGAAACTACGACTGGGAACGCGGCTCTTTTGACGGCTATGCGGATTCGATTGAAAGCGCGCTGTATCTGGTTGCCCGCGAGCCCGTCGCCGAGGCCTTTGATTGGATTGAATCGGAGATTCAAGTCATGGGCGCCAAGCAGAAGCCTTCGGGTCTGGTCGAACACTGGTATGGAGAAGGCAATTTCAACCGCACGCTGCTGCTGTACATTTTGTACAAGAGTCAGGGGTGTCTGCCTGACCGGTGGGTGCCGGGCCTGCAAATCGGCGCGGTTCGCGAAGGAGAGCGGCTGCTGGTCAGTTTGGCCTCTGCTCGGCCCTGGAAAGGGAAGGTGCGGTTTGATTTTGCGCGGCACAAGCGTGTGTTGAATTTTGATCGGAACTATGTTCGGTTGAATGAGTTTCCCGAGTGGTTCGTCGTCGACGAGAATACGCTGTACCGCGTGCGGTCTGCTGCTCGGGGAACCGAGCGGATCCTGCTGGGATCGGAGTTGGTCGCGGGCATTCCTCTGGATGTAGGACAGTGGATTGTGGAGGCGGTGGGGAAGGCGCCGTATGGTAAGTCAGAGCTGCGACCGTAAATCGGCGTTATTCAAAAATGGCATTCACCGCAGAGACGCAGAGGACGCAGAGGGGGCGCAGAGGCCTAGACAGGCGGGCTTACACGCGTTGCAACGAAGATGTTCTAATGATTGAAAAGAAAAGCAAAAGCAGTCACGAATTACACGAATTAAACGAATTAACACGAAATTTGCTGGTAAGGATTTGCGCTCTGGTTCAAAAGGGGCGTTGCCAACCGGGTGCGATCGACCCAGGAGCGTTCGGGTCATTCGGGTTCATTCGTGTAATTCGTGACTGCTTTTGCTTTTTCCTTGCACTAGGCGGCGCTGCGTCGTCTGCATTACGCTGCCTCAGGGTTCAGAGGTCAGGACGTGATCGTACTCGTGGACGTGATCGTGATAAGAGATTGTGGCCGTCATGGGGTTGCCCGTTGGGGGGTGTGTGTGGGAAAAAAAAGGGCCGTACCCTTCCGGGCACGGCACTGCCATCTGCGCCTCCCGCCCTGTTGCTTGGTTCGTCTGGCGACTGGCGACCGGCGACTGGCGACTTTGACTATGCATAGACGACAGTTTTTGGCGGCGGTGGCGCCGCTTGTTTGGACGGCGCGTATCCAGACCCGCGCTGCGCGCCGCACCGAGGTGTCGATTCGCGGCGACGCCTTTGCGATCAATGGGCAATTGACCTATCCGGGACGAAGCTATCGCGGAATGCGCGTCGAAGGGCTCCTGATGAACGCGCGGCTCGTGCAGGGCATCTTCGACGATCGAAACCCCGAGACGCGCTCGCGCTGGAATTATCCGGATACCGGAGCCTGGGATCCGGAGCGCAACACTCGCGAGTTTCTTGCCGCCATGCCCGAATGGCGCCGCCACGGATTGCTGGCCTTTACCATCAACCTGCAGGGCGGCAGCCCGCAAGGCTACTCGCGCGAGCAGCCGTGGCACAACAGCGCGTTTGAAGCCGACGGGTCGCTGCGGCCAGACTACATGGGCCGTCTGGAAAAGATTCTGGACCGGGCCGACGCGCTCGGGATGGTGGCCATTGTCGGATACTTTTACTTCGGACAGGATCAGCGCCTGCGCGACGATGACGCGGTACGTCGCGGCGCTCGAGAAGCGACGCGCTGGCTGCTGGACCGCGACTACCACAACATTCTGGTCGAGGTCGCCAACGAGTGCGACAACAACAAGTACGAGCGCGCGGCGCTGCAGCCTGCCCGAATCGATGAACTGATCCGGATTGTCAAGTCGATGCGGCGTCGGCGGCGCAGGCTGCTGGCAGGCACAAGCTTCAACGGAGGTCGGATCCCGGCAGCCAATGTCGTGGCCGTTTCCGATTTTGTGCTGCTGCACGGCAACGGCGTCAGCGACCCGCGCCGGATCTCCGAGATGGCCGTGACTGTCCGGCAGATGCCCGAATACCGCCCGATGCCAATCGTGTTTAACGAAGACGACCATTTCGACTTTGAAAAGCCGGCCAACAACATGATGGCCGCCGTCGCGAGCTATGCTTCCTGGGGATATTTTGATCCGGGCAAGAGCGACTACAGCGACGGCTACCAGGTCCCCCCGGTGCAATGGTCGATCAACACCGAACGGAAGAAGGCGTTTTTCGGGTTACTGAAGGAAATGACAGGGTCATGACAGGCTCCAGGCTCCAGGCTCCAGGCGTCAGGCTCCAGGGAATTGGGGATTGAAAGACTCTGTCTCCACTAATCTCCCCTGGAGCCTGAAGCCTGTCTTCCGACTCCAACCGTCAATCTCAACTGATTCACCAATTGCGGCCGGAGGCGTGGACCCGCTCGCGTCGCTCGCGGCACTGTTGATGGCGATCCCTTGGCATGCTCGGGCCACCGGCTAAAGGCGGCGCCACTTTTTCTGGGTAATTTGAGCGAAGGCGCGAATTGAAAGACACTCCTCCTGGAGCTGAAGCCTAGCGCGCCCGATACACGATGGCGCGTTGGAGGATCACTTTGCGACCCTTGGATCTTGGGTCGGCTTCGCCGCGGACGACGACTCGCACCGTGTGCTGGCCGGCGCGCAGGCTGTCGATGTGCCACAGGTCGTTGTCACTGGTGCGTTCGACGATGTAGGCATCGGCCGAATCCATCTTTTTCCCGTCCAGATAGACGTCGGCGCGACCGCCCTCCTGAGAATGCGCTCCGACCAGCGCGACGGCCGATCCGGAAAATGTCAGCGTCGCTTCTGCTCCAGCCGTCGAGGCCGACATCCCGCGTCCGCCGGTTTCCTTGGTCCACTGACCCTGCCACTTCCAGGCGCTGTCGCCGGTTTCGACCAGACGCTCCGCTATGCCCATGTCCCACTGCTCTAACTTTGCGGGTTGCGGCGACTGATAAGGAATGACGACTTCCGCCCCATCGGTCTTGCCCCCGGCGCGCGCCACGACCTTCAGCGCCCGGGCTAGGGTCGAGCGTGTGATGTCGTTAAACGACGACGTGGTGTAATCGAACTTGGTGTCGGCGATGGCGGCAATGCCCGACTTCCACGAGTCGGGGATCGCCGCGTAGCCCAGCATTACGCCGGCAATGCCGGCTGAGTTGGAGGGGTTGCAGTCCGAATCCTGACCGCAGCGGGTCGTGATTTCAACGGTCTGTGAAAAATCTCCGCGCCCATACAGCAAGCCGAGGGCGATGTAAGCGCCGTTGAGCCGGGCATCGATATTGAAAGGCCGCAGCGCGCCATCCGTGCAGGGATCATCCCGATTCCACTTTTCCTCGATGTTTTGCCAGGTCTTCTTCCAGTCGCCAGGATAACTGGCGGACCACTCCAGGACATCGCGGATGATCCGCGCGTAACCGCTTTTCGCCGGCAGGCAGGCCAGGCCTTTTTCGACCACCTTGCGCGGGTCGCTTTCGAAAAAGGCGGCCGTGTACATTCCACACACGAACATGCCGCCATACAATCCGTCTCCGTAATTCATGACGCGGCCGACCCGGTCGCACAACTTGTTGGATTCGCGCGGAAGTCCCGGTGTCATCAACCCGATGAAATCGGATTCAATCTGAAAATCGATATCGTTGGCGTGAATGTTGTAGCGGGGATGGCCCGACCAGGGCGCGCGAATGCCGCGGTTGAGCAGCTTGCGAGCCGACGCGTTGGCGTGCCAGAGATGGTAACCGGAAGTCTTGAAGGCCTCGCCGTATTGTTCGGTGGTGGCATCCAGTCCGAGGCGGTCCATCGTCTCGGCCAACGTCATATCGACATACAGATCATCCTGCTTGATCGAGTTGGTCACCCGTTCGGGGGACCACTTCAACTCGCCTTCGATGATCTTGCCGTTGGATTTGAATTCCGTGGGCGCTCCATACGAGACACCGATCATTTGTCCGGCCCAGCCCCCGCGAATCTTGTCCTCCAGTTTTTCCAGGGTGATTCGGCGCGCGGCGGGAGCGGCTGAGTGCCCGGCCGCCAAAAGGGCGATCATGATGGCAAGAAGCGGAGTGATTTTTTTCATAGGGTCTCCTGTTCGAGGTTGCCAAGAGTATAAACTAGGGGTCAGGGTTCAGGGGTCAGGGGTCAGGCTTCAGGGGTCAGGGGTCAGGCTTCAGGGGTCAGGGGTCAGGGAATTGCGAATCATGTGTACAGTTGTGCTTTCAATCTGCAATCCGCAATCTGCAATCCGCAATTCCCTGAATCCTGACCCCTGAATCCTGAAGCCTCTGCTGGCGTCTCACCGATCATGAAAACAGCGATCGTCGTCATTGGAAGCATTAACGTAGACTTCGTCGTCCAAGCTCCGCGCTTTCCGCAACCGGGCGAGACAGTGGTCGGCTCGGGTTTCAACCTGTTCCCAGGCGGCAAGGGCGCCAATCAAGCCGTTGCGGCAGCGCGTCTGGGCGCCGAGGTCAGCATGGTGGGCCAGCTGGGCCGCGATCCGCACGCCGATTGGCTGGTCGAACATCTGGCTGCATCGGGAGTCGATGTCTCGGGTGTGGGCCGTCACGACGTCGTTCCCAGTGGGACGGCGATGATCTGGGTCGACGCCGGCGGACAAAACGAAATTGTCGTGGTGCCGGGCGCCAATGGCGCGTTTACTCCCGAGTTGCTCGAAGCCAGCCGCGACCGGATCGAATCGGCCTGCGTGGTTTTGCTGCAGCTGGAGATCCCCATTGCGACGGTCGTGGAAGCCGCGCGGATAGCCCATCAGGCCGGAGCGACAGTGATTTTGGATCCGGCCCCCGCGCAGCCGATCCCAGGCGAGCTGCTTGCAGTAGTCGACTACATTACGCCCAACGAAATCGAATTGGCTGCCTTGACGGGCCTGCCGCAGAGCGGAACACTCAGCCGGGACGACGCGTTGCGCGGGGCTCGGCGGCTGGTCGAGCGCGGCGCGCGTCGCGTAATCGCAAAGCTTGGATCCGAAGGCGCGCTGCTGGTGGGGCGCGAAGTCGAACGCCTGTGGCCGGCGGCCCGTGTGCGCGCCGTGGACACGACGGCGGCTGGCGATGCCTTCAACGCGGGCTTTGCCGTGGCGCTGTCACGCAAAATGCCGGAAGCGGAAGCCGGACTATTTGCGACGGCGGTGGCCGCCATCTCGGTTACACGAGCCGGAGCTCAGCCGAGCATGCCACGGCTTGCCGAGGTGGAAGAATTTATGGCCCGCCAAACCGGAGCACAATCATGCTAGCTCGCTTCGAGCGACAAAGGACGAAGTACGAGGGACGAGGGACGAAGGACGGGGGACGGAGTACGAGGGACGAAGGACCAATGACGAGGGACAAAGGACAAAGGACAAAGGACGAAGGGCAAGACGAGTGCACGTCGTGCTCGGTGCTTCGTCCTTTGCCTTTCGTACCTCGTCCTTTGTCCTTCGTACCTCGTCCTTCGTCCCTTGTACCTCGTACTTCGTCCCTCGTACCTCGTACTTCGTACTTCGTCCTTAGTCCTTCGTCCTTAGTCCTTCGTCCTTTGTTTTTCGTCCTTGTTTTTTTGATTGCGGCCTGCGGCCGGTCGGCCGAGCCGGGCAAACCGCGCATAGCGCTCGTGATGAAGTCGTTGGCCAACGAGTTTTTTCTGACGATGGAACAAGGCGCGCGCGCCCACCATGCCTCCCATGCAAGCCAGTATGAATTGCTGACAAACGGTATCCGCGACGAGCTTGACG
>JBPCNK010000050.1:0-13361 GCA_051001345.1 Acidobacteriota bacterium | reverse complement strand
TGCGCAAGCCCTAGGCGAGAGCTTGTTGGAGAGCCGGACGCGGGAAATCTGCATCTCCGGTTCGAGGAGGGGAAGGTGAGTCGGGCTACTGCTAGCCTCGCTCTCCTTCCTACTCTACCGGCTCTGTTGTTCGCGGCTCTGAGGTGATCCCTAGTTCGCGGATCTTCTGCTGCAGGCTTTGGCGGTGCAGTCCGATGGCGGCAGCCGTTCGGCTGATGTTGTTGCGATAGGACCGCAGCTTCTCGGCTAGATATATTTTTTCGAACAGTTGCCGGGCTTCCTTGAAGTCGAGTTGGAAAAACGGCGCCAAGTCATTGGCCGAGCCGGCGGCCTCGGCCGGCTCATACTGCCGCACCGCCGGCGGCAGGTCGGCCGAACTGATTCGATCTGCGCGGGCCAGCACCACGAGTTGCTCGGCCATGTTGCGAAGCTCCCGAACGTTGCCAGGGTAGTTGTACTCCAACAGCGATTGCATCGCCTCCGGTTCGACTTGAACGGCCGGGCGACGATGCTTCTCGGCGAAGTGAGCCAGGAAGTGCGCCAGCAGCAGCGGAATGTCCTCGCGCCGCTGGCGCAGTGGAGGAATCGGAATGGTGACGACTTTGAGCCGGTAGTACAGGTCTTCGCGAAATCGCCCTTCGCGAACTTCGCGTTCCAGATCCTTATGCGTGGCGCTCAGGATGCGCACGTTGACTGGAATCGAAGTGGTGCCGCCCAATCGCTCGATGGTTTGCTGTTCGATGGCACGCAGAACTTTGGCCTGTGTTTCGGCGGCCATGTCTCCAATTTCATCGAGAAATAGAGAGCCCCCGTGGGCAGCCTCAAATTTCCCCTTGCGGCGGTCAGAAGCTCCCGTAAACGCGCCGCGCTCGTGGCCGAACAGCTCGCTTTCAATGAGCGTTTCGGGTAGAGCCGCGCAGTTGAGCGTGATCAGCGGTTTGGCGGAGCGTGGGCTGCGACGGTGGATTTCGCGAGCCACCAGTTCCTTTCCCGAGCCGCTTTCTCCCGAAATCAAAACGGTGACGTCCGTGTCGGCGACCCGCTCGATCAGATCGAAAACGTGGCCCATCGCCGAGCTATGGCCGAGCATCTCGCCGTAGCCGGTGACCTGTTCGAGCTGCCGTTTGAGCGCTTCGTTCTCGTAGCGAAGCGTCAAACTGTCCATGGCGTTGCGGACGATCTGGCGGAGCTCCTCGACCTCGAACGGCTTGGCGATGTAATCGTAGGCGCCTGTTTTGATCGCCTCGACGGCCAGCTTCTCGCTGCCGTGCGCCGTAATGATGACCACCAGCGGCAACCCGGATCGACCACGCAACGAGCGCAGCAGGTCCATGCCATCCTCACCGCCGAGATTCAGATCGAGCAGCACCAGGTCGGGCGCTTCGCCTTCAATCGACTTTTGAGCCTCGGCCACGGTGCCCGCTTCCGAGACTTTGTAGCCGCGCGTCTCCAGGGCCTTGCGGATGCCGGCGCGGGCAGCCGGCTCGTCGTCTACAACCAGAATCCTATGCGCTTTCATCGACGGCCTCGTGAATGGGAAATTCAATTCGGAAACGGGTACCGCGGTGTTTCGCCCAGGGACTTTCGAAGGAAATCGTGCCGCCCATCTGTTCGAGTCTGCGGCGCACGATGGCCAGTCCAAGTCCCGTTCCGCGCTGCTTGTTGGTGACGAACGGATCAAAGATACGGAGCCCCAGCGCCTCGGAAATTCCGCTCCCATGATCGCAGACATCGATGTGCAGCCTCCGCGAAAAATCGCGGCGGTCCCCTCGCACATCGATCTGGACACGCCCGCCGTCCTCGCTGGCTTCGATCGCATTAATGAGGAGGTTGGAGAAGATATCCAGCCATTGCTCTCGATCGGCCAGGACCTGGACAGACTGGTCGAACCTGAAGTCGACCTCGACACCTCGCGCCCTGGCCTGGGGCGCAAAAAAGCGGATCAGAGATCCGAAAAACTCTCCGACATCGATGGTTTCACGGGCCGGCGACTCGCCCGGTCTTGAAAACCGCAGCAGGCTGGTAACTGTTTGCGCCAGTCGATTGATCTCCTGCAGGACCATTTCGAGTTCGTGCCGGTGAGCCGGCTGAAGCGCTGGATCCTCACACAGTACCTGCAGCAGTGTTTTCATCGAACTGAGCGGGTTCTTCACATTGTGGGCGATGGTGGCCGCCATTTGCCCGAGCGAAGCCAGGTGGCTTTTTTGCACCAGTTCGCGTTCCAGACGAAGCTGATTTTGCAGCAACCGCGAGCGCTCCAGCGCCGTCGTGATCTCGCCGGCCAATAGCGGGAGTGCGTCGTCCAGCGTCGCCATTTGATCGCCCGATGTCAGCTCCAGCTCAAGCGATCCAAGCGGGACGGCCCCGGTCTGAAGAGGATAAACCCGCCAAAGGCCCGAACGGGGCGGGACAAACACTTCCTGCCCGGGCTCAAACAGGCGGATGTGTAGATTCTTCAAGTGGAGATCTCTCTTAAGCAGCACTTCAATGAATTCAACCAGCAGCGCCGGGCTCAATATCGTGTGAGCACCTTGGCGGATGCGCTCGGCTGTCTCGCTGTATCGCTTCAGTTCGGTCTTAAACAGATGGCCGACCTGGCGGTCGATCCACGAGGCCAGCGCAGGAAACAGAAAAACCAACCCGACCATCATGGCGCTTTCGATCAGAATCGCCGGCAGTCCGGTTACTGACTGCGCCCAGGCGCCGATCTGACGGACTCCGGCCAGGTAACCGATCAATACGGCCAGAACGATCAGCGCGTAAGCGATGCTTTTTTGAATGATGATTTCGAGGTAGCGATAGCGATAGATGTAATAGGCCAGCATGGCCACGGGCAGGATCGACGAGAGCATTACAGCCGCCTCGAACCAGGATCCAAGCCACAGACGGCGGCCGCCGAGCACATAGACGTAGACCAGCGTAGCGGCTGTTGTCCAGAAATAAACCCGCAGCACGCGGTAGAGGCGCCGCTCTTCGGCCGCAACGTGCGCCGCGATCCGCCCGTCCAGCCAACCCGACAACACCAGCGCCACGGTAAACCACAACACAAACGGAATGGCGAATGGTCCGGACCGC
Source organism: Acidobacteriota bacterium (assembly GCA_051001345.1). Classification (GTDB taxonomy): domain Bacteria; phylum Acidobacteriota; class UBA6911; order JACQSX01; family JBPCNK01; genus JBPCNK01. The sequence goes on along the minus strand of JBPCNK010000050.1, from coordinate 10,286 downwards.
CCAATCGGATCCTGCGGCTCAAAGCGAAACAGCAGCGACAGCGACCAGGGCAGGGCCAGCAGCGGGACGTACAGGATTGCGGCGAACGATGCCGGAATCGGTGGAAAAATCCCTTTCTTTCGATAGACGACCAGATGGGTGTTCAGCAGCAGGGGCGGCAGCGACGCCAGACCGAGGTAGGCCAGCGCGTCGAAAAACTGATTGAAGCGCCCGAAAGCCAGGCGCGGGATCTGCGCGATCACCAGCGCGCCCAAATTTCCGACGTGCCACAACGTTGTTGCGCACACCAGGCAAAACAACAATTGCTTGAGACGATCCCAGTTGCGCCGTCGCAGGAAAATAACTAGAAGGAACAGATGCAGCGACGAACCGAACAGGAATCCCGCAGCCTTGATCAGCAGGAGCGCCGACATTTGGTCATTCTACCAGTCGCGGGTCGCCCACAAGTCGCCAGTCGCCGGTCGCCAGCGAGTCGCCAGTCGCCGGTCGCCAGCAAGTCACCAGTCTCCGGTTGCAAGTCGCCAGCCTTCCGATTAGCAATCAGCCAGCTCGGTCGCAGTGGAGCGGTTGCTCTGACCACCCACTCCTGACTCGCGACTTGCTGGCGACAGGCGACAGGCGACTGGCGACTTTCCTGCGACTGCATCAGCCACCCAAAAGCCGACGAACGCCACAACGATACCGGCCACGACGTCGGCGAAATAATGATAGCGGCCATATACGGTCGACGCGTACAGGCACGTAACCAGCGGCAGATAGACCCAGAAAAGCGGCCGGGCCAGGCGCCAGGCTGCCAGCAGCACGACGCTCGCTCCGGCCACATGGGCGCTCGGGAACGCGCCTCCGTGCACTCGTCCAAAGCCTTCGACCCAGTTGATGAGTCGCGTAAAGAACGGGCCTTCCAGGTGGGGAATTTGCTGCAGCGCCGCCAGACTGTGGTACGGGCTCTCGATTGGGAAAAGCAGAAAGATCACGTAACAGATGTAATAACTGAACGCAGTGGCTGTCATGACGAGCTCGACTCCGCCACGGTCTCTGCGCCGCTCCAAGTACAGTCCGAGGCTCGGCAAAAGAAAGAAATAGGATGTGTAGGCCGCCTGCATCACTTCGTTTAAGAGCGGATGAACCCAGCGCTCCAACCAGATCGTTGGGTGCGCGCTCCAAACCGCAAAGTCCAGAGTAATCAGCCAGTGATCGAACCAGCCCGGCCAAATCAAGTGCACGACGTGATGAATCTCTTCGAAAAAGAAAATGAACAGCAGCAGGAAGTGCCAGCGCCGCAGCCAGCCGAGGGCCGTCCAGCGCGTTTGCCTTTCGATGCAAGCCAGCAGAATCACGCCTGCGGCGACGGCCAGGTGTAGGACGAAAAACAGCAACCATCGAGAAACACTCTGACTAAACAGAACCAGAACGGTATTGAGCCAGCCCAAATAGATCAGCGTACCGACTTCAACCGGACGAAGATTCATAAATCTCATTTCAATCAGAACTGGAATTTGTAGGGGTCAGGGGTCAGAGGTCAGGGTTCAGGGTCCTGCGTTTTGAATCCGCAATCCGCAATCCGCAATTCGTTGACCCCTGACCCCTGACCCCTGACCCCTGAAGCCTGACCCCTGCATTTAACAGAACGGGCCAACCGGATTGTTCGGCAAGCCGGAGAAGCTGCTCATCGGGCTGCACGGCGAAGGGGTGGCCGACGCCGCCGAGAAATGATCTATCGGAGATGTCATTGGCATAGGCGAACGAATTGGAAAGGTCGACCTGATGCAAGCGGGCCAGCTGGTCGAGCAGCGTCAGTTTGGCAGCGCCGTACACATGCGGGCCTTGCAGTCTTCCCGTGAAGCGCCCCGATTCGACTTCCAGACGGGTCCCGCAAGCGGCGTCGACGCGCAGGTGGTCGCCCAATGCGCCAACCAGCAACTGAATGCTGCCGCTGATTAGAAACGTGCGGTGACCCGCGCGCTGATGCCAGTAGAGACGCTCAATCATGAAGGGATCCAGAGCGTGCTCGGCGTCCATTTTCAAGAAGCGGGAAACCTGAGACTCAACGGCGGCAACCGGCACGCCTCGTAGATGGCGCTTGTTGGCGCCCAAGGGCAGGCCGTTCTTCCAGGTGATGGGAACAAAGCCCATCCAGGACGCCCACTGCGAAACGCCGATGAGCCTGCAGTAACGGAGATGGCGAACGAAGCGCCGCTCCAGTGAAGGGTTGTTCAGCAGAGTGCCGTCGATATCAAAGAACGCGCCGATGGCCATGGTCAAGCCGCCTTCAGGTAGCGGCGGCCTTCCCACAACACGGGAATGCCGCGCGCGATACAAAACAGCGTAGCCGCCACGCTCAAAAAAGTGGCTACAACGGTTAGAGTCGACCACAGGCTGGCGAGCGAAACCGGCAACGGCCAGCCTTGGCTTCCCTGTAGCGCGGCCAGAATCGCCAGGTAACAGAAACAGACACACTTGATGATTCCGTAGGCGGCGCGGCTCCAGCGCGACCCGACCAGCGCGCGTCCCCAGCCTGTGGCCATCATCGACTCACTGCCGAAGGCGGTACGGCCTTGTTGCTGGAACGCGAGGTTTCGCAAAAAGTCGGTCGCCAGACCGCGAACCAGGAACACAATCGGAATCCATAGCGAAATCAATCCGGCCACCGCAAAGAAAATCCAGTAGAGGTTTTCGACGGCCCGATCACCCGCGATGTCCAGCGCAGCGCCGAGTTTGCTCGTCTCCTGGCGGCGACGCGCCACGTACCCATCGACGGCATCCAGCGCCAAAACGAAGACAATCAGGACGACGGCCACCCAAACCCAAATTCCAGGCGCCCCCAACAATGCGATCGACAAAAACGCCAGTCCTATCCGACCGACTGTGATTTGATTTGCTGTCACGATTCTGCTCCTTTCCGTTCTCGCTTCGTTAGATTGCAAAAGCTGTGCCACAGGTCAGCGATGGCGCTAACTAAAACCAAACGGGAAGGTTCTGCTGAAACCGACAGGATCAACGCCGCCTCAGCCTTGGCGGATTTGCGTTACACTTGGTGCAGCAGAACAGTGCAGGGTCACCCTATGAAGTGGAAACTGAATTCTTTCCGCGCACGGCGCAAGAAACGGGCGTTGATTACCGGCATTACCGGTCAGGACGGAAGCTATCTAGCTGAGTTGCTCCTGGCGCAGAACTACGAGGTAACCGGTACGATCCGGTTTCTCAAGCAGGAGAAACTGTGGCGGCTGAGCCACATTCTGCCGCAGATCCGGTTGCTGGAAACCGATCTGATCCAGCGCGACGAGGTGCGCGATATGGTCCGGACAGGCTTCGACGAGATTTACCATCTGGCCGGCCCGAGTTTCATCCCGTTTTGCTGGGAAAGACCGCTGGAAATTTCCGAGGCAATGCTGGGCAGTACGGCCAGCCTGCTTGAGGCGCTGGCCGACGGCGCCGAGTCCACGCGCTTTTGCCACGCTTCAAGCGCCGCCATCTTCGGCAACCCGGCCGAAGTGCCGCAAAATGAAGAGACGCCGCTGCAGCCCATCAATCCTTACGGCGAGGCAAAGAAGGAAGCCCATCGATTGGTCTTGAAGTTTCGCGAGCGCGGACTGTTTGCCTGCAACGCCATCATGTTCAACCACGAGTCTCCGCGGCGTGATCTGAAGTTTGCCGTCCACAAAATCACCGACGCAGCCGCGCGCATCAAGCTGGGAGCCATCGACAAGAAGATCCCGATAGGAAATCTGCACACCAAGCGAGACTGGGGGTTCGCAGGGGATTACGTGGAAGCCCTGTGGCTGATGCTGCAAGCCAAGAGTGCGTCCGATTATGTGATTGCCACCAACCGGTCCTACATGGTTCGCGACCTGATCGAAATCACGTTTGCCACTATTGGCATCGGCAATTGGAAGGATTACATCGAGGTCGACCCGGCGCTGATCCGCCGCCAGGAGATCGAGCACCTGCGCGGCGATTACAGCCGAGCCAAACGCAGGCTCAACTGGGAGCCCAAACACAGCTTCTCCGGGCTGATTTCGATGATGATCGCCGAGGACATGAAGCGGATTAAGAAGGAAATGATCGGTGCCGGGAATCTGATATCCGAAATGTAGCCATAGCCTCAACCGTATGCCGTATGCCGTATGCCGTATGCCGCAGGCCGGCGAGCCCTGTGCCACTTCTGCTCTGCGGGTGAAGTCTTGTCATTTCGTGACGATTTTCGATCACCCCTTCGATCAGCCGGCCCGGTCCCTTACGGTCGCGGCTCTGTTGCCGCTCCGTCGGTGAGGGCCGGCATACGTCTTGCGGCATACGGCATACGGCATACGGTTGCGGCTATGCCGCTGAAACCTGACTGTTATACTGACGTGGAAAAGACGAAAGGAGGCACATGGCGCGGCTTGCGACATTCGACGATTGGGTCGACACATTTCGGCAGTGGCAGAAGGACATCGGCCTGGACTTTCCCGGATTAAAGGATTACCAGTTTGAGACCAAGTTTGGAGACACGCGCAGCAGTGAAGTCGAATTTGGCGCGTACGCCGGTCAGCGCAAATGGGAACGCGTGCTGCAGATCCCCGAGCAGCGCACCCGCGACATGCTGCTCAATCTGATCATCTATCAGGGCGACACGGAGTTCGCCTCGGTCGAACAGCAGCGCAATCTTTTCAACACAGCGCCCAACCAACAGGATCTGATGTCGCTTATCCGAATCATGCTGGAGGAAATGCGGCACGGCTGGCAGATGTGCAATCTGCTGGTCACGTACTACGGTCATTCCGGGAAAGTGGAAGCCTATAAAATGCTTGACCGGCGGGCATTTGAGAGTAATCGCTTGCTGGGTTCCTTTAACGAGATCATCGCCAACTGGTTGGACTTTTTCAGCTATGCCGAGTTTGTCGATCGCGACGGAAAATTTCAGTTGAAGATGCTCAGCCACTCCGGATTTGCGCCGCTTGCCCGCAGCATGCCGCCGATGCTCAAGGAAGAGGCTTACCATCTTGGCACGGGCAACAACGGGTTGCTGCGGATGATCAAGGCCGGAAAGATTCCACCCTGGCTGATTCAAAAATATTTCAACAAGTGGATTTCGACTGCCCTGGACCTGTTTGGGACCGATCATTCCTCGTCGGCGCACTGGGGCTACACGTGGGGGCTCAAGGGGCGATTCAATGAAGACTCCGCCGGCGTGTCGGCCGACACCGACCACCTCAACGAGATGGCGCGCGGCTTGTACTACCAGGAAGCGCTTGGGCTGATCGAGCGGATGAACAAACTGATCCCCGATACGAGCCAGCATCTGCGTGTCCCCGATTATCGGTTTAACCGAAAGATCGGCGAATTTGCCGGGCAGCGCTTCAATGTCGACGGCTCCCGTCAGTTTGCCGCCGGCGAAGAATTCGAGGCCTATCTCCAGCAAACCTTGCCGACCCTGGACGACGCGCGCGTGTTCTCGGAGCTGGCCGCCGGTGGCGACTGGATCGTCCCGCGCAGCTAGTGCCGAGCCACGAGCTGACAGTGCCGCGAACGAAGAGAGCGGTGACCATCGAGTTCTTACCTCGTGCGTCAATATCACCACCACCTGCGTTCGTGGCGCCGACACTTCCCTGCGTGTGACACCATGATACAATTGTGGCATTTCACAATAGGGAGTGGGTATGGCCAAAGTCGCGACCAACATCCGCTTGGAAGCCGAACAACTCAAACAACTCAAGCGGATCGCCCTGGACAACGGAGAGAGTTTGGCGCGCCTGTTTGAAAAAATTCTTTCAGAGTATCTTTCAAAGGTCAGCGTTTTGTCTGGAAAAGACTGGCGAGCCGATCCCTTCTTCCAGCTCGGAACGGATCCGGGAAAATCTGGCCTGTCGCGAGTCTCTGAACAGCACGACCGTCATATCTACAAGATCCGTAGAGGGCGTTCTTGAAGGTGTTTGTTGATACGTCTGCGTTTTACGCCCTCGAGGACGGAGCGGATGTCCATCATCGGGAAGCGCGAGCGCTCCAGCGCAATCTGATGGTTGGCCGCCCACAGCTTTTCACGACGCACGACGTTTTAGATGAGTGCGTCACTCTGATCGGTTCCCGTCTTGGGCCACCGCGTGCCGTGCAGTTTGCGAGAGGACTGCTATCCAGTCGCGCTGTCGCGGTCATTTACAGCGATGAAGTCCTCGAAGAAGCAGCGCTGCATGTCTACGACCGATTTCAAGACGGCCGTCTGAGTTTTACAGACTGTCTCAGCTTCGCCGTGATGCGTGCGCTTGAGATTTCGACCGCTTTTGCATTTGACCGCCATTTTAAACGGGCTGGGTTTGCGACCCTTCGACTGGACAGCTGAATATTGCGGGGTGACCGGGGCTGCCGAGCCACGAGCGTAAGCGAGTGGGCAATCAGAGGCAGTATTTCGCACTTGGTTGCCCCTAATTGCCCACTCCCTTACGGTCGTGGCTCTGTCATGCAGTAGTATTGCGGCACGAACACGGCTGCGGTATTGTTCAGCACGTGGTTATTTGAGGAAGGTGATGAAGATTCTTGCCTGTCTTAAGCAGGTGCCCGAAAAGGACTCACGCTATGAAATCCGGGCGGATGGGTCCTGGATTCGGAACGAGGATCTGTCCTTTGACGCCAGCGAGCCGGATGAATACGGGCTGGAAGAAGCACTGCGGTTGAAGGAAAAGCAGGGCGGGGAAGTCATCCTGCTTTCGATCGGTCCCGAGCGCGTCGAGAAAATGATCCGCAAGGGATTGGCCATGGGCGCCGATCGCGCCGTCCTGGCCCGTGTCGAGGGCCGGCGGCTGGACGCGCACTTGACTGCGCGCGTTATCGCAGCCGTTGCTAAACAGGAGCAGGCCGACCTGGTCATCACGGGAATTCAGTCTGATGATATCGGGCTTGTCCAGACCGGCGCGGTTGCTGCCGAGATGCTTGGCTGGCCGCACGTCACACTGGTTATGGGCGTCGAAGTGCTCGAAGGAGGAACGCTGAAGGTGCAGCGGGAAATGGAGAATGGCTGGCTGGAGAACTCCGAGATTCCGCTGCCGGCGGTCCTGGCGATTCAATCGGGCATCAGCCAGATCCGTTATGCCTCGCTGAAGGGCATCATGGCGGCCAAGAAAAAAGAGGTTCGAAAGGTAAGCGCCGATGAGTTGATTGCCGGCGATAGCGCCCGGCTGGCCATCGGCAAGGTGATGTTTCCTCCCGCGGGCAAAAAGGCCGAGATCGTGCCTGGAACGCCCAAGGAAGCGGCCGCGGCGCTGGTTGACAAACTCAAGCGCGAAGCGAAAGTTCTGTAATGGCTGAAAAGATTTTGACATTGGTCGATCATTCCGAGGGGCGGGTCAGGCGCATCGGCTGGGAAGCACTGCGCCTGGGCCAGCGATTATCCGGAGAACTGGGGCGGCCTCTGGTCGCTGTCGTTATCGGCAAGGGCGCGCGGGCAGCTGCCGAAGAAGTCGCCCGTAAGAAACTCGAAGAGGTCTGGCTGGTCGATCACGCTTTGCTCGATCCGTTTACCGCCGACTCCTACAGCGCGGCCCTGCGCCAGATCATCGAGGCCGACAAACCGTTTGCGGTCCTGTTGGGACACACCTACCAGAACATCGACTATGTCAGTCGCGTCGCCGAAGCGGTGGGATCCGGGTACGTGACCGACGCGATCGACCTGCGAATGGAAGCCGGCAAGATGGTGGTCACCAAACAGGCTTTCCGTTCAAAACTTAACGTGGAAATCGGATACGAGGCTTCGCCGCCCTACTTTGTCAGCTTGCAGGCCGGCGCCTTCAGTTCGGATGGGCTTGAGGAAGGCGGCGGAGCCGTCGTCGAGAAGAACGTGACCCTGACACCCGACCTGATCCGGCGCAAGGTTCTGGAAGTGTTTGAAGCCGTCAAAGGCAAGGTCGACTTATCCAAGTCCGAGTTCATCGTTGCAGTCGGAAGAGGAATCGGAAAAGCCGAGAACCTGCCGATCATTGAGGAATTCGCGCGTGTGCTGGGAGCCCAGGTGGGCGCGTCGCGGCCAGTCATCGACATGGAGTGGCTGCCGCGCGACCGCCAGATCGGATCGAGCGGTCAGACCGTCGCGCCCCGCGTCTATTTTGCCGTGGGTATTTCAGGCGCTATCCAGCATCTGGTCGGTATGAAGAACTCCGGTGTCATTGTGGCGATCAATCGAGATGCCAACGCCCCGATCTTTTCGGTGGCAACCTACGGCATCGTCGGAGACCTGTTCGAGGTCGTTCCGGCGCTCACCGAGCTCATCAAAAAGGAAAAGGGAATCGCCTGATACGTGTGTGCACAGGGCTCCTGACCTGTGCACATGAGAGTGCTGCCAAGTGGCGCCGGCCGCCTGGCCGGTGCGCTTTTCTGAGAATTAAAGCGGTGGTCCGGGCCACGAGCGTAGGCGAGTGGGCAATCAGTGGCAACATTTTGAAGATGACTGCCCCTGATTGCCCGCTCCCTTACGGTCGCGGCTCTGTGGCCCCAAGCTTGCGGCTCTGCTGCTCGATCAATTCCGCGATAATGCGGCTATCGTCGACGGGATTGGGCTGATAGTTGAAGGCGAATCGGTCGACGGTCCGCCCTAAAAAGTATCCTCCGACGCCTCCGGCCACAGCGCCGATAATGACGTTGCGCGTCATCTTGCGACCCGCCTCGATGGCATCATCGTCGGAGAGGACAAATCCCGCCAAGAATCCCGCACTGGCGCCACCGACTGTCCCGATAATCTTCCCGATTTTGCGCTCGGCGCGCGCTTGTCCGGACTGCATCAGCAGAATCGCCAACAGCATTGCCGCCACCACGAGTGATTTTCTCAGCATGAGACACCTCCGATCCCGACGTATGCAAGCCCCGACCCAAATCGGGATTGTTGAAAAAGAGCGGTTTGTGGGAAAAGGGCGCCGGGCTTCGATGCAAGAAATCTCACCACACTGCAGTGAGACCGTGATTCTTTCTCTTGACTCGCGACTCCCGACTCGCGACTATCACTGAATATTGACCAGGCGCGCCGAGCGTTTCATTTCCCACTCGAGCTTCTTGATCTTTACCAGGTGCCGCGGGTTGAGGGGCAAAGAGGGGTAATAGCAGTTGCTCTCGTGGGTGCAAAAGCAGCCGGACGCCACTTTCTTGCGGCGCTCGGCCATGGCCGGCGACTTCCAGAGCTGCTGAAAATCCCAATCGACGTCACGCAGGTTCCCGATTGGCCCGAGGATCTCGCAACTGGAAAGCGTCCCCTCGTCGTAGATCACGGCGCCGGCCGTACCGGCCCAGCATTTCAAGTGCGCCCGCGGGTCGGCCACCGTTTGGGCGATCAATCCGTGCATGTAGACGTCGATGGCGGCCTTGAAGTATCCGGAACGGCCGGAGTAGTGATTCTTGATGACTTGATGGCGCGTGTCCTCGTCGATTTGGCGGCTGAGGCGCCAGTAGCGGTCCAGATCGATGTCGAGCTCTTCGGAACGCGCCGCGGGCGGACGGATATAGTTGACGTTGATCTTGTCAGGCTGAAGGTCGCGCTTGAGAAATTCGTACCAGTCGAAAATGCGCTCCTGGTTGCTATGCATCAAGCACGTGCAAGTCTGCACGTCCAGCCGCGGAAACGATTTCTTGAGATTCTGCAACTGCCGGGCTGTATCGATGACGAGGTCCCAGCTGCCGGGCTTCTGCCGGATCTTCTCGTGTTCGTCCTTGAGGCCGTCGATGCCGAGGGCCACCGTCACGTTGAGCTTGGGACACTCCTTCAGCAGGCGTTCGACGTCGGGCAGAATCCGCTTCTGGATTTGGCCGTTGGACATTAAGTAAGCCGAGTCGAGCTTGTTGTTGCGGTAAAAAGAGCCGACAACTTCCGGCAGATCTTTGCGCGTGAACGGTTCGCCGCCAGCGACGATCAGGACAGCCAGGTTGCCGCCCAGCGTGCGGCTGATCTTTTCGACTTCTTCTGCCTTGATCTGTTTGGCCTTGCGCGACCGGTCATCCAGTTCATCGGTAAAAAAACAGTGGACACAGCGCATGTCGCACACCGATGTGATTAACAGGTTGAGGACCACAGGGGAAAACGGGCGTCCCAACGCCATTTTCGCGTATCGCTTGATGACTTCCTTGCCGGTAAAGTCCATGAAGACTGTCACTTTATCACAAATGTTGATCGGAACGTGGTGGCGCAGCGTTCCAGCCGGTGGTTTGCGCCACCATCAACAGTACCGCGAGCGACGCGAGCGGGTCAGTAACGCTATTGCTTCGGTCGGATCCGGGCGAGCGGGTCAGTTATGCAATTTCTTCGGTCCGACCTGAGGAACGGACCCGCTCGCGGT
>JBPCNK010000049.1:0-16523 GCA_051001345.1 Acidobacteriota bacterium | reverse complement strand
GCAGATTCTGTGTTACACTCTGTTCCGTCAAAAAAAGCCTCCTTGCTGGTCCAAAAGCCGTGTCGCAACTGCCTTTGTACCACATCGAGGCTTTTTTCATTCATGCTTCATGCATAATCCGGGCTAGTCCTTCACTCGTAATTCGTAACTCGTACTTCGTAGCTAAAGCACCTCCCCTTCACAAAGCCTCCCTTGTTCACTCGAGTAATGGAGTGGCACATCGCGACAGAGGTTCTGCTCGAGGGAATACACCAGGCAGCGGTCAAACGGCTTGGAGTAAATGTGCAGGCTGACGGCTTGCTGGTTAAATTCGGCCAGGTTCAATACCTGGTGGACCGGCTCTTCGGGATCGACTTCGGCCGGCATGTCGCGGTGCATGTCAAACGCATGGGTCGGCTCCAGCCGGCAGTATCCGGAGGCCTTATCCTCCTCGACAATCCGAAAGTTCTGTACACGCAGCCTGCCCACCGGTATCGCCATCCAGCAATTTTGACCGTGATGGTTGTGGATGCGCGAGACCTGTCCCACCTCCCAACAGATGGCGATCAGCTCGAAACCGGCGTTTTTGAAAATCAGGTTTCGGGTGTAGTGGCTTTTGCTGAAAAAGAGGTACGGCGTCAGACTTTGCTCGTCGACGGGATGTTTTCTGAGAAAATCGTAGAGCTTTCCCACGGTGAAATCTGTTTCGGGTATGGCGCACAGGCCGGAAATGAATTGATCGATCGGTACGGTCGGCATAAAGACTCCACAGCCTTGAATCGGCCTGGACGGATTCTACAACTTCCCGCAAGCCGCCGCCAACGCCCAGCCGTTTTTTGTGAAACATTTGCCGCTCGTTCCGTATAGGAGTCAGATAGGCTCTCTGGGAGGCGTGTTTGTTGAAAAAGATCGTGTTGTTGGCCTTCGGACTGGCGCTGGCAATCCTGGTTGGATATCGCGTGGTTCAGGCCCTCAAGAAGGACACTCCCGGCGGCACTCCTGGTTCCGGTGGCGCGTCAACCGGCGCACGGGCGCCGAGCGGCGGCGGTGGGAGTGGCGGTGGTCGACCGGGAGCTGGGCTGCGCCCGACGCTTACGGTCACGACGGCGCCGGTCAGCCGAGCCATGATGAAGGAATCGATTCTACTTTTGGGTGATCTCAGACCCACCGCTCAAGTCGCAGTCGTGGCCAAAATCGGAGGGCGGCTGCAGCGGTTGCTGGTCGACCGCGGCGACTTCGTCGGGCGCGGCGCCCTGATTGCGCAAGTCGAGGATCAGGAATTGCAACAGCAGCTCCAGCGCGCCGAGGCCACCATGGCCGTGGCCCGCGCAACCTTGCAACAGCGCCGCTCCGAACTGGCCAATTTCGAATCGCAGCTGGCGCGCACTAAGAAACTCTACGACGAGAAACTGATTTCCACACAGGACCTCGAGGAAATTCAGTCCCGCGTCCGCACGGGCGAGGCCCAACGCGATTTGGCCGAGGCCCAGATCCAGCAGGCCCAGGCTTCCATCAACGAAATGAAGATCAATGTCGCCAATACCCGCGTCCTGTCCCCGCTTTCAGGATTTGTCGCCGAAAAACACGTCGACCGCGGCGCCATGCTCAGCCCTTCGACTGCCATCGTCACCGTGCTTGACCTCAGCAGCATGAAGACGGTTGTCAACGTCACCGAAAAAGACATCCCCAAAATTCGCAATGGGCTGGCCGCTCAGATCGAGGTCGATGCCTATCCTGGACGCTCCTTCCGCGGCAGGGTCAACCGCATTTCACCCATGTTGGATCCTGCGACGCGCACCGTACCGATCGAAATCCTTGTTCCAAACGACGCCGGGATTCTTAAATCCGGGATGTTCGCTCGCGTGGAACTTTCCCTGAACCGCCAGATCGAGGCGCTGGTGATCCCGCGCGATGCCCTGGTAACGCGCGGTACCCGCCAGGGGGTTTTCGTTGCACGCCAAGGCAAAGTCGAATTCGTCGAACTGGAGGCTGGTTTGATGCAGGAAGACAAAGTGCAGGTTTTGTCGGGCCTGGCCGAAGGGGATCTTGTAGTGGCGCGCGGCGCGCAGTCGCTCAGCCCGGGCGATTCGGTTCGCGTCGCCAAGGATGATTCGGATGGTCCAACTCCGGACAAGCCCAAGGGTTCTCTTAACTGACTAGTGGTCTGTAACATTTATTTTGGTATTTAGCATGGCGATGGACAATCTGAACCGACGACTGATCATCAGCCGACTAGTGACGCTCTGCGGTGCAGTGAAAAGCGGCTTCACCACAGAGACACGGAGGACTCAGAGAAAACACAGAGAAAACGCAGAAAAAACGTCGTACAAACGACCGGCTGTCCGTGATTCTAAGTATGAGCCAGCTTTTCTCTGTGTCCCTCTGTGCGCTCTGTGTCTCTGTGGTGAAGCCGGTTAAGAATCGGCCCCAGCTTTTCCATGGCCGCCCGCGCAGGCGAATCAATGTTGTCGGTACCAGTTCAGATGTTACAGCCCAATAGGGGTTAGAGAATTGCGGATTGCGGATTTGATTGCGGATCAGTAGGAAGTCTAACTTGGAGAACCCTAACCCCTAGCCCCTGGATAAAACATGCAGCTTGCCGATTTTTCGATACGCCGGCCGATCGCGACTTACGTGATCATGGCCACGACGATTCTGCTCGGCATTATCTCGTTTACACGACTGCCGGTCGACCTGATGCCCGATGTTTCGTTTCCCACGCTGTCGGTGCGAACGGCCTATCCCGGAGTCGGCCCCGAGGAAATCGAACGACTCATCACCGAGCCAATCGAAAAATCGCTGGCCTCGGCCCCCGGCGTCGAACACGTGACCTCGACCTCTTCGGAAGGATCCAGCCAGGTTCGCGTCGCGTTTGAATGGGGCACCGACCTGGATGAAGCTGCCGATGAAGTTCGCACGCGTCTGGATCGTGTCCGCGGCGCTCTTCCCGATGAATCCGAGCCTCCCTTCCTCTTCAAATTCGATGTTTCGCAGTTTCCGATCATGTTTCTCGGGATTTCCGGCGACATGGACCCGCGCCGGCTGCGCCAGGTCGCCGAAGAGGAGGTCCAGTACCGCCTCGAGCGGGTGCCGGGCGTCGCAGCAACCGATATCCAGGGAGGCTTCCGCCGCGAGATCCACGTACGCCTGTCTCTGGACAAAGTCAAAGCCCTGAACCTTTCGCTCGAACAGGTCCTGGCCAGTATCCGGGGAGAAACGCTGAATCTTCCGGCCGGGCAACTGAAGGAAGACAAGTTCGAGATTCTGTTGCGGACACAGGGAGAATTCACCAGCGTCGACGAGATCCGCGACCTGGTCTTGACCACTCGCGGTGGCATTCCGCTGCTCCTGCGCGACGTGGCCACCATCGAGGACTCGCACGAAGAGGTCCGCGGCATGATCCGCATCGACGGCAAACCCGGAATCCGGATGAGCGTTCGCAAACAGTCCGGCTCCAACACCGTCGAGGTCGCAGAAGCCGTCCATCGAGAAATGGAACAGATCAACCGGGAGGTTCCCGGCGTTCAGATCTGGTCGATTATCGACAGCTCCCGCTTCATCAAACAGTCCATCAACAATGTCCGCGATTCAGCCTTCTGGGGCTCGCTGCTGGCCATCGGCGTCTTGTTTCTATTTCTGCGCAACATTCGCAGCACGATCATTATCGGGATTTCGATCCCCATCTCGGTGATCGCCACGTTTGCACTGATGTACTTCTACGGATTTACGCTCAACACGGTCAGCTTCGGCGGTCTGGCCCTCGGCGTGGGAATGCTGGTCGACAACGCCATCGTCATTCTCGAGAATATTTTCCGGCACCGCGAAGCTGGCATGCCGCGGGCCGAAGCCGCTCTGGTCGGAACGCGCGAAGTCGGCACGGCCATCGTCGCCTCGACATTGACGTCGGTGGCGGTCTTCGTTCCTCTGGTGTTTCTGGGCGGCATGAGCGGCATCCTGTTTAAGGAAATGGCGTGGGTCGTCGCCTTCGTGCAGTTCTTCTCGCTGTTTGTGGCGCTGACGCTGGTGCCCATGCTGTGCGCCAAGTACCTCAAGATGGACTACGAGATCGTTCACAATGCGCTCTCGGCGCGACTGGTCCGTGTCAGCGGCCGCGTCCTGGATGGTCTCGATTCCGAGTATCAAAAGGCGATTCATTGGGCCCTGCGGCACCGCAAGACAGTCGTACTCAGCGCCATCATTCTATTTTTCGGCTCGCTGGCGCTGATTCCCTTCATCGGAGTCGAAATGGAGCCGGAAACCGATGAAGGCGAAGTTCGAGTAGGCCTGGAACTGCCGGCCGGAACGGGCCTGGAAGAAACCGATCGTGTGACGCTGCAGGTCGAGAAGATTTTGCGCGAAAGCGTTCCCGAGACCGAACACATGCTCTCGGAAATCGGCGGCAGCGGCGGCGGGTTCGGCGGGCCCTCCACCGTCAATACTTCGTCGATCCGGCTCAAGCTGGTCGACAAATCAAAACGCTCGCGCAGCACGATGGCGGTAGCCTCGGACTTACGAGGAAAACTCTCCGGGATTCCCGGCGTGATTGCCCGGCCGCGCGCCGGCGGGGGGAACTTCGCATTGCGCCGGGGCCAGCAGACCGACGACCGGCTCAGCATCGAAGTCCGGGGACACGACTTGGTCGCCGGCCAGCAACTGGCGTTGAAGGTCAGGCGCATTGCAGAAGAAGTCGACGGGGTTTCAGACGCCATAGTCACCCGGCGCGAAGGCCGGCCTGAAATGCGTGTCCACGTTGACCGCGCCCGCGCCTCGGCCATGGGTATTTCGGTTGCCCAGGTGGCCACGACTTTGCGAACCGCCGTCGGCGGCACGCGCGCCGCCTACTTCCGCGACGCGGGCGACGAATATAATATTCTCGTTCGGTTTGGTGAAGCCGACCGGGACAACATTGAGAGCGTCGTCAACCTGCCGATCTCGACGCCTACGGGCGAAACCGTTCCGCTGGCTTCGGTCGTCCGCCTGGAACGCACCGAAGGACCGATGGTTATCGAACGCAAGGATCAGGAGCGGATCATCACGGTGGCGGCCAACCTGGATGGCCGCGACATGGGATCGGTGATGGGGGATCTAATAAAGCGGCTCGAAGAGCTCCAGCCGCTGCCGGCGGGTTTCGTTCTGATTCATGGCGCGGAATACGAAGAACAGCAGAAGGCTTTTCGCGACCTGATCATGACTTTGATTCTGGCCATCGTTTTGGTCTACCTGGTGATGGCCGCGCAGTTTGAATCCTTGAAATATCCGTTCCTGATTATGTTTTCCGTTCCGCTGGCGGCCGTCGGTGTGGTGCTGGCGCTGTTTCTGACCGAGACGACCTTCAACATGCAGGCCTTTATCGGCGTGATTATGCTGGCGGGAATCGTCGTCAATAACGCCATCGTCCTGGTCGATTACGTCAATCACATGCGTTTCGAACAGGGGCACTCGCTGGCGGAGTCCGTGGAAATAGGGTCGCGCCGCCGGCTGCGTCCGATCCTGCTGACGACGCTGACGACGTGTCTCGGTCTGGTTCCCATGGCGCTTGGAGTCGGCGAAGGATCGGAGCTGCAAGCGCCCATGGCGCGCGTCGTCATCGGCGGGATGATTTCCTCGACGCTGATTACGCTGATCTTCATCCCGACGCTTTACACGATGTTCGAAGGCCGGCGCGCTCGTGTCCCAGAGGAACAGCTAGCACCCGAAGCGGGCCTGATTCCGGAAGGATCCTGAAAACAGGCTTCAGGCCCCAGGCTTGACGCGGCTAAACTGGCGACCGGCGGCTGGCCACTGAATCAAAACCCTACCCGACAGGCTTGCCCTCCGGAGACATTCTTTATCTGCGACGCCCCCGAGCAAGTGCCAGCCGTGCGGCACGTCCCGCGCGCCTCGACCAGCGTGTTGACGACAATAACGGGTTTGACGTAGGCCCGCTTCTGCGAGGTGGCCGTTTTTTCTTTGGATTTTTCGGTCATTCTGGTGACTCCTTATATTCTCAGACGGTGCTTCGGGTTCAAAAACCAGCACCCTTCCGGGTGCGGCACTGTAGTGCTTCGTATTCAGAAAACCCGCACCCTTCCGGGTGCGGCACTGTGGTGCTTCGTGTTAAGAAAATCGGATTTGGACCAACCCTTGTTCGGCTGCCTCCCAAGCCGCTCCCATGCGGCTTGCTTCGGTGGACATCCGCGTCAGATCGCCGTGCTCGAGATACGATCCGCCCGGACAACGAAACCCGTTGGCGGCGCTGTCGACACTTTCCAGATCCGAGTTGCGCAGACCTTTCAAGTACCTGAAAAACTCGCCATCCTGCCAGATTTCGTGCAGCGGCTGCTTGCGTAGATCACCGCAAACAAAGGGCAGTGACACGCAGGCGTAGACGTGACCCAGTGGATTGATATTGATACCCGAGTCGCCGATTCCGCACATGGCGTGGCCGCCGTCGTCGGCTTTAGCCGGCTCGGCGATGCGCGGCAACGGCGCCGTCTGGCTGTCTTGTTCAATTTGACGGCGAAATAACTGGCGCAACTGCTCGTTGGTCAACGCCCACTTCATGACGTCGAGGCTGCCGTCGTTGCGTGGAACAATCTCGGCAGACGCGACAAAGTCAATGGCGTCGCCGAAGGAAGCCGCAAGCGCTTCCATCGCTTCGACCTCCTCGAAAGCCGGGCGCAAAATACAGTTCTTCAAGTACACCCGTACGCCGCGCTCCACCAACAGCCGAATAGCCTGCAGCGTCTTGTCGAATGACCCGCGCACCTGGGTGACGGCATCGTGCGTCTCGGCGCAGGCGCCATAAATGCTGATTTCAACTCGGTGGATGTTGAGCTCTGCCAGGAAGTCGGCCATGGATCGATCGATGCGCAGGCCGTTGGTCATGATGGACAGTACAAAACCGAGATCGTGGGCGCGCTGGGCGATCTGCTTGAAATCGCGCCGCACCAGTGGGTCGCCGCCCGTCAGCGTCAGGAAAAAACAGCCCTCCTGGCGCAGTTCTCCGAGAATTCGCAGAATCTCGTCCGTCTTCAACTCGGCTCGGAGGTCGTCGCTAGCCGCCGCCACGCTTTTGGGGTAGACCAGCTTTCGATCCACGCGCTGGTAGCAGTGTACACACGCCTCATTGCACTTCCAGGTCACTTCGAATTGACAGCTGAAAAGCAGGTGATCGTCGACGATGGCTTTGCGAAGGTGTTCGGGGAGAATCATCGTTTCACCAGCGCCGTGTCGAGCAAAGCGCGGACGTCGTCTACTAGTCTTGTTTCAAGACGATAGGCCGGCGTTCTGCCGGCCAGCTGCTGCAGCGAATCCATCGTGCGTTGCAGAAGCTGCTCGACAGGCGCCACGGAAAACTGGTTGGCCATCAATCGGGCCACCGCCTCGCTAACCGGTATGGTTTTCATTCGAAATCGCGGTCCGTGCGCAATGAAGAATACCGCCTCAACTCGATACGTCCTGCCTTCCACTTCTTCGCCGCGAACGGAATTCCCTCCAGGTTCCAGCCAAAGCCACTCGTCGGACAGGATCGTCTGGCCGACGTATTTGCGTGCAAGCGTCGTCTTGCCCGAGCCGGAGGGTCCCAGAAAAAGCCGGGCCGCTCCGTGGGACGCCACACCGCAACCGTGCAGGTGGACTCCTCCACGACCCACCCATTCTACCATACGGGCTCGCTCCAGAGCGTACTCGAGCAGCGGTCCCAAAGGCCTGTGTCCCCGGCAGGAGAGGCGCAGTTTCCAAATTCGGTCCTCATCGAGAAACTCGCCGCGGACCGTCCGGCCCGCGATCGTCATTTCAACGGGCGAACTCTCAAGTGGCTGGTCGACCAGTTCGACTGCGACATCCGGTTGAAGGGCGGCGCCGCGCGCGTCAGCGAGCGGCCCCATGGCGGGGATCGACTCGGAGGCTCCGGTTAGTTTTTTGATAGCCGGCTGCCAAAGTGCCGGCGCTGCAACGTCGATTGTGACGCCCTTCCAGACAATGCGGCTAGCCGGCGACATCTTCGATGGCCCCCAGGCTGCGCAATTCCCCGATGCAGGCCAGGACATCCTGCTCGGCCTGGTCCCTGGCGATCTCAAAGCAGATACACAGATGATCGACGATTTCCTCCACGCTCTTGCCTTCGTCGAGAACTTTCCAGACTTCGGTAGCGGATTCGTTCAAATACAACACCTGTTGGGATCGCGTGCTGACCAGGATCGCTTCTCCCTCGATGATTCGCCAGGGAACTCTGCCCGACTTGCGAAATCGCGCCGACGACATGTCCGTTTTATTATGCCACTTCTTAGGGGTCAGGAGTCAGGGGTCAGGGGTCAGGGGTCAGGGAATTGCGGATTGCGGATCAGTACTGTCCGGTTTAATGTCGAATCGAGTCAGTTGTTTAGAGACACCGTTCTTCTTGCTTTGTTAGTCACAGGGCTCAAACACGCGTGAAATGGGCGTTTCCTCGAAAAGTGTGGGGCTGAGAGTTTGCCGGATTGTGTAAATCCAAACTGGCTGGGGCGTCCCAGCAGGAGGGCACAGGGCTCCCGCCCTGTGCGCTTTTCTTCGGGTACCGGCTGGAGGAACGTTCGTCGCCATGCTCGTTCACTCTGACTGGGACTTCCAAACGGATGATTCTCTATGTACATCTGAAAAAGCACACCGGCCTGGTGGCCGGTGCCACTCCTGCTTCCGTCCTGTTGCCGAATTCGAATGGTCGCAGGAGAAATTCAGAAACCAAATTGAAATCGAAAACGATCAGATTTAGCCGCAACCTATTACAGTTCAGTATGTTCAGAACAAAAACAAAATTGTTATCCGGACAGTAGTGATTGCGGATTGCGGATTGATTGCGGATTAATTCCGTAGCCCCTGACCCCTGACCCCTGAAGCCTGACCCCTAAGGCCCGATTGGACTTGAACGGGCCAACCGTTACCACTACACTGATGTAGCCATGTCTCTCATTTCACGAAGAACGGCTTGCAAAGCTCTGGCGGGCATCTGGGTCGTCCCGGCCGCAGGCGGCAGCGTGCGCTTGCAACGGCGTGCCGGAGTCAGAGAAACGGTCGAGGCGGGCCAGACCTGCCTGATCGAAGAATCCGCCCCGGGTCGCCGCGTGATCTGTCAGCTGAACGACACCGGCCGGTATATCTGGAAACAGTTGGCAACACCCATCAAACCGGCGGATCTGTCCAACCAAACGGCGGCCCATTACGGCGGCGACCCGGCGCAGGTCGATGCCGATTGCCACGAATTTCTTCGGCGACTGGATGAACTCGGCTTGGTAATGGTCGCACGCTGAGGGCTTGCCTGGAATTCCGGTGAAATCCTTTTCTCTTTTTTTTGGAAGGGTTGTGTGCACTTCATACACCGGTCTGGGGACATGGGTGTAAATGTTTTACTTCCTCTGCTTTTTTTAAACCAATCCAAGAGAATCCAAGAATTCTGTAAGTTACTGAAACAACTACCTATTACTAGGATTGTGACGTTGGTCACACTACGGCATGGGAATTGCTATCTTTCCGTTGTTCCAACATGAACCTAGGAAGCTGGGCCTAAGGGGTCCTTCATCTCGGTCGATTTCATTGCTAGCGGAGATTAAGTTATGGCCACTGGTTTCCTATGTCCGCGACTTGGGCGCATTAAGATTCTCTGTCTATTGTCAGTCATCATTCTGACTGCTTTCAGCGCTGTGATTACGGCGCAGTCGACACTGCGGCTCGGCATACCCAGTCTGACTACCACCGACGGCCGCTTCCTGGCGATTGCGGGTACCGCCGCCAGCACCCTCGGCTACGTTCCTACGATCGTCTACATCGGCGCGGCATCGACCGCAACTTCGGTCGACATCGGGATTTTCGACGGTGATATCGGTGGCAGCTGGGATTATGTTCCAGACGCCGTCAACCCTCCGGCCAGTTATCGCATCTTCGCCGATCCCAACAAAGACGGCACCGGACCCCTGATTACTACCTTAAACGGCGCGATCATGCCCGACAACGCCTGGTTTATCCATAACATCGACTTGACTGGCCCGCAGGGTACTCTGGCGCGCAACAGTCAGAGCGGCAACTATTTCTTCCGTATCGAAGTCGAGTTCTCGATCAAGGCTTCCAACAGCGTCAATGGGTTCAAGATCGGCACCAGTGGTCAGCCCAGTTTGGCCGCCATCGGCCAAATCGGCTTTGTCGCGGCACCCATCAACCCCTTCGATCGGAGCCCCTCCTCTTATAACGGCAGCTGGGACTTTTACCTCTATGCTCCTGGTCCGCTCTCGAGCGCGTCTTTTCTGGACGGCGACGCCGACTCGGGCGCCGATGCAACACCTGGCCCTGACGCCGACATCCAGTACATTGTGCATAATCCATCGGGCTCGCAGCATCCCAATAACAACCCTTCGGGGGACAGCGATTGGGAACAGTTTGTGCTGCTAGCACCCGGCAGCACTTCGTACACCCAATTTAACGATCCGGCGCCGTCGGAGGTCACCATTCAAACCGTCAGCTCGCTGCCGGCAGGCTTCTACCGATGGCAGTGGAACAGCGTCGATCGCACGAACCTGGTCCAGATTCGCAGCGACCTCGAAATGTATATGACCGACAACGAGGCTCCGCTGTCGACCGGTCCGCCGACGTCATCCGACCAGCCGAATGTTGACATCTCACCGGACAATACAGTGGCCGCCAATCAAGGCGACTTGGTTACCTTCAACCACACCATCACCCAAACCGGTACTGGAAACTCGCCCTACACATTCGATTTGACCGCGGCGGCCAACCCTCTGGTGGGTGGCCTCGTCGTCGTTGAAATCCGAAATGCGACGACCGGATTGCCATTGGTCGACACCAACATGAACGGCGTTGTCGATACCGGGCCGATGAGGCCGGGCGATACGCTGGCAATCGAAGTCGATGTTTTGGTCGGCGCTACAGCGCCCGACAATTCCAACGTCACGATCACCGCTTCTACTCGGACGGATCCGCGGGACCCGAATTCAGTCGTCTTCGACAGCGCAGTCGACACCGTCGATCTGCCCGGCAACGAACCACCGCCTGGCGGCGGGGGCCTGCCTCCGATTCCCCCGGGGGGCGGAACATGCGCCAAGGTCACCGGCGGCGGAATCCGCACTGCGGGCGCCAGCGGGGGCTTCAACGTCCATTGCGACAAATCCGGAGTGAAGGGCGAACTGCAGTTCCAAAACAACGTAACCAATTTCCACGCGCATCGCATCAATTCGCTGGTTGTGTCGCTCGATCTCAAGAAGGCTTGGTTCTCTGGAGTCGGCAAAGACGGGCGCAGCTTTGACGCCTACGTGGAAGACAACGGCGAGCCGGGCAAGAGCGATGTGTACATGATCGCGATCAACGGCGTCTTGCAGATTGGATCCGGACCGGTCAGCGGCGGAAATATCCAAATCCACAAGTAGTCGTCATTTTTTGAAGCCGGCTCGCGTCGTCATGACAACATTTAGTACGCGGGCCGCGCAAGCCGAAATGTCGTTTCCCGACCCGCCGCGGCGCGCCGAACAACAATTAGCGCGCCGCCTTGCGCGCGCCAGCGTCTCCGGCAAGCCGGTCGACTCACTCCCCCGCAGCGCCGGCTTTAACTGGGAACACTTCGCCGAATACTGCCACGAGCAGGGCCTGTCCGGTTTGCTCTACTCGCAATTGCGCACCCACGCAAGCGTGGTTCCCCCTGCGGTTCTCCAAGAATTCCAGCATCACTATCAGTGGAATCAGGCTTCCCACGTCGTCTGCTCCAGTGAGCTGCTGGCAGTGTCTGCCCGGCTGCAGCGTGAAGGCATCCGCTTTCTCCTGCTGCGTGGCGGGGCATTGGCCGAGGAGGTCTACGCCGACGGTGGGCTGCGCCCCTACGGAGACATCGATCTGGTATTCGATCCCGAAAATCGCAAACGGGTGCGCGACCTGTTCTGCCGCAACGGATATAGCCCCAAAGCGAATTACCCGAACTCGCTGGTCAAAGCGGGGGTCGAACTCGACCTGCATGGGGATGTTCTCAACCGTGACCGCATCCTATCCCGGTGCAGCTTCTTCAGCGCCGGCGGCGCGGAGCTCTTCGACTCGGCGCGCCAGCTTCACATCGAAGGCCAGAGCATCCGGGTCCCGGATCGAGAGTCGGGTTTGATTCTCCTGGCGCTGCACCTTGTGAAGCACGACTTCGCCCAGATTATCTGGTGGGTCGACATCGCCTCGTCGATCGCCCGCTTTAGAGACCAACTGGACTGGGATCGTCTTGAGCGCCTTGCCCAGCGCTGGCAATGCCTCGGCCCGGTTCGCTTTGTGCTGCGGCGTGTCGCCGCCGATTATTCCGCCCCCATTCCGGTTCAGTGGCTGGATCATCTCCGAGCCGATCATACGGCCGGATTCTTCGAGCGCAAACTTGACCGCGCGTTTGACCGGCACATCGCAATCCAGGGGGCTTCCCACCTGCTGCTGCTGCCGTCAATGACGGTGCGCCAGAAGCTCCGGTATCTTCGCGAAGTGGTCTTGCCGGAGCCTCAGGCCCGCCTGCAGATCGCCGGGGATTCCTCACGGGGGAGTTTTGTCTGGAATCGGATTGGAAAGTCCTGCGAGTTGGCAAAAGGATGTTTCAAGCTGATGACAGGCTAGATCTGCAACCGTATGCCGCAGACCGTATGCCGTATGCCGGCGACGGAGCACCAAAAGAGCCGCGACCGTGAGGGAGTCGGGCTGGCAGTTTGGAGGCGTAATCGCGGATCGGCGCGAAATGCGAAGCTCCGTCGCCGGCCTGCGGCATACGGCATACGGAATTAGGTAACGATTCGAATTTGAGACTTCCCCGTCAACTGACGATTCGATCGCCGCCCAGCCGGTAGCTGTCGTTCTCGAGCGCTTCCTTCATGTTGACGGCGGTCGTCCGCAAGCTTTGCTCCGTGCTGGCCTGCAACAACAGCACAAACTCATCGCCACCGTAACGGCAGCTAACGTCGCTCTTGCGCGTGCAGCGCCGCAGCCTCCGGCCCAGCGTGCTGAGGACCCGATCGCCGGCATCGTGCCCGTAACGATCGTTGATCGGCTTGAAGTTGTCGACATCGAGATAAAGAAATCCGAGCGGTCGTCCAAACCGGATCGTACGGTAGTACTCACGTTTGACCTCTTCCTCCAGAAACCGCCGGTTGTAGAGTCCCGTCAAAGGATCGGTCACGGCCATGTCGGTCATCCGCTGCAGGTACTGGAACATCTTTTCGGACAGGATGCTGAACTCCGATTCCACCTGCTCCAGAGAAGGCGCGCCCGGAGGATTTTCCGAGGCGGCACTTCGCAGCGCCGTCAAGACGCTCTGAATGCGTCGGACTTCTTCCCGCAATGCATTCACTTCGCCCAGCACTTCGCTGTTAGGGATCTTGGTGAAGTCCAATGCGTCTTCATTGCCCTCAAGCGCTTCCGGAGAGCGATATCGATCTAGAACACCCATCATCAGCGCGATTTCACGGACGCGGCCCACTTCGGCAAGAGCCGCGTCCAGGCGCTGCGCAATCTGCGGTTGTTTTGATCGCGTCAATTCTTCCCGCAACTGGCTCAGGTGTGCCTGCAGAGCCGTGGCCGGCTCGTTGATTTGCTGGGCTGTCGTCAGAGCCAACTTGGCGATCGCATCAACCTTGGCAAGGTAGAGTTGCTGGGTCCGGAAGCGCTTCTCCATCGAGATGTCGCGGACCATCACAAGACCCACGCGCCGGCCCGCCAACTGGAGAGAACTAATGTTGAAATGGACGTTCTGTTCGCGGCCGGTCTTGCGCCGTATGACGCTGTCGGCGATCTGAAAGCCACGACCGGTATCGCGCAATCGATTCAGACGCGCTTCGAAAATCTTCAGGTTCTCCTCCGGCAGAAAATCTTGAATTTTCTGGCCGACCAACCCCTCCCGACGCTCCAGGAGCATGCGTTCAGCGCGGTGGTTGCAGTCAAGAATCTCACCGGTTTCCACATCAAAAAGAAAGATCGGATCGTGTCCTTCCTCAACTATGGCCCGGTATTTTTCCTCAGAGTCCCTCAAGCGGCGCTCCACCTGAAGTTTCTCGTCGACTTCAGCGTGTGGCCGGGCCTCACGGATTAGAGCCAGGTAAGTGCCTTCGGCGCCGAGAGGAAAGAGACTCAATTCGGCTAAGAATCTTTCTCCTTTTCCGCTCAAAGCCAGGCCTTGCAGCGGCGCCATGCGGGAAGGGGAAGCCCATTCCGAGACGGGGGGAAGGCCGTCTACAAACAGCTGCTCCAGAGGCACGGCCTGACTTCCCAGCGCAAATCTCTCGCGAGCCGCCTGGTTGCAGAACACGACTCGACCCCGGGCGTCGGCAATCAGTGCCAAGTCCGGCATAGCTTCCAAAATCGCTTTCTGTTCAACAGGCACGCGCAGCACGTGACGAAAGCCTAGAAGATGGGGCCTCCTTTGTCAACGCGCGCCCAACACCCGAATGCCTTCACCGCAGAGGCACAGCGCGGCATAGCCGCAACCGTATGCCGCATGCCGCAGGCCGGCGACGGAGCACCAACAGAGCCGCGACGCGTCTCTGCGGTGAAGGCACTTCGGGTGACCGGAGGCTGAAACTTTAGACTGATCCCGGCGTCCAACTTACATAGATGCTTCGAATTCAAGCCATCCTTCTCCTGTGCCTTTTTTCGGTGGCTTCGGTTGCCATGGCGGAGCGCGTTCTCTATCTTAAGGACGGCTCCACCTTGGAAACTGTCCAATACGAGATCCGCGGCGACCGCGTACGATATCTCGACCCGCTGGACAAAGAATGGGCCGAATTGCCCGCCAGCCTGGTCGACTGGGTGAAAACACGCAGCCAGGAGGCGAATTCGCCGGCCCCAACCGTCCTGCGAAAGGGTGAAGGCATCAGCCTGGGCCCCCCGGCCCGCGCGCGAGGTCACGCCATCGGCGGCAACTTGTTCGTTCCCAATCAGGAGGGAGTGTACTCGGTCTCCGGCGCCCAGGTGCGCGCGCTTGTTCAGTCGGCGACCATCCTGAACCGCAATCGCGCGCGGCAGATCCTAAACGCCGTAAGCCTTCCGATTTTCAAAAACCAGACCGAGGTGCGTCTCAACGGTGAGCAAAGCCCCGTGCGGTTTTCCGCCGGATCGCGCGACTTCTATTTTCGCATTGATGCGGTGTCCGAAGTCGACGTGCAACTGCTGCGCCTTGCACCGCGAAAAGGCAAGCGCGTCGTCAGCCGAATTGAACAGGGCGCCATAACCGGCCGTGCGCAGAAAACGCATGCAGCCCTGGCGGTCCGCTCCGAGGCCCTCGAAGAATCGCTGCTTCGCATAACCGTCGCGGATCTCCCTCCGGGCGAGTACGCTTTCTGGTTAAGCCCGCGCGATGTCGAGCTCAAGAAAGGCCAGGTCCTGGCGGAGATGGGTGTTTGGGACTTTGGCGTCGACTTGGGAAAGTGAAGTAACTTCGAACGAAGGACCAGTACTAAGGACTAAGGACAAAGGACGAAGTACGAGGCGCGGATTTTCCAAGCTGGTGTGTTTTTCAGGCGAAAAAGCCACCGGCCTGGCGGCCGGTGCCACTCCTCCTAGTTTGTCCTTAGTCCTTAGTCCTTAGTCCTTGCTTTCAAAAGTCCTGGTGGGAGAATCGGAATCTTTGGTCGTCGCCCAGTTTCAGAAAGTTGCGGGCGCCGCAACTGGGGCATTCCAGAAACACCTGATCTTCTTCCTTGACCGCGTGGTCGCCTCCGACCTTCCCATTCCAGCGGTTGTCCTCGAGTTGATAGTCGTAGCTGAGAATGACCTGGCAATTGCGACAGGCTTCTTCGCCCTGGATTGTTTCCATAGAATTGAAGAGACGCGCTACCTCTTCTCCGACATGAGCTTGGCCTGGGTAAACAGCAACAGGTAGTCGCGCCCGCCCGCCTTCGAATCGGTGCCCGACATATTGAATCCCCCGAAGGGGTGGACGCCGACCATCGCTCCGGTGCACTTGCGATTGAGATAGAGATTGCCGACGTGAAACTGCTCTTTGGCCTTTTGCAGCTTCTTTTTTGATCGTGTGTAGACGGCGCCGGTCAAGCCATACTCGGTGTTATTGGCGATCTGCAACGCCTCGTCATAATCCCTGGCCCGGATGACCGCAAGCACCGGCCCGAAGATCTCCTCCTGGGCAAGCGCACCCTTCGGATCGACGTCCGACACGACGGTCGGCTCGACAAAGTAGCCCTCGTCGTCGTGGACGTTGCCGCCAACCACGACGCGCCCTTCCTGTTTTCCTGTCTCAATATATTCTCGAATGCTGTTCATCGCGCGCTCGTTGATAACCGGACCGAAATTTGTGTCTGCTTCTACTGCCGGCCCGACCCGCAGGATGAGCGTCTTCTCGATGACCTTGTCCAGGAACCGGTCATACACCTGGTCGACGACGATGGCCCGGGAGCAGGCCGAGCATTTCTGTCCCTGGTACCCAAAGGCTGACGCGACAACTCCCGCGGCCGCTTCGTCCAGGTTCGTGTCGCTGTCGACCACTATAGAATCTTTGCCGCCCATTTCAGCGACCACGCGTTTGCTCCAGATCTGCCCGGGCACGACCCGCGATGCCAGCT